>CALMOJ010000136.1 GCA_937871815.1 uncultured Neisseriales bacterium
TTCCGAATTTCGCCTTGTCTGACCCTTCGTTCGCTAGATCGTAAACAGGCTCTTACCCCCCCCACCTCCCTCCCTCGATGTCTTTTCGCCGTGGGGTCTACCCTGCCCCACGCTGTTTTGTGCCCCACCCACCCCGTTGGGGCTGACCTACTCTGAGATGTGACCCATGACCGTCCCTTGCCTCACCACCGCCCTGACCGGCCCGCTTCTCGCGCTCGAATCCCGCTTTCTCGAAGCCCAACCCAAAATCGAACACTGGTTCCGCAGCCAGTGGACGCACCACGCGCCGCCGGTGTATGGCTCGGTCGATTTGCGCAACAGCGGGTTTAAACTCGCGCCAGTGGATATGAATTTGTTCCCCGGCGGCTTTAACAACCTCAATCCTGACTTTATCCCCTTGGCAGTGCAGGCGATGCAGAGTGCGCTGGAGAAAATCTGCCCAGAAGCGCAAAGCGTCTTGCTTATCCCCGAGAACCACACCCGCAACACGTTTTACCTGCAAAACGTCGCCGCCATTCGCCATATTTTGGAGCTGGCAGGGCTGACTGTGCGCTTGGGCAGCCTCTCGCCTGACATCACCGAGCCGACCACGCTGCACACTGCCAATGGCGATGCCTTGGTGGTGGAGCCGATTACCCGCCAAGGGCGACGGGTGTGCTTGGCCGATGGCTTTAGCCCCTGCGTGATTTTGCTGAATAACGACCTCTCAGGCGGCTTGCCCGCCCTGCTCGAAAACCTCGACCAAAACCTGCTGCCCCCACTCCATGCTGGCTGGGCGGTGCGGCGCAAATCCAACCACTTTAATGCTTACAGTGCGGTGTGCCGCGAGTTTGCCGCGCTGATTGACATCGACCCTTGGCTGCTCGACCCCATGTTCCGCTCATGCCGAGGGCTGAACTTCCAAGACCGCCAAGGCGAAGAAGCCCTCGCCGCCGTGGTGGACGAATTGCTGGCTGAAATCCGCATCAAGTACGCCGAGCACGGCATTGACGCGCCGCCCTTTGTGATTGTTAAAGCCGATGCAGGCACCTACGGCATGGGGATTATGACCGTCAAAGACGGCAAAGACGTGATTGGGCTGAACCGCAAACAGCGCAACAAAATGGCGGTGATTAAAGAAGGGCAGGAGGTCAGCGAAGTGATTGTGCAAGAAGGGGTGTATACCTTCGAGGCGATTAACGCAGCCGTGGCCGAGCCGGTGATTTATATGATTGACCGGTTCGTGGTGGGGGGCTTTTACCGCGTGCATACCGGACGCGGTGTGGATGAAAACCTCAATGCGCCAGGGATGCACTTTGTCCCGCTGTCGTTTGAAACCGCAGGCCTACCCGACCGCACCGGCGAGCCAGATTGCCCGACCAACCGCTTCTACGCTTACGGCGTGGTGGCACGGCTGGCCTTGTTGGCCGCCGCCCGCGAGCTGGAAGCCACCGACCCGCTGAACGCCGCTGGCTAGGGGCGGCATGGGGGATGGTGCGGCGGCCTTGGCCGTGATTCCCCGTAGGTAGTGGCGAAATCGGGCTGAAGCCCGACCTACGGGTGGGTAGGTCTGGTTTTAACCCGACTGCGCCGCTACCCCGCCACGGCTGGCCGCTGGGCTTGGTTTTATCCCCCGCCGCTGGTAGCCGCTGGGCTCTGGCTTTTATTCCCCTCCCGTGGAGGGGTGCCCCATCGGGGCGGGGTGGTTGCTGAACGCCGCTGGCTAGGGGCGGCATGGGGGATGGTGCGGCGGCCTTGGCCGTGATTCCCCGTAGGTAGTGGCGAAATCGGGCTGAAGCCCGACCTACGGGTGGGTAGGTCGGGTTTTAACCCGACTGCACCGCTGCCCCGCCACGGGTGGCCGCTGGGCTTTGGCTGTTATTCCCCGCAGCTGGTACTGGCTTTTGGCTCTGGCGGCCTCGCCACCCACCACCCCGTCCGGCCTTGCCGTCGCCCCCCCTCCGCCGGAGGGGAATCACGGCGGCGAGGGCATCTCCCGCGCCACGGCTGGCGGCAGGGTTTCAGCCCGACTCAGCCGCTGCTTTTAAAAAAATTTTGAACAGCTTATTAGCCCCACACATCAACAGGACGGCAACTGCCCCTTGCCCCACCCAACCGCCCCTTTCCTGCGAAGAGACACCCATGCAAATCGCCTTTATTGCCGACCCCCTCGACAGCTTTAAAATCTACAAAGACAGCACGTTTGCCATGATGGAAGAAGCGGCACGGCGGGGACATCAGCTGTTCGCGCTCGAAGCCCACGGCCTGCTGGTCAACGCGGGGACGGTGTATGCCGACGGCTGCGACATTACCCTAACCGGCCAAGCAGACGCATGGTTTAGCCGGAGTGCGCCGCGCCGTGTGGCGTTGGCGGACTTTGACGCAGTGGTGATGCGCAAAGACCCGCCCTTCGATGCCGAATACCTCTACGCCACCCATCTGCTGACCTTGGCCGAAAACCAAGGTGCCAAGGTGTTTAACCGTGGCCAAGCCCTGCGTGACTACAACGAAAAACTGGCGATTTTGCGCCACCCAACGTGGACGGCGCCGACGCTGGTCAGTGCCCAAAGCACCGTGCTGCGTGCCTTTGTCGGCGAGCAGGGCGATACCATCCTCAAGCCGCTAGACGGCATGGGCGGCGACGGGATTTTTCGGGTCAGCCCCACCGACCCCAATCTCTCAGTCATCTTGGAGACCATTACCCAGCGCGATAGCCGCACCGTCATGGCGCAACGCTATCTGCCGGCCATTGTGCAGGGCGACAAACGTATTTTGGTGATTGACGGCGTGCCGGTGGGCTACTGCTTGGCGCGGATTCCTCAAACCGGCGAAACACGCGGCAATTTGGCGGCAGGAGGACGGGGCGAAGCGCGTCCCTTGTCGGCGCGTGACCGCGAAATCGCCGAAGCCCTCGCCCCCAGCCTAAAAGCCGCCGGACTGCTACTGGTGGGCTTGGACGTGATTGGTGAGCATCTCACCGAAATCAACGTCACCAGCCCAACCTGCTTCCGCGAAATCACCGACCAGACCGGTCTAAACGTGGCGGGTTTGATGCTGGACGCGCTAGAACGGGCGGCAGGCTAAGCTTGATGCGTTTTGCCCTTAGAACGTGTTCAAAGTCTAGTGAACGACGGGTGAGCCAAGGCGAAATTCGCAAAGAAAGCGGCGTTGGAACTGAACCCACGCGCAGTTTTTGGAGCATTTCAATGCAGGCTCACCCGAGTCTCGCCGCCCGTAAACGGGTTCTTGGCCTTGTCGCGCTGGCGGCCAGCCTTACCGCCTGCCACAGCGAGCCGCCCCGCACCGAGCAAGAAAGCTATGTGTTCGGCACGCGGGTGGTGATTACCGTGGTCGGCACCCCCGCCCCCCAAGCCCGCACGGCGATAGCGGAGGCTTTGGCCGAGCTGGACCAGCTCCATGCCCGCCTTCACCCTTGGCAAGCGGCAGGCAGCGAAGTGGTGGCACTGAACGCCGCCTTGGCCGCCGGTCAGGCCGCGCCGGTCAGCCCTGTCTTGGCCGAGCTGATTGCCGCCAGCCAGCACGCAGAAGCCTTGTCTGACGGCTATTTCAACCCTGCGATTGGGCAACTGGTCGCGCTGTGGGGCTTTCACGCGGACAGCTTTACCCCCCGTCAGCCGAATGCAGCGCGTTTGGCGACACTCCTCGCCCGCCAGCCGTCGATGGCAGCGGTTGTCGTTACGGAAGGTCACGCCCGCAGCCGGAATCCTGCCGTCGCGCTTGATTTGGGCGGCATCGCCAAAGGCTGGGCACTGGACCGCGTTGCCCAACGTTTGCGCCAGCAGGGCATTCAGACCGCGCTGATTAACATCGGCGGCAATGTCCTTGCCCTCGGCGCACCAGAGGGTCGGGCATGGAAGGTGGGGATTCAGCATCCCCGCGCCGCCGAAGCGATGGCGGTGGTCAGTCTTGCCGACGGTGAAGCCATTGGCACGTCAGGCGACTACCAACGCTATTTTGAGTGGCAGGGGACGCGCTATTGCCACCTCATCGACCCCCATACTGGCCGCGCCGACTGCCCCCGCCAAGCCGCCACCGTATTGGTGGAGCGGGGAGAGGCCGCCGGTTTGCGCTCGGACACTGCGACCAAAGCCCTGTTTTTTGCCCCGACCGACCGCGTGGCTACCTATGCCGACCGGTTTAAGGTGCGGGCAGTGTTGCGCCTAGAAGCCGATGGTCATGCCGAAATCAGCCCTTATATGGCCACGCGGCTGACGTGGCTCAAGCCCCCTGCTGTCATTACTCCACTCCCCCATTTTCCTTCGCCAAAGACTGCACCATGACCCCTGTTGACCCCAGCCCCTTTAAGGGCAAAACCGGCATCCGCCGTTTGTTCAACGCACTCGGTTATTCGCTAGATGGACTCAAAGCCGCCCTGCAGCACGAGGCGGCTTTTCGGCAATTGACAGTCCTGGCGGGGGTGCTGATACCCGTGGCCTGTGTGCTGTCGGTCAGCCGGTTAGAGCGCGTGGTACTGATTGCGGCGGTGCTGGCCACGCTGGCAATTGAGCTGCTGAACTCGGCGGTAGAGGCCGCTGTTGACCACACTTCTTTGGCACGTCACCCCTTGGCCAAACGCGCCAAAGACCTTGGTAGCGCGGCACAGTTGGTGGGGCTGGTGAATTTGGCTGTGGTGTGGGGGGGGATTGTGGGGGGAGGCTGAGTGAGCGCCCCCTGTACAACAAAGCCCCATGACATGGGCTTTTTAGCAAGAGGGGAAGGAAGGCAAAATGGATAAACTGCAGGCTGGTATTAA
>CALMOJ010000137.1 GCA_937871815.1 uncultured Neisseriales bacterium
AGAACCTGTTTTTTAGCTCGACCTTATTTTAGAAATCCCCCGACTGGGGGCGGTTTCAGACCCGAAAGGTGTTTTGATGAAAAAGATTAAATGCGCGCTTATCGGCCCGGGCAATATCGGCACCGACTTGCTTTACAAGCTCCAGCGGAGTCCGGTGCTTGAACCCGTTTGGATGGTGGGGATTGACCCCACCTCTGAAGGCTTGGAACGTGCCCGCCAGTGCGGGCTGAAAACCACGGCAGACGGGGTGGATGGCTTGTTACCCCATGTATTGACCGATGGCATTCAAATCGCCTTCGATGCCACCTCGGCCTATGTCCACGCCGAAAACACCCGCAAGCTGAACGCGCTGGGGGTGTTGATGATTGACCTGACCCCTGCCGCGATTGGCCCGTTCTGCGTGCCGCCGGTGAATTTGTCTCAGCATGTGGGGCAGCAAGAAATGAACGTCAATATGGTGACGTGCGGGGGGCAAGCCACCATTCCGATGGTGGCAGCGGTTTCTCGTGTGCAACCGGTGGCGTATGGCGAGATTGTCGCCACGGTGTCCAGCCGTTCGGTAGGGCCAGGCACACGCAAGAATATTGATGAATTTACCCGCACCACGGCAGGCGCAGTCGAAAAAGTCGGCGGCGCAAAAAAAGGCAAAGCCATCATCATCATCAACCCCGCTGAGCCGCCGTTGATGATGCGTGACACCGTGCATTGCCTGACCGAAACCGAGCCCGACCAAGCGGCGATTACCGCTTCTATCCACGCCATGATTGCCGATGTGCAAAAGTACGTGCCGGGCTACAAGCTGGTAAACGGGCCGGTCTTTGATGGCAACCGCGTCTCGGTGTTTATGGAAGTCGAGGGGCTGGGCGATTACCTGCCGAAATATGCTGGTAATTTGGACATCATGACCGCCGCTGCCGCCCGTACCGCAGAAATGTTCGCCGAGGAAGTCTTGGCGGGTCGACTGACATTGACCGCAACCCCTTCGGCTTAAGGATTTGACCATGACACTGCAAGGCAAAAAAGTCACCGTCCACGACATGACCCTCCGCGATGGGATGCACCCTAAGCGTCACCAAATGAGCCTAGACCAAATGAAGGCCGTGGCCTGTGGTCTGGATGCAGCGGGCGTGCCGCTGATTGAAGTCACCCACGGCGATGGGCTGGGAGGCTCGTCGCTAAATTACGGCTTTCCCGCCCACTCGGACGAAGAATATTTGTCCACCGTGATTCCGCTGATGAAGCAGGCCAAAATCTCCGCGTTGTTGCTACCCGGCATCGGCACGGTTGACCACCTCAAAATGGCGCAAGAGCTGGGGGTCAGCACCATCCGCGTGGCCACCCATTGCACCGAAGCCGACGTGTCGGAACAACATATCGGCATGGCACGTAAGCTGGACATGGATACCGTCGGCTTTTTGATGATGGCGCACATGGCCACCCCCGAAAAGCTGCTGGAACAAGCCAAGCTGATGGAGTCTTACGGCGCAAACTGCATTTACGCGACGGACTCGGCGGGCTACATGCTGCCGGAGCACGTCACCGCCCGCATTGGCTATCTCCGCCAGCACCTCAAGCCCGAAACCGAAATCGGCTTCCACGGCCATCACAACTTGGCGATGGGGGTGGCTAATTCGATTGCCGCCGTGGCCGCAGGGGCCACACGGATTGATGCCGCCGCCGCAGGGCTGGGCGCAGGGGCAGGCAACACCCCGATGGAAGTGTTTATTGCCGTCTGTGCCCGCATGGGGATTGAAACTGGCGTGGATGTGTTTGCTATTTCGGATGTGGCCGAAGATATTGTCGTACCGATGATGGATCACATTATCCGCATCGACCGCGATGCCCTGACTCTCGGCTATGCCGGCGTGTATTCCTCGTTTTTGTTGTTTGCCAAACGTGCCGAAGCCAAATACGGCATCAAAGCCCGCGATTTGCTGGTGGAGCTAGGCCGACGCGGGACGGTGGGCGGGCAAGAAGACATGATTGATGACCTCGCCATGACCATGGCTAAACAACAAGGACGGTCAGTATGAACCTCGACACAGCCACGATTGCCAAGCTTGCCGCACACCTCGAAGACTGCGAGCTACAGGCGCACGACACCCTCAAAATCACCGATGACCATCCTGACATGGATTGGGAAGATGCCTACGCCATCCAAGACGAAATTCGGCGGCGCAAAGTGGCGCGGGGAACACGGATTATCGGCTTTAAGGCGGGGCTGACCTCCCACGCCAAGATGAAGCAAATGGGCGTAGAAACCCCGTGCTTTGGCTTTTTGGCGGACTATTTTTCCTTGCCTGAGGGCGGCGAAGCCAAAGTCAGCGAGATGATCCATCCCAAGGTTGAGCCGGAAATTGCCTTTGTCACCAAAGCCGCTTTGCGCGGCCCTGGCTGCCATATTGGTGCGGTGCTGGCGGCGACAGACTTTGTGCTGCCCGCCATCGAAATCATCGACAGCCGTTACCGCGATTTTAAGTTCGACCTGAAAAGTGTGATTGCCGACAACTGCTCCTCCGCCCGCTTTGTGGTCGGAGGACGGATTGCCGCGGTGGCCGATGTGGACTTGCGCACCCTCGGCGTGGTCATGGAAAAGAACGGCGAAATTGTGGCGATGGGCGCAGGGGCCGCCGTCTTGGGGCATCCCGCTGCCGCCATTGCGATGTTGGCCAACAGCCTTGCCGAGCGTGGTGAAGAGATTCCGGCGGGCTCGTTGATTTTGTCGGGGGGAATTACCGAGGCAGTGTCGGTCGCCCCAGGCGATAACGTCACCCTGCGTATTCAATCGCTGGGCAGCACCAGCATCCGTTTTGTAGAATAAGAGAAGAGGACAGGGTCATGCCAGTTGCAGAAATTCACTTGCTGGAAGGACGCTCGCTGGAGCAAAAACGTAAGCTGATTAGCGAAATGACCCGTGTTATTTCGGAGTCGGTGGATGTCAAACCCGAACAGGTTCGCATCATCATCCACGAAATGCCCAAAGCCCACTTTGGGATTGGTGGGGTCTTGGCGTTAGATTTAGGTCGCTAGCCCGCTCCCTTCGCCTTGGTGGCGGTGGCGGCATGTATTTGGTTTTGCGTGGCGGGGGA
>CALMOJ010000138.1 GCA_937871815.1 uncultured Neisseriales bacterium
CCAGGGTAGGGGAAGGTGTCCAGAATCAGGTCTACTTCCGCGTGGGCAGCAAGGTAAGCCTCACGCGGCATACCGCCGAACCAATCCACCCGCGAAGCCGCAATCCCCGCTGATTCTAAGGCGGTCAAAATGCGCTGACACGCCGCTTCATCCACCAACAGGGCGTGCTGAATCCGCAACCGCGCCGTCGGCAAGGCCGCCAAAATCTCGCCCCACAGTGCAAAGACCGACGCACCTAATTTCGCCAAATTCTGGAAGCAGCCAAACGTCACATAGCCCCGTTGTAACGCGGGCAGCGCGGCCACCGGCAAGGTGGTGTCGGGGGGCGTAAAGCAGAGTCGGGTCTCGGGCAAATAGCGGACGTGCTCGGTGAAATAGGCTTGGGCAGCCGGCGGCACCCCCATTTTGTCCACCAGCACGAAGTCCATTTCAGCCAGACCGGTGGTGGCGAAATACCCCAGCCACGCGCCCTGCACCGGCGCGGGGCGATAGGCAAACACCGGCAGACGGTTATGGCGAGAATGCCCCGCCAAATCCAACAGCACATCCAGTTGGTCAGCGTAGATGCAGGCTGCTGCCGCTGCGTCGCTTAACCCCGAAAGAGGCTGCCAGCCAGTGCAATAGGGCTTGAGTCGCACCGTCACGCTGTCTTCCACCTCCCACGTTGGATAGGCAAACAGCGCAATCCCTGCAGCGGCCAAGTGTGGCACGAGGCTTTCGAGAAAAAAGCCGACAGGGTGGTAACGCAAATCCCCCGACACCAGCCCGACCCGCAACGGGGCATCAGGGCGAGGTGGCTTGGCGGCATGAGCATAGTGCGGCAAGTGTTGTGCGGATAGCCATTGCCCGTAAAGCGCGGCTTCGGCACGGGCGTGTTCGGGGGGCAGCTCGGCCAGATAGTTCAGCACAAACAAGAGGTTGCTGCGAATATCCCCGCGCTGCGGCTGGAGACGAAGGGCGTGCTGATAACAGGCTTGGGCGGCAGCCAGTTGACCGCGATAGTGCAGCACATTGCCCAAATTGTTGTAGCCCTCGACGTAATCGGGGCGCAAGGCCAGCACCTGCCGGTAACAGGCTTCGGCCATAGGAAAATCCCCTTGGCTGCTCAGCACCACCCCGAGGTTGTTGAGGCTTTGCACATGCTGCGGATTGCGCTGCAAGGCGGCGTGGTAGCAGGCCTCGGCCTCGGCAAACCGCCCCAAATCTTTGAGTACCACCCCAAGGTTGTTGTGGATGTCGGGGCTGCTGGCATCCAGCGCGAGGGCGCGGCGGTAGCTGGCTTCGGCTTCGGTGAGCTTGCGTTGCTGCTTGAGCAGGTTGCCGTAGTTGTTCCAGTTTTGGGCATGGTCTGGCCACAGGGTGCAGGCCTGCTGCATGGCGGGGGCGGCCAGCTCTAGTTTGCCCTGCATCTGCCGCACGGCACCGAGGGTTTTCCACGCAAAAGCATCCTGCGGGTGGGCGGCGACCTGCTTGGCGGCCTGCTGTTCGCAAGCGGCAAAATTTTGCTGGTCAAAGAGGGCGATAAGCTGGTCGTGGCAGGCGGTAAAGGGCATGAGCAGGGGACATCACAGCGGGAGAAAGAGCCTGCATTTTGGCAC
The DNA here is from genome assembly GCA_937871815.1 of uncultured Neisseriales bacterium. Lineage (GTDB taxonomy): Bacteria > Pseudomonadota > Gammaproteobacteria > Burkholderiales > Aquaspirillaceae > Rivihabitans. The sequence goes on from CALMOJ010000138.1 coordinate 1,599, forward strand.
AGCTTGCGGGGGGGATTGGGGGTTCTATTCGGGGAGGATGGTCATGGCG
>CALMOJ010000139.1 GCA_937871815.1 uncultured Neisseriales bacterium
TTTTCCGCTATTTTTCACTGCCTATTTCTTGAAGATAACTTATGTCCCTCTCTGTTGATTTGCTGATTCAAGCCCGCTGGATTATCCCTGTTGAAAAAGACGGCGAAGTGCTCGACAACCATGCCCTCGCCATTAGCCAAGGCAAGATTGTGGCGATTGTGCCGCCCGAAGGCATCGCCCAAGTTTCGGCAAAAGAACATCTGACGCTGAACACCCATGCCCTTATCCCCGGCTTGGTCAATTTGCACTGCCATGCAGCCATGACCCTGCTGCGCGGCTATGCGGACGACTTGGCATTGATGGACTGGCTGCAAAACCATATTTGGCCAGCAGAGGGGGCGCACGTCTCTGACCAGTTTGTTTACGATGGCACGCTGCTGGGCATGGCGGAGATGATTCGCGGGGGCGTGACCACGGTCAACGATATGTATTTCTACAACTCGGCGGTCGCACGGGCGGGGTTGGCTGCGGGGATGCGGACATTTGTCGGCTGCTCGGTGCTGGAGTTCCCGACTCGCTACGCCAGCAATGCGGATGAGTACATCGCCAAAGGGCTGAAGGAGCGCGACGAATTTCTCGGGGAGGATTTAATTACCTTCACCCTCGCCCCCCACGCCCCCTATACGGTGAGCGATGACACCTTCCGTAAGGTGATTACGCTGGCGGACGAGCTGGATTTGCCGGTTCATTGCCACATCCACGAAACCCAGCACGAAATCGACACCAGCCTGAGCGAACACCATGTTCGCCCTTTGGCGCGATTGCACGCTTTGGGCTTGCTGTCGCCACGGCTGACAGCGGCACATATGGTGCACTTGACCGAAAGCGAAATGGCACTGGCCGCGCGTCATGGCGTGTCAATTGCCCACAACCCGACCTCTAACATGAAGCTGGCTTCCGGCATTGCACCGATTCAGGCGTGCTTGGCGGCGGGGGTCAATGTGGGGATTGGCACCGATGGGGCAGCGTCGAATAACAAGCTGGATATGCTGGCCGACATGCGGATGGCCGCGCTCTTGGCTAAGGTGGGGACGCTGGATCCTACCGCTGTCCCTGCAGCAACGGCGTTGCGTATGGCAACCCTAAACGGTGCACGCGCTTTGGGGATTGACCATTTAACCGGCAGCCTATGCGCGGGCAAAGCGGCAGACGTGGTGGCCGTTGACCTCGGCTCGCTCGAAACCGCCCCGACCTTCGACCCTATTTCGCATTTGGTGTATGCCGCTGGGCGCGAACAAGTTAGCCATGTGTGGGTGAATGGCAAGCCGCTGCTGTCTGACCGCCAGTTGACCACGCTCAATACGGAAACCCTGCTGGGTCGCTCCAATGACTGGCAAGGGCGCATCCGTGCTGGTGCGTCCAACTAAGCGACTCAAATCACTGCATCACGACATTTTCACCGCAAGGCAGGCCATGGAAACTACACACAACGTCGATCAGGCTGAGTTAGACAAATTCAGTCAGATTGCCCATAAATGGTGGGATAAAACCAGTGAATTCAAGCCACTACACGACATCAATCCGCTGAGGCTGGGCTTTATTGAACAGCAAGCAGGGGGCTTGGCAGGTAAGCAGGTGTTGGATGTGGGCTGTGGCGGGGGGATTTTGTCCGAGGCTTTGGCGCAGGCGGGCGGGGTGGTAACCGGCATTGATTTGGCGAAGAAATCACTCAAGGTCGCGCAGCTTCACGCCCTAGAAAGCGGTGTCACCGTGGACTACCGCTGCGTACCCGTGGAAGAGCTCGCCGCAGCACAGCCAGCCAGCTTTGACGTGGTGACCTGCATGGAAATGCTGGAGCATGTGCCTGACCCTGCCAGTGTGGTCAAAGCCTGTGCGGCACTGGTGAAGCCTGGGGGGACGGTGTGCTTTTCTACCCTGAGCCGCACGCCCAAAGCCTATGTGATGGCGGTACTTGGCGCAGAGTATGTGTTGGGTTTGTTGCCCCGTGGTACGCATGAATACGCCCGTTTTATCAAGCCTTCGGAGCTCACCCGTATGGCACGAGCAGCCAACTTAGACTGCCAACAGATTGTAGGGATGCGCTACCAGCCGCTGACCAATCAATATTCCCTTGATTCAGATACGCAAATTAACTATTTAATGGCGTGCCAACGTCCTAGAGAATAGGGGCAGAGGCGGTCTACAAACTAAAAAAGGCGACACCCAATAGGGATGTCGCCTTTTTTAGTTTGTCAAAACAGCGTTAATCAGCATAACCAGCAGCATAGACCAACGCCCGAATTTTTTCTGGAATCGGGATGGTTTTGCCGGTCTGATAGTCAATCCACACCAATGTAGCTTCACCAGTAGCATAGGGCTGGTCTAAATCGCCCCGTACATAAAAATGATGCCGGAGACGCACGCTAGAGCGGCCCATTTTTTCGACTTCTAGGGTGATATCTACGATGGCAGGATAGGTAATCGCTTTTTTAAATACGCAAGAGGTGCTGCCAATCACCGGCCCCACAGAAGTGGGGTCGATAGGGAGCACTATACGATCCAACCACTGAATACGAATTTGCTCCATAAATCGAAAATAGTAGGTGTTATTTAAATGCCCGACGGCATCCATATCACCCCAGCGCATGGTGATGGATTCACGCCCAATAATGGGATAGACCTTATCCATTTGAACCTCTTAATCAAAAATCACTGTTTTATTAGCATAGGCCAGAATGCGGTTTTCAATATGCCACCGTACGGCACGAGAAAGTACGATACGTTCGAGGTCTCGCCCTTTTTGCACGAGGTCTTCGACATCATCTCGGTGAGAAATGCGCATGACTTCCTGCTCAATGATAGGGCCTTCATCCAGCATTTCAGTCACGTAATGCCCTGTTGCACCGATGAGCTTCACCCCCCGCGCAAAGGCTCGGTGATAAGGTTTGGCACCATCAAAAGCAGGCAGAAAGGAGTGATGAATATTGATGACGTTATTGGTATAGCGTTCGACAAAGCTAGGGGAAAGCACCTGCATATAACGCGCCAGCACAATAAAATCGACCCCAGCCGCTTCGAGCAAACGCCACTGCTCGGCTTCGGCTTCGGCTTTATTGTCTTTGGTAACAGGGATAACGTGAAAAGGAATGCCGCTAAATTCAACTAAACGGCGGCATTCTTCATGGTTTGAAATCACCAAGGGGATATCGCAATTAAGCTCTCCCACCCGCCAGCGGTGAATTAAATCCACCAAGCAATGCTCGTATTTAGAGACGAATACGGCCATTCTGGGTTTGTGCTGGGACAGCGCAATGCGCCACGTCATGCCATTTTCAGCGGCAATGGGCTGAAATGCCGCTGAAAAATTTTCAACCGGCAGAGTAAAGCCAGCTAAATCCCATTCAACCCGCATTAAAAACAAATTTTCGCTGGAGTCTTGGTGTTGGTCTGCGTGGAGAATATTGGCGTTATACGCCATCAAAAAATTGGCAATTGTGGCAACCAGACCTTTTCGGTCTGGGCAGCTAATCAGTAAGGTGGCTGTATTTTTTTGCATGATGTGCGCTATGCGTTTAAGTTGGCAGTGTCGAGCGTATTTTGTAACAGCGTGGCAACGGTCATAAGACCCACCCCACCAGGCACAGGGGTAATCCAGCTGGCTCTGGCTTTTGCGGCCTCAAAATCAACGTCGCCAACCACTTTGCCGGTTTCCAAACGGTTGATGCCCACATCAACGACCACTGCACCGGGCTTAATCCACTCGCCTTTGACAAAGAAAGGCTTACCGACCGCTGCAACCACGATATCCGCCCGTGCGACTTCTGCAGCAAGGTCGGCGGTGGCACTGTGGCACACGGTAACGGTAGCGCGAGCCAAAAGCAGTTCTAGTGCCATAGGTCGCCCAACGATATTGGAGGCACCGACAATCACAGCATGCTTCCCCTTGGGGTCAATCCCCGACATTTCTAGCATGGTCATGACACCGCGAGGGGTGCAGGGGCGCAGCAACGGCATTTTAAGTGCGAGTCGTCCGATGTTATAAGGGTGGAAACCATCCACATCTTTTTTAGGATTGATGCGCTCAATAACGGCATCTGCGCAAATATGGGCAGGTAAAGGAAGCTGCACCAAAATACCATCCACACCAGCATCTTCATTGAGCTGTTCAACCAATGCCAATAGTTCGGATTCTGTGGTGCTCTCTGGCAAATCAAAATCTAAAGAGCGAATACCGACTTTTTCGCACGAACGCTTTTTATTTCGGACATAAATTTCTGAGGCGGGATTATTGCCCACCAAAATCACCGCAAGGGCAGGGGCACGCTTGGACTGGGAAAGGCGAAGATCAACCCCAGCTTTGACGTTATTTAGCAAAGCTTCAGAGATTTTTTTTCCGTCAATTAGCTGCGCACTCATCAATTTTTCCAGAAGTAGAGAATAGTATTGATTTTCGCATTGTTCGTATGCAATCTCAACCAAGCAAATAGGGGTGTTAGGCGACAGAAAATGCCCAAAACAAAACCCCCCTAGATACTGAGATCGAGGGGGGTTTTTAAATACTTAGCCTGGCGTTGACCTACTTTCACACGGGCAAGC
>CALMOJ010000140.1 GCA_937871815.1 uncultured Neisseriales bacterium
GCGTGGATTGAAACATAGCGATTGTGAATGGTGCAACTTGGTCGAACGCATCGCCCAGCCTCAGTGCTGGGCGTGGATTGAAACATGTCGTAGCCATAAACTTGGGGTAAAAATGAGCGCATCGCCCAGCCTCAGTGCTGGGCGTGGATTGAAACGCCGGTAGACGGGCGGGCAAGAGATGGGGGAGTGCATCGCCCAGCCTCAGTGCTGGGCGTGGATTGAAACTGAAAAAATTGGCAGTAAGTGTCGGATACGGGTCAGCATCGCCTAGCCCCCGATGGCTGGTGCCGCAGGATAAGCCGAGCTGACCTTGGCACCGTCCGTGATGCTACCCACCCCCCTATTGCATTCGTGCTTTGGGGGTTTTGTTTTGGTGGTGTTTGGGTCGGTATACTGCTCCGAGCAATCTGCATCATGACGTTATTTTGAGAGGAATTTTATTATGGCTCACACACCGAAAGCATCGCACCATGACTGAAACCGAATTTTTGCACTGCTCCGACGCGCTTTTTGCACATATCCAAACCGTGCTAGACGACGCAGACAGTGAGATTGACAGCACCCTAAACGGCAACGTGCTGACGCTAGAGCTGGACAATGGCAGCCAAGTGATTGTGAACCGTCATCTGCCCAATGCTGAAATGTGGCTGGCAGGGCGAGCGGGGGGCTATCACTTCCGCCAAGCGGCTGATGGCCGCTGGGTCGATACCCGCGATGGCGGCGAGCTCTTTACACGCCTTGCCGAGCTGCTGGCGGCGCAGGGCGGGGAGTCGCTTGTTTTCTGAGCTAGGGGGGATGGTGTCGCCGCTCTGGGCTTTGGCGGGGCTGGCGGCATCGGCGTTTTTATCGGCGACGGTGCTGCCGGGCAATTCCGAAGCCGCTTTGGTCGCCGTGCTGTGGGCGCATCCAACCCTGCTGTGGGGTGCGGTGGGGGTGGCGAGTCTTGCCAATAGTCTCGGTGGCCTAACCAGCGTGTGGCTGGGTCGCCGAATGCCGCCGCCCGCCACCGCGCACCGTGCTTTGGGCTGGGTGCAGCGGTTTGGAGCGGTGACGCTACTGCTGTCTTGGGTGCCGCTGCTGGGGGACGCGCTGTGTGTGGCGGCGGGATGGTTGCGGCTGGCGTGGGGGCCGGTGTCGCTGTGGCTGGTGCTGGGCAAAACCGCCCGTTACGCCCTGCTGGGCTGGGGTGCGCTGCGGTTGAGTGGGGGGTGATGGCGAGGTCGCTACCACAGCGACTTATTGCCGCCGTGGGTCGGACTTGAGGCCGATAGCGCATCGCGCCTCGACTTAGAACAGGCGCTCAACGCGGGGCGGCTTTAATCCGTTTAATCGCTTCTTCGGCGTGCCGCACCGACACATGGTCAGGGCAAAATAGCTCTTCGCTCAGGGTGCGAATCAGATACTGGCTGACGTTAATCCGCCGCCAATCCGCTGTCTGGGAGGCCATCCATGTTTGGGTGTCGGGGCGGCCAATCGCATAGCGTTTGTGGTTATTCCCTGCACAGTGCAAGCCTTCGTAGGTCAGGGTTTCTGCCCCCAACGCACTTTTAACCCGCAACACATAGCGCACCACGCCATCACTGCCCACGGTCAAACTTTGGCTGTCAATAAAGTGCTGGTTGTCTGTTTGGCCGTGGATGGTAAACGGCAGCCAGTGTTGACCATCGGGATAAGGTGGCAAAGGCGGCGCGGTTTCTGTCCACGTCGTCGGGGCTTCCCAAGTGTAGTTTTGGTTGTAGGCACTTTCTCGTCCGCCGGCCAAAAGGCTGGTGCTGAGGCTCAGACCCAGCAGCAGTGCCAAGGTGTGGGGTAAACGCATCATGGGGATTCCTCTGGATTTTTTCGGGTGGCGGAAGGATACCTTGAATGCCGTACCTGCGGGCTGCGGGGCGGCGAACACCGGCTTGGCTTTATATTCCCCTTCGCCGGAGGGGGGGGGGCTGGCGAGGTTGCCAAAGCTAAAATCCAAATCCAACCACCCCGCCCCGCCGCCGCCACCCGTGGCGCGGAAGCATCCCTCGCCGCCGCTATCCGCCGCCGGACGGGGTGCTTGCTGGCGAGGCCGCGAACAGCGGCGGTGCCTCTTGCCAAGCCACCACCAGCACATACCCTGCCAAGCCGGTCAACGACACCGTCTGGCAGCGAGCAAGGGCGGCATGGCGGGCGGCGGGTGACAAAGTGGGCTTGGTGCTGGCAGCCTGCCACTCGGTCAGTGGCAGGTCGAGGCATTTGCTCCGAGCTTCGAGCTGCGCCCACGCCTCGGCAAAGGCCGCTGGACGCGCGGCCTCGGTGCAAGTGGCAAGCTGCGCCGTCACAGCCTCCCCTAGATACAGTTGGCTGACCGCCCGCCAATCGGCCAAAGGCGCAAGCTGCACGAGATCCACCCCCAGCTTGCACCCTTGCCCCACCGCCCACACGGCGGCTTCCCCTGCATAGGACAGGCTGAGGCTGACTTCAGGGGCTGCGGCAACAGGCCCTTGTGGGGTTTCTTGCCAGTTGCCCCGCCCAGCCAGTCCAGCGGTGTGGCGAGCTAAGGCCTGCCGGACGTGCTGCCGTGCCGCTGCACGAGACAAGCCCGCCACCGACACCCACCCCACACGAATGGCCCCTTCTGCGACCTGCCATGTGCCGTCTGCACTGACGCGCCGAGTAGCGTAGGCCATCAGCTGATTACCGCCACGCTACGGCAGAAGAAACGGCCGCATGGAATGCCTGAAAGCTTTTGGAGCGGTTGGCCGTGATGTCCATATGCGGTGCAATTTCCCGTGCACACATCACTTTACGCAGCCCCATTTTGAAATACCCCCCTTTCTTGAGTTCGCGCTCGAACGCTTCCCACGTTCCGCCAAGAATGGCATCAGGGTCACGAAACGATGCTCTCTGCGGCACGGTGGCGGATACGCGCGGATAAGCGGTTTGTACCGCTGGCCAATCACCAAAGTACCAAGCTTCTAACTCTTCAATGGCAATACGATTGGCGACGCTAAAAGGATGGCCAATGCCAGCATGGGTTTTCGTGACCAAGCCGGCTTTTGCTGCGATATTTTCTAGTTCCTGCTTCAAAATGCTGCAATCGTCGTCATCGCGGTCGATCAACACAATGATTGCCCAATTAGGAGGGAGCCAGCTTTGATAGCCCCTTAACCTGTCGGGCAACTGCTTCAGCAGGTCGTCTTTGCATTGAAAGCGAATAATCTGAAAGTTAACTTCACCCAACATCTTGGGGAGGAGACTCTCCAGTGCGGTTTCCATTGAGAGCTCTTCCACCATCACAATCAATTTCTCCAGCATTAACCCCCCCTTTTCTTTGCGGTGTCTGGGGCACCTTGGTTAACGAGAGGGTCGCCTAAGCCAAAATGTCCTTCCATCCAGAGATACCCCAGCGCGGCACCGGCACGCATAAATTCGTTAATCCCTTGAATATCGCAAGCCCGAACAACTTGGGTGAAGCCTTGTTCATCGCGGTAAAGCACGCGGACCTCTTCTGCACGCATTGCGTTGAGCAAAAATGGCGAGTGACTGGTAATCAGCAATTGCGAGAACTCAGCGGCCGCCCGACACTCCTCCGCCAACTCTGGCAACAAGCGCGGGTGGAGAAAGTTTTCAGGCTCTTCGATACCAATAAATTGTGGCGGGGCAGGGTCATAAAGCACGGTTAAATAAGCCAGCATTTTCATTGTGCCGTCTGACGCAAACTTGGACAGCACGGGCTGTTCAAAGGGCGCATCTTTGATTTGCAGCAACAAGCGGCCATCTGGCATGGGCTCTGCATCTACCCTTTCTAGACGGGGAATGCGTTTTCGTAGCACTGAAAAAATGTGTTCCAAACGTTCTGGGTGCTGTTCCTTCAGGTACTGAATCACGTTGGGCAGATTCTCGCCGCCTTTGCTTAAACGCTCTTGTGGCCCTGCTTCTGGCTGGTTACGCGTTTGATCAATGGCTAAATAGGACACATACCAATCGGTAATAAATTCACGTAGTGCGGCGACGCGCGGATGCTCGGCAAATTGCCCCAAGGTATTCACGGCAATCAGGTCAGGTGAGCGCAAATTCGTCTCGACCCGCACATCGTCTGCATCGGGTGCTTCGCCGCTTGCCGCTTTACCCATGCCCCGCTTGAAGTCCAAAAATCTGAAGGGTTGCCCTGTGCTGCCTCTGCGCCATTGCAACCATTCTTCGACGACTTCAGGGCCTTTTGCGCCTTCATCAATCGCTAAGTGGTAAGTGATAACAGGGGTTTTGGGCTGCTCGCGGTATTTCAATTCAAAGACGATGGGACCTATTGCACCTCGGGTTTTCAGCTCTTTGCCCCTGCCTCGCCTATCCCACGCATGGCGCAAGCCAAACTGGAAGCACTCCGCCAGAAAGTTGAACACATCAAAAATAGTCGATTTGCCGCTGCCGTTTGGACCCAGCAGCACGGTCATCGGCGTGAGCTTGTCGAGCTGAACGTGACGCAGTGCGCGATAGTTTTCGACTTTCAGCGATTCAATGCGCGGAATACCGACTTTTGCTTGTACGTTTTGCTGACTCAATTTAAGCCTCTTTGCTTTTGGTGTGGTTGCTAGGCCGCGATAGAGGGGCTGGTTAGCGGGTTAGGGCTTACACCGCGTCCACGGTACCGAAGGCGAGCCGCTCCATGTGCTGTGGGCGGGGATTTGCTCACCCTTCATCACCAGCGACAAAGGTCCTAAATACGCGCCATCGCCCACTTGGCTGTCGTAAAGCACCGTGGTGCGTGTGCCCAGCATTGCTCCCGCGCCGATATGCACCCGACCAATCTTCATCACACGGTCTTCGAACAGGTGGGTTTGCGGCCCTGACCACGCATTCAACACGCTGCCATCGCCGATGGTGACGCAGTCGAATTCGGTCATGTCGGTGGTGTCCATCAACACGTTTTTACCGATGTGGCAGCCCATCAAGCGCAGCACCGGCGGCAAAAACGGCGTGCCGCGCAAAAAGTTGACGAAGTTAGGCACGGCGATGGATTCGTAGAGATTGGTCACGCCCTCGCTAAGCCAGACAAACGGTGTCCACATCGGGGCGGCCAGCGGGGTGTAACGCCCCATGAGCAGCCATTTCACCACCAGTACAAACACAAACGACCCCAAGCCATACACCATGCCGGCCACGGTCAAGGCCGACAACGTCGCCAACCATTGCTCCGCCATCGCATAGGGCATGACCTTAATTACGGTCAAATAGCCTGCCGCAATCACCATCGACATCGGCAACATAATTCGCAGTGCCTCGACAGCGCCGCGCCCCATGCGGCGGGCGGGGGAGGGGCGGAAGGTCAGCGCATCAGGGAAGCCGGTCAGCACCTCGCGGGCAGGGAGGTTGAGCGGCGGCGACCCCATCCACGTTTCACCCGCTTTGATTTGCCCACTGGTGGGCGAATAAGATTGCACGCCAATCAGCACATCTTCTGGCAACACCGTGCCGTCTGGCACATAGGCTCCATTGCCGACAAAGCTCCCTGCGCCAATCACCGTCTGGCGCAGGGTCATCCAGCCGCCGTCGATTTCTTCGTCGCCCAGCATCACGGCATCGGCGATAAAGGTATCGTCCCCCAGCGTTAGCATGTCGGGCACCACGCCCATAGCGGTGGAGATTTCCGCGCCCTTGCCGACCTTCGCCCCCAAAATCCGATACCAGAACGGCGCGTAAACGGTGGCATACAGCCCATGTAGCACCTGCAAGCTGGATTCTTGAATCTGGTTGGTAATCCACTTGCGGTAATAGATGCTGCTATGCACCGACCACCGTCCAGGCTTCAGCGTGGGCAACACCAGCCAACGGAACGCTGCAGACACCAAAATAGTCGCCACCACCAAAAAGGCACTGGCCGGTACAGCCAAGCCGACAAACAGTAAGAAGGCTTCCCAGTCCGGCAGGGTGACTTGGGTGAGGTCAAATAAATTGCCGTCCATCCAGTCAATCAACATGAAGACAGGGAACACCGGTAAGAAGAACAGCGTGGCCACCACGGCAGCCCCCAGCAGGTAAAAGCCGGTTTCTTGTAGACGACGGGTGCGGTTGATGGCTCGACGGGGTGGGACGCGGTTGGCATTGGCTTCGCCGATGTGGCGTGACGGCGCACCTTGCCACTTTTGCCCCGCAGGCACGCGCTGCCCAGAAGCCAGCGACGACAAGCCGCACAGATAGCTGCGGGCTTCCATCACCGTGCCGGCTTCGAGCGCGGCATACGAGCCAATATAGGCTTCATCGCCAATAGCAATGGGTCCAACCACCAAGGCATCGGGCTCCAGCCGGATGTTTTCTAGATTGACCGCCGAGCCAATACTGACCCCGTTGCCGATGGTAATCAGGTCGGGTGCGCGGGCAGACACCGAGCCTATCAGAGTGTCCGTACCGATTTTTGCCCCCAAAGCCCGCAGGTAATACACCAGCAGCGGCGAGCCATGCAGCAGGTAAATAGCAGGCACATCGGCAATCCGGTCAGCTAACCACCAGCGGAAATACATCCAGCCCCACAGCGGGTAACGCCCCGGCTTGAGCCGTCCCAAAATCAGCCATTTGGCGGCAATGCCCACGGCAAAGCTGATGGCGTGCGCCAGTAAAAAGGCCGAAACACCAGCAAAAATAGCAAAGGAAATGCTGTCGTCTGGCGCACCGGTAAAGTAGTGGTAGGTAAAAAATGGCAGCAGCCATTGGAGCATTTTAAAGCCCACCAGTGGCGGCAAACACAGGGCTTGCGCCAAGCCGCAGACCACCCGCCGGAAGTGCGGAATCGGTGGCAATACCACGGCAGCTTGGGCGGTCGGTTGTTCGGCTTGGCGGGTGGCAATCACGGCAGCAATACCGCCCACCGTGCGTTCGCGGTAGATGTCTTGCACCGTGATGCTGGCAAAGCGGGCATCGCTGCGTAAGGCCGATACCAGCCGTGCCGCCAGCAGAGAATGCCCGCCCATGTCGTTAAAAAAGTCCGCCGTCAGCAGCACCGGCTGCCCAGGAAAGAGGCGGCGCAGCACGTCAAACAGGGCGCGTTCGGCCTCGTTGGCGGGGTCGTCTGATTCGCCGGTGTCTTCGGGGGGCAGCACTTCCAAGGCGCGGAGTGCCTTGCGGTCGATTTTACCGGAGGTGAGGCGCGGCAAGGTCGGCAGCACCTCAAACACGGCAGGAATCATATATGGCGGCAAACTGGCGCGTAGGGCGGTGCGGAGCTCGGCATGGCTCGGTGCGGTCGCGCCTGTATCAAGCGCCAAATAGGCCACGAGCTGCTCCACCCCTGCCAGTGGTTTGAGCACGACCGCCGCGGTGCCGATGCTGGCTTGCTGGCACAGTACGGCTTCGATTTCGCCCAGCTCAACCCGAAAGCCGCGAATCTTGATTTGGTCATCTGCACGGCCTAGACACTGCATTTGGCCGGCTTCGTCGATACGCGCCAAGTCCCCCGTCCGGTAGAGGCGGGTGTCGTAGCCGCGTTCCATAAACGGGTTGGTAAGGAATTTTTCAGCAGTCAGGTCAGGGCGGCCTAAATAGCCGGCGGCCACGCCAGGCCCGACGATGCACAGCTCGCCGGTTTCGCCTGCGGGCAATAGGTGCATTTCGGCATCGACCACCAACAAGCCATAGTTGGGCAGCGGTGTGCCGATGGTGACCGGCTCGCCGCGTTTCAGCTCGGCCAAACTGGCGGAGACGGTGGCTTCGGTCGGGCCATAGGTGTTGAACAGCTGGCGGGTGGGTGCAGCCCAGCGTTCGACTAGCGTGTCGGGGCACATTTCGCCGCCGAGGTTAATCAGCCGCAGCCCTGGCACGTCTTGGCTAAACAGGGCTAACAAGGTGGGCACGGCGTGCAAAACGGTAATGCGCTGGGCGATCAGGGCGGCAGGCAGGGCATCGGGGTCGCTGACCAGCATCTTGGGGGCAATCCATAGCGTTGCGCCGACCAGATACGAAATCCAGACTTCTTCAAATGACATATCAAACGCCAGTGAAAAGCCTTGGTAGACCTTATCGTCACCCTGAATGCCGAGTACGCTGTTTTCACTGCGGAGAAAGTGGCAAATGCTGCCGTGGTTGATGGCAATGCCCTTGGGCTTGCCGGTCGAACCCGAGGTGTAAATGACGTAAGCCGTGTGGTCAGGCTGCAGCCCTTGGCGTTGCAATAGCGGCATAGCGGCTGGCAGCGGTGCGGTCAGGGCTTCGACCGTCCACACCGGCGGGGCAAAGTCGGCCAAGGCAGCGAGGTGGGCTTCGCAGGTTACCAAGCCCATCGCACCGGCATCCAGCAGGCAGACGAGGATGCGCTCAACGGGCGTATCGGCATCAAACGGCAACCACGCCGCGCCGGATTTGGTGATGGCGGCTTGCGCCACCAGTGCATCTGCGCCGCGCGGCAGCCACAGCCCGATGATTTTGTCGGGGGCGGCACCGTGCTCCAGCAGGCGGTGTGCGCCGAGGTCGGCACGGCGGTTGAGCTCGCCATACGGCACAATTTGCCCTTCCCAGAGGAGGGCAGGATGGTTGGGCTGACGGGTGGCAGTGGCTTCCAACAGGTCGGGCAGGGTTTCGTCACGCAGCAAATCAGGGCGGGTGGCACCGTGCAAGATGGCGGGGGAGAGGGGGGTGGGTTCTGGTCTCGTCGGTGTCATGGCTTAGTTTTTTTTATTTTAGTGGGCGGTCAGTGTCTGACCGTTTTTCAGTTTATAACCTGTTCAAATACGTTTTGACAGGGGTGGGTGGCGTTTGAAATAAGGGGATACCGTTTGACCGAGAATAATGCCTGCTAAGTATGGCTTTATTTTTCTGGCGTTCTTTTTTACGCTGGTTTCGGCAGAAAAAAACCCCTCTGGTACGAGGGGGGTGGGGCAATAAGAGGAGGAGGGATTGTTACGCGCCGCACCACGTCGGTGGCCGTTTTTCGATAAACGCCGCAATGCCTTCTTGGGCATCTTGGGTGGCGAGGTTATCCACCATCACTTGCTGGGCGTAAGCATAGGCTTCGGCAAGGGGCAGCTCGGCTTGGCGATAAAACGCGGCTTTGCCGGTGGCCAGCGTCAGGGCAGATTTGTCGGCCAGCTTACGCGCCAAAGCTAAGGTGTGGGAATGCAGCGCGTCGGCAAACACATGTTCGTTAATCAGCCCAAAGCGCAAGGCGGTGGGCGCATCTATCATGTCGCCGGTCAGCAGCATTTGCATGGCGTGTTTGGGGCTGACGTTGCGGGACAAGGCCACCATCGGCGTGGAGCAAAATAGTCCAATGTGTACGCCTGGCGTGGCAAAGTGTGCGGTATCGGCGGCAATGGCCAAATCGCAACTGGCGACTAACTGGCAGCCTGCGGCGGTTGCGATGCCGTGGACTTGGGCGATGACCGGCTTAGGCAGGTTCACAATGGTTTGCATCAACGTGGCGCAATCGGCAAACAGCCGCTCGGTGTAGTCGCGCTGATAGCCCGCTGCTTGGATTTCTTTTAGGTCATGCCCCGCGCAGAAGGCCGGCCCTGCCCCCGCCAAAATCACCACCCGGACGCTGGCATCGTTTGCCACGGCATCAAAGGCAGCTTGGAGAGCGGTCAACATGCCCTGCGATAGGCTGTTGCGTGCTTGTGGGCGGTTAAGCGTTAGGGTGGTAATCCCTGCTTCGTCGTGCCGGAGCACCAGTGCATCAGTGGTCATGGGGTTGCCTTTTAAGGGGGGGAGACCAAGCAAAAAAGAGATTAGGCGGGCGACAAAAAGCCGTTGAGCCGTTTTTCTAGAATATAGGGATTTTCACCGTGGGCAATCCCGACGAGGCCTTCAATTTGCAGGTCCATCAGCGTGACCCGCTCGGCAATTTGGGTTTTAAGTTTGTGCGCCACGGGCAAAAAGAACAGATTGGCCAACCCTACGCCATACACGGTGGCAACAAAGGCGACGGCAATCCCGCTCCCGAGCTTGGCAGGGACGGTAAGGTTTTCCATCACATGAATCAAGCCCAGCACCGCGCCCAAAATCCCCAAGGTCGGCGCATAGCCACCAGCGGATTCCCAGACCCGTGCAGCAAGGCGTTCTTTGGCTTCGTAAGCGTGAATGTCTAATTCAAGGGCAGCCCGTAATTGGTCGGAGTCGCGGCCATCGACCAAAAGTTCTAACCCTTTTTTGAGGAAGGGGTCGGGGGCAGTATTGGAAATTTCTTCTAACGCCAAAAAGCCATTTTTGCGGGCAATTTGACTCCAGCCTACCAAGTCTCGCACCTGACGCTCGAGGTCGTTGTGCGGTGGCAAAAATACACGGGGAAGCATTTTAACCCCATGCACAAATTGGCGTGGCGTGCATTGCAGCATGACCGCTCCCATCGTACCCCCGCCGACAATTAAGAATGCGGTGAGCTGGAACAGGGAGGCCGGATGCCCGCCTTCTAGCATCTGCCCACCCACCACGGCGGCTAGGCCGATAATTAAGCCGAAAATACTGGTGAAATCCATAGCGCGTGCAGCCTAGTAAAAAGTGAAAATCAAAATAAAGGTTAGAACCAGTCGCGTAACTTGGTACGCAACCGGCTAACAGCTTGGCTATGAAGCTGACACACCCGTGATTCTGTGACGCCTAAAATATCGCCAATTTCTTTCAGGTTCAGGTCTTGTTCGTAGTAGAGGCTCATCACCACTTGGTCACGCTCTGGCAGGGTTTTAATGGCTTCGACCAGCTTGGCGCGGAAGCGGGTATCGCTAAGCGTGGTGACGGGATCCACGCGGTGCGGGTCGGCAATATTATCGACGGGGCTACCGCCTTGGCCTTCGTCACTATGGACAAAATCTTCGTAATAGACGATTTGATGCCCCTTGCTTTCAAACAGTGCAGACTGGTAGTCCTCTAGCGAGAGGGTCAGGGCTTCGGCAATTTCGGATTCTTGCGGGGGGCGGCCAAGGCTTTGTTCGAGCTGTGAAATTGCCTCTTCTATTTGCTTGGCTTGCTTGCGGGCTTGGCGGGGTAGCCAGTCGGCGCGGCGCAGCTCATCCAACATTGCCCCGCGTATGCGTTGGCTGGCAAAAGTTTCAAACAGTACGCCCAACGAGGCATCAAATTGGGTAGAGGCTTCTAGCAACCCCATCAAGCCCACTTGCACCAAGTCATCCATTTCTACCGAAGCGGGTAAGCGGCTCATCAGTACATAGGCGATTTTTTTGACCAGCGGAGCATGGCGTGCCAAATCTACGCTGCTGTAGTCGGCAGGGGGCTTGGTGGGGTAGGCATGGACTTTGTTTAGGCTGCGCGGCTTGCTCACGGTAGCACTTCCTCTGCCAAGTGGCGGGTGGCGGCCAGATAGCGTTCAAACAGTTGGCTGGCATTGCCGTGCCCCCCACTGCTCCAGCCGGGGAGGGCGGCGGCAAGTTGGCGGCAGGCCGTGGCGCATTCGCTATTGGGAAAAGCCTGTAGCGTAGTGGTACGCAGCAGGGCGGTACGGCGCACGATGGGGTCTTCGGGCATAAACCCCACCCAGCGCAGCGACACGCCCAAAAACTCGCTGGTCACGCCTGATAGCCGCTGAAAAATGGCTTGGGCATCGTTGATGTCATAAGCCCGTGATACCAGCACATCAAAGCGGCGGCGGGCAAATTCTAAGGCTAGCCGTTTCACCGCTGCGTAGGCATGAGTCAGGGTGCGAGGGTCGGGGGTAATGACTAAGACCAAATGGTCGGCCAAAGCGGGTAGTGCGGGGTCGGTGGCCACGTCGGGGGCATCAATTAGGGCGATTTCGACATCCCGCATCAGGGCTTCGTATTCTGAAATAAGTCGGCTCTCTACCGCTTCTGGCAGGGTTTCTAGGGTCAGGGGACGGACAAAGAGATTCATGACCGGCACACCATAGGGGAGAACGGTCACGGCATCGTGCAGCGAGCCTTGGCGTGCCATCACGGTGTCGAGCATCATGCCGCACTCATCGGAAAACCGCCGTGCCAAGGGATTGCCGCCGTGGGCATCAAGCAAGACCACGCGCCGTTGTGAGGCGGCCAGCCCCGCCGCCAGCTCTGCCAGCAGGGTCGTAGTACCCCCACCAGGCACGCCCAAAAAGGCAAAGCTCCACCCCATCTGTGCGCCAGGGGTGAGTCGCCTGAGGCTGGCGGCTTGGTCTTCCATCATGACTGCGCCTGTCTCACAGCGAACCGACAAACGCCGAGGTGAGCAGTTGGTATTCGTCGCTCTTGAGGCTGTATGGGCTGGTTTCTCGCGCCATTTTAAATGCACGGTCGAGCAGGTAATTGGCCTTGGCGAGGTGCAGGTCTTCTGGTACGCGTTGTCCGTTGGTGACATACATCAGCGGCAACCGTTGACGGACGATGGTATCAATCGCGCCGCCCAGTGTTGGGGCTTCGTCAATCTTGGACAAAATGCAGCCGACCAGCCCGCCGCCAGGGGTGTAGCGGTTGACGACATCTTCGAGCGTTGCGCCGTCTGCATTGGCGGCCAGCACCAAAATCCGCGATACCGCCCGCCCGCCGTTATTGGCAGGGCGGGCATACATTTCGGTTTGTGAATCCACCCGCGCATCCCGCTGCCCCATGCCGGTGGAGTCAATCAACACCAGATGTTTGTCGGTCAGGTCAGCCAGCGTGACATGCAAATCGGCTTCGTTTTGCACTGAATATACCGATACGCCCAAAATTTTGCCGTAGAGCCGCAGTTGGTCTTGTGCGCCAATCCGGTAGCTGTCGGTGGTAATCAGCGCGATGCGTTCGGTGCCGTGTATCAACGTGGCGCGTGCCGCGAGCTTGGCGACGGTGGTGGTTTTGCCGATGCCGGTAGGGCCGACAAGGGCATATACGCCGCCTCGTTTGATGATTTCGGCAGATTCATCCACCGTTTTCAGGTTGTGTACCAAGGCCAGCTTGGCCCATTTTAGGGCGGCTTCATCGCTGAGTTTGTCGGGTAGTCGCGCCACCAATTGGCGGCACAGGGCAGGGGATAAGCCCAGTGCCAGCATTTGGCGGAAAAGCTCGGCTTGGCGGGGATGGTGTTCGGCCATATTGGCCCACGCCAAGCTGGCTAACTGACCTTGCAGTAATGATTGCATTTCGGTCATGCGGTCGCTGAGCA
>CALMOJ010000141.1 GCA_937871815.1 uncultured Neisseriales bacterium
CCCCGTCCCAGCATCAGGTCGGAGCAACCACTTTCCGCCAAGCAAGCATGAGCATCGGCCAGCGTCCAGACCTCCCCATTGGCGACCACGGGAATATTAACCGCCTCGCGAATACGCGCCAGCCAATCCCAATGTACCGGCGGACGGTAGCCCTCCACCTTGGTGCGCGCATGAACCACCAACTCCGCCGCGCCGCCGGTGGCCAAGGCTTGCGCACAGGCCAAGGCTTGGTGGGTGTCGTCGTAGCCTAAGCGCATTTTGGCCGTGACCGGAATGGCAGCCGGCACAGCCGCCCGCACCGCCTGCACAATCTCAAACAGCCGGTCTGGCGTTTTAAGCAGCACCGCCCCTCCGCAATGACGGTTCACCGTCGGGGCGGGGCAACCAAAATTCAGGTCGATGCACGGTGCGCCGAGTGCGGCCGCCCGCGCTGCATTGTCAGCAAGGCACGCAGCATCGCTGCCCAGCAACTGAACGCTGACCGGCACGCCTGCCGCAGTACGCCCACCGGTGTGCAGCTCGGGGCACAAGCGGTAAAAGGTCTTGGCGGGCAACAAAGTCTGGGTGACGCGGACAAACTCTGTCACACACAGGTCTATGCCCCCCATGCGGGTCAGCACATCCCGCATCAAAGGGTCCACCAGCCCTTGCATCGGGGCAAGCAGGATTCTCATGTTTTGCAATACTCCACCGCTTGCGCCAGCCGCTCTACCGCCACCACTTCTAACCCCTCAATCGGCTGACGAGGGCAATTGGCCTGCGGGACGATGGCACGGGTAAAGCCGAGTTTCACCGCCTCTTTCAGCCGGTCTTGGCCGTGAGCCACAGGGCGCACTTCCCCGCCCAGCCCCACTTCGCCAAACACCACCAGCTTGTCAGGCAAGGGGCGGTCACGCAGCGAGGACACAATCGCCAACAGCACCGCCAAATCAGCGGCAGGCTCGGCAATCCGCACCCCGCCCACGGCATTGATAAACACGTCTTGGTCAAAGCAGGCAATGCCCGCGTGGCGGTGCAAAACCGCCAGCAACATCGCCAGCCGGTTTTGCTCCAGCCCCACCGAGAGGCGACGGGCTTGGGGGGCGTGGGTTTCATCGACGAGTGCTTGGATTTCCACCAGCAAGGGACGCGACCCCTCCATCGTCACCAGCACGCTAGACCCCGGCACATCGTCACGGTGGCTAGACAAGAAAATCGCCGAAGGATTGGACACCCCCTTTAACCCGCGTTCAGTCATGGCAAACACGCCCAGCTCATTCACCGCCCCAAAGCGGTTTTTAATGGCGCGAATCATGCGGAAATTGGAATGGGTGTCGCCCTCAAAATACAGCACGGTATCGACGATATGCTCCAGCACCCGAGGCCCCGCCAACGCCCCTTCCTTGGTGACATGCCCCACCAAAATCATGGTCGTGCCACTTTGTTTGGCGGCACGGGTGAGCTGGGCAGCGCATTCACGGACTTGCGCCACCGAGCCAGGGGCAGACTGCAGCGCGTCAGAATAGGCCGTCTGAATCGAGTCAATCACCGCCACGTCGGGGCGTTCTGTCGCCAGCGTCGCCAGCATCTGCTCTAAGCGAATCTCTGCCAACAGCCGGACTTGGCTGGCATCCACCGCCAGACGCGAAGCCCGCAGGGCAACTTGCTGAGCCGATTCCTCGCCGGTGATATACAGCACCCGCCGCTGCAGGCTGACCGCCGACAGGGCTTGCAGCAAGAGGGTGGACTTGCCTATCCCAGGGTCGCCGCCAATCAGCACCACCGCACCGCGCACCAAGCCGCCACCCAGCACGCGGTCTAGCTCATCAATACCCGAGGTTGCACGCGGGGCTTCTTCGGCCTGCACATCGGCCAAGCACTGCACATCGCTTCGCGCCGCAAGACTTTGAAAGCGGCTGTTGGCAGCTGGCGCGGGGGCTTGGATGGTTTCGGTCAGGCTATTCCATGCCGCGCAATGCGGGCACTGCCCTTGCCACTTTGGGCTAATACCGCCGCAGTCGTTGCACACATAGAGGGATTTGGCTTTCGCCATGAGGAGTCCTTGTTTAGCTGGAACAACAAGGCATGGATGTTACACAAGGGGACGGTGTCGCGGCAGAGGATGTGGGGAAAGGGGTGAGGAGCGAAGGATGCACCATAAAAAAAACGGCGGAAGACGCGCCTTGTTAGGTGCTTCCGCCGCCGCACACCGCGCCACCTCTGGTTCACAGGCAGCACAGTCCCCAAAACTTAGTCCGCCAAGAAGTCCCGCACCATCCGGTTAAACTTCGCCGCGTGCTCCCACTGCGCCCAGTGACCGCAGCGGTTGAAAATATGCAGCTCGGCGTTGGGCATCCCCCACAGCAGGCGCAAGCCCAAATCCATCGGCACAAAGCGGTCGTCCCGCCCCCAAATCACCAAGGTCGGTGCCGTGATTTCGCTCAGCCGCGCACCTTGGTCGGGGAACTGCTTAGGATTGGCCGCCATGCTCTTCACAAAGTTGTCCAAGTGCTCGCGGCGGGAGAGCATATTGTCTAGCCGCGCTTGGAACAGCTCTTCGGTCAAGCTGCTGCTATCAAACACAAACACCGCCATCATCTTTTTCAGACTCTCGATAGTCGGGTCGCGGTAAAGCCCCTGCAGCAGCTTAATGCCCTCGGTTGGCATCGGCACAAACTGGCTAGGCCCACCCGTACCCCCGCCCATCAAAACCAGCTTGCCAACCCGCGCGGAGTTGGCCAAAGCAAACGCCACTGCGCTGTGCCCCCCCATCGAATTACCAATAATGTGAACCCGCTCCAGCCCAATCGCGTCCAGTAAGCCTTTTAGCGCACGGGCATTGAGGTCAGAGCGCGAGCCGGTGCAGACAATCGGGTCGCTTTTGCTCCAGCCGGGGCAGTCCATCAAAATTACGCGGTAGCCTGCGGCAACCAGCGGCTCAACGTTGCGGTTGAAGTTCGCCCAGCCACTCGCGCCGGGGCCTGAGCCATGCAACATCACCACCGTTTCCGCGCCTTCACCGGCATCGTTGTAGTGCAATTGCAAGTCAAGGTCGCCTTCTTGGATGCGGACAAACCGGCTGGTGGCGGCTTCGGTCAGGGGGGCAGGGGCTGTGGTCATGGGATGCTTTCTGGTGAGATGAAGAGAGAGACGTGAAGGGAGGTGAGTCCGCGGCCTGCATCCCGATTCACGGCCTGCGGCAACGGACACAAAATTCAGGGCAAAGGCACAAACGCCCCACCCCCTAAGCCAATCGGCGCAGGGGCAGCGGCAACAAGGCGCGAAAACAGACCGGCAAAGTCCTCCGAATGCCCTGTTTTACCGGACTTGGCGTGCTGCTCGGCCACAAAAGCCGCATTAACCGCCACCCAGTCTTCAGCGGTCAGATGCTGGCGAATCAGCGGCAACACGGTGTCCTCCTCCAGCATCATGTGACCACGGTAGAAGTCCGCGTAATGGTCAAACGCCGCAGAAAAAACCGGCAACTGTGCAGGGTCAGCCACAAAGCCCGCCAACGCCTGCTGCAGCGTGGCAATCCGCTCTGCCGCTGCCGCATGTTGTGTGCCCAGCGTGGCCAAGGCCGCCGCCCCTTCTGTGGTGCGCTCGGCAAGGTAGCCAAACAGCAGGTCTTCTTTCGGGTGGTGACGTTGTTCGGCGTAGGCATCAAGGTAATGCACCATCGCCTCAAACAGCTTGAGGTCTGGGGTCAGCCGCCCCGCCATCGCTTCTTTCAACATAAAGCGGATGGCGTGGAGGAGCGCGGCCAGCGAACGATGTTCGTCAGAAATAATACGCAAAGCTTCCATAGGGGTATCCGTTCTGGGGTTAGGTGGACAGCATGTCTTGGTGTTTGCTGGCCAAGCCAAGGTAGCTTTCAATCACACGCGGGTCATTGCGCAAGGCCTCTGCTTCGCCCTGCATCTTGATGCCGCCGTTTTCAAGCACATAGGCGTAATCCGCCACTTGCAGCGCGGCACGGGCGTTCTGTTCCACCAGCAAAATCGACACCCCACGCTGACGCAGCTCGGTGATGATGCGGAAAATCTCCCGCACAATCAGCGGTGCCAGCCCTAGGCTGGGCTCGTCCAACATCAGCAGCTTGGGCTTGGCCATCAGGGCACGCCCCACCGCCAACATTTGCCGCTCGCCCCCCGACATCGTGCCGGCGGCTTGCTGGCGACGCTCTTTCAGCCGAGGGAAGAGGGCAAACACATCTTCCATCGTCTCGCGGTGGTCACGGTGGCCTTGGCGGCTGCGCTGAAATGCCCCGAGCAACAAGTTGTCTTCAATGCTCATCGAGCCAAACAACTCGCGCTTTTCCGGCACCAGATTCATGCCCCGCACCACCATCCGCTCCACCTCGGGGACTTGCTCGATGCTGCCATCAAACGTCACCTGCCCGCTGGACGGCAGCAAGCCCATGATGGCCGACAAGGTTGTGGTTTTACCCGCGCCATTGGGGCCAATCACGGTCACAATTTTGCCCTCGCCCACCGACAAGCTGATTTTGCTCACGGCTTCGACCTTGCCATACGCCACCGACAGGCCTTTGACTTCCAGTACGTTATTTGCCACGTCAAATCCCCCCCAGATAGGCTTCAAGCACGGCAGGATTTTGCTGCACCTCTTCGGGCAAGCCTTCGGCGATTTTTTCGCCAAACTCCATCACCACCAGCCGGTCAACCAGATTCATCACAAAATCCATATCGTGCTCAACAATCAACACCGCCATCCCTTCGGATTTCAGGCGTTTGAGCAAATCCGCCAAGGCCTGCTTCTCTTTAAAACGCAAGCCCGCCGCCGGTTCATCCAGCAGCAGCAAACACGGGTCGGCGCACAGCGCACGGGCGATTTCCAAAATCCGCTGTTGCCCCAGTGCCAAGCTCCCCGCTTCGGTGTGCATGTAGTCACCCAAACCCACCCGCTCCACCTGAATCGCCGCTTCACGCAGTAAACGGGCTTCCTCGGTGCGGTCGAGTCGCCATGCGGCAGGCAAGACCCCTTTGCTGCCGCGCAAATGCGCCCCAATCGCCACGTTTTCCAGCACGCTCATGGTCGGCAACAAACGGACGTGCTGGAAAGTACGGCTCATGCCCAGCCCAGCAATTTCCCGCGCACTGTGCCCCGCCACCGGCTTGCCTCGGAACAGCACTTCGCCAGAGGTCGGGGTATCGACCCCTGAAAGCTGGTTAAACATGGTGGATTTGCCCGCGCCATTCGGACCAATCAGCGCGAGAATTTCCCCCGCCTCAACGTGCAAGCTCATATTGTTGTTGGCCACCAGCCCGCCAAACTGACGGGTGACGGCTTTGGCTTCCAAAATCACCTCGCCGTGCGGAGGCTGCGGCTTTTTCGGCAAGGGTTCGGCGTGCGGGTCGATGACCTTGGGGTCGATGCGCACCGGCACCAGCCGCGCCAGCAGCGGCCACAGGCCATCATGGGCACGGTGCAGCAACACCACCATCAACAGCCCAAACACGATGACCTCGTAATTGCCCGCCGAGCCAAACAGCTTGGGCAACACGTCTTGCAGCCATTGCTTGAGGACGGTAATCACCCCCGCCCCGACCAAAGCCCCCCACACCTGCCCTGCCCCCCCACCACGGCCATAAACAGGTATTCGATACCGATGTGCAGACCAAACGGCGTGGGGTTCACAAAGCGTTGCAAGTGGGCATACAGCCAACCCGCCGCACAGGCATGAAGCGCGGCAATCACAAAAATCACCATGCGGGCGCGGGAGGTATCCACCCCCATCGCCTCGGCCATCACCATGCCGCCCTTGAGGGCACGAATCGCCCGCCCCTCGCGGGAATCCAGCAGATTCTTGGTAGTGAACAAGGCCGCCAGCACAAACGCCCAGACCAGATAGTAGTAATGGCGGTTGTCTAGCAAATCAAAGCCAAAGATTTGGATGGGCGGCAGGCTAGACAAGCCAGAATGCCCGCCCAAAAATTCCATATTGCCGAACAAGAAAAACAGGCTAATGCCCCATGCCATCGTGCCGAGCGGCAGATAGTGGCCGGAGAGCTTGAGGGTAAACGAGCCAATCACAATCGCCACCGTCGCGGTCAGCACCAGCCCAACCAGCAAAGCCAGCCAAGGCGAGCCGCCCACCATACTCAGCCAGACAGGCAAGTCGCTGGCGGTGGTCAGCCACGCCGTGGTGTACGCCCCCAGCCCAACAAACGCCGCCTGCCCAAAGCTGGTCAAGCCGCCGACACCGGTCAACAGCACCAAGCCCAGCGCGACCAAGGCCGACAGCCCAACATAGTTCAGCAGGGTGACGTAAAACGTCGGCAAGACCAGCGGTGCCAGCAGCAAACAGCCCAAAAACCCCGCCAGCACAGCACGCGGGGGAATCCAACCTTGTTTATTGCTCCGACTCACCACATGTGCGGTTTCTTCCTCTTCCACATGGTGGGTGGACCAAGACAGCCACACCAGCACCGGAATAATCAGGGTAAACACCAGCACGTCTTTAAACGCACTCGCCCAAAACGACGAGAACGACTCCAGCAGCCCAACCACAATCGCACCTGCTGCTGCCAGCGGATAGCTGGCCAGCCCGCCGATAATGGCCGCCACAAAGCCCTTCAGCCCAATCAAAAAGCCGCTGTCGTAGTAAATCGTAGTCAGCGGTGCCACCAGCAGCCCCGACAACGCCCCAATCAGCGCGGCAAAAAAGAAGGTCTGCCGCCCAGCCAAGGCAGGTGAAATACCCATCAGCCGTGCGCCGTTGCGGTTAATCGCCGTGGCACGCAAGGCCTTGCCGACCAAGGTGCGGTCAAAATACAGATACAGCCCAACAATCAAGGCCAACGAAGTCAGCAGCACCACGAGGGTATGCCCGCCGAGGGTCAAGCTCCCCAGCGCGATTTGGGCTTCGCTAAACGGTGCGGTGCGCGAGCCTTCAGGGCCAAACACCAGCAGCCCCAAGCCCACCATCACCAAGTGCAAGGCGACCGAGACAATCAGCAAAATCAGCACAGGGGCTTCGGCCACCGGCTGAAATGCCACGCGGTAAATCATCGGCCCCATCGGCACCACAATCGCCAAGACCACGGCCACTTTCAGCAGCAACGGCAGGCTTTGCAGCGGCAGCACCGACAGCGCGGCAACCAGTGCCAGCGGATAGGCCAGATTCCACAGCGCAGATTTGCCCAACCCACGGCGAGAGCCCGTGCGCGCCGCCAGCAGGTCGGTGCCCAACGCCAAGCTCCCCGCCCCGAGGAGTAGCCACACCGTAGCGGGAAATTGACCGGCTTCCAGTGCCGCCATGGTCAACGCACCCCATGCAAGGAACTCGCCTTGGGGGATAAAAATAATGCGGGTCACCGCAAAGACCAGCACCAAAGCCAGTGCCAGCAAAGCGTAAATCGCCCCGTTGGTAATGCCATCCTGTGCAAGCAGGGCGAAGATTTCAACATCCATAGTGGACTCCTGTGCGAAGGCTGCGGCTGCCTAAAGCAACGCCGCAGCCCACGGTCAAAACAGCGCAAAAGCGGGACGGTCAGGGTGCGCCGTCCCCCATCGTCAGGGGGTCAGTCCACGTTCTCGAGCCATGGTCATCGCGGTATCTTCAATCATGTCTTCTTGGCCACCGACCATGCCGCGCCGCCCCAGCTCCACCAAAATATCGCGGGCCGACAGGCCATATTTACTGGCCGCACGCTTGGCAAACAGCAAGAAAGACGAATACACCCCTGCATAGCCCAAGGTCAGCGAATCGCGGTCAATGCGGATAATGTGGTCCATCATCGGTACCACACGGTCTTCGGCCACGTCGCAAATCTTGAAGGTATCAACGCCGGTTTCGATGCCCATGCGGTCACACACGGCGATAAACACTTCCATCGGGGTATTGCCCGCCCCTGCGCCCAGCCCTGCGGCAGCGGCATCAATCCGGTTTGCACCGGCTTCAACCGCCGCAATGGAGTTGGCCACGCCCATCGCCAAATTGTGATGACCATGAAAGCCCAGCTCGGTTTCGGGCTTCAGTGCTTCGCGCACCGCACCCAATCGGGCTTTGACATCGTCCGGCAGCATATAGCCCGCCGAGTCGGTGACATAAATACAGTTAGCCCCGTAGCTTTCCATCAGCTTGGCTTGGGTAATCAGCTTTTCGGGGGTGCTCATGTGCGCCATCATCAAAAAGCCGACGGTGTCCATGTCCAACTTGCGGGCCAAGGTGATGTGCTGTTCCGACACATCGGCTTCGGTGCAGTGGGTCGCCACGCGAATGGTGCTCACCCCGAGGTCACGCGCCATGCGGAGGTGATCCACCGTGCCAATCCCAGGCAACAGCAAGGCCGACACTTTGGCCTGTTTCATTTTGGGGATGACCGCGCCGAGATATTCCTCATCGGTATGCGCCGGAAAGCCATAGTTGACCGACGCCCCCCCCAAGCCATCGCCGTGGGTGACTTCAATCAGCGGCACACCGGCATCGTCCAGACCGGTGGCGATGTCCACCATTTGGTCTAGCGTCATCAGGTGGCGTTTGGGGTGCATCCCGTCCCGCAGGGTCATATCGTGAACGGTAATTTTTTTTCCGCGCAAATTCATGGGGTTCTCCTTATCCGGCAACGGGGGCAAGTGTCAGCTCACCGTGAATAATGGCTTCGGCAAACATCTCTGCGGTACGGGCAGCAGCGGCCGTCATGATGTCGAGGTTGCCGGCATAGGTCGGCAAAAAGTCGCCCAGCCCTTGTACTTCCAAAAAGACCGAGACGCGGTTGCCGTCAAAGACCGGTCCATTCACCAAGCGATACCCCGGCACATATTTTTGAACTTGTTCAATCATGTCCAAAATCGAGGCGGTAATCGCGGCTTGGTCGGGGGT
The DNA here is from genome assembly GCA_937871815.1 of uncultured Neisseriales bacterium. Lineage (GTDB taxonomy): Bacteria > Pseudomonadota > Gammaproteobacteria > Burkholderiales > Aquaspirillaceae > Rivihabitans. The sequence continues at coordinate 8,825 of CALMOJ010000141.1, forward strand.
GTCTTCGGTCAGGCAATGCACCGTGTCACGCATAATCAGCGGCGGCTCGGCAGGGTTGATGATGATGATGGCCTTGCCTTTTTTCGCGCCGCCGACTTTTTCCACGGCACCGGCGGTGGTGCGGGTAAATTCGTCAATATTTTTGCGCGTGCCAGGACCGGCGGACTTGGACGATACGGTGGCGACAATTTCGCCATACGCCACGCCTTGCACCCGCGAAATCGCTGCCACCATCGGGATGGTGGCTTGCCCACCGCAGGTCACCATGTTGACGTTCATCTGCTGGCTGCCCACCAAGTCCTTGAGGTTGACCGGCGGCACGCAGAAGGGGCCAATCGCAGCGGGGGTCAGGTCAATCATCAGCACGCCCAGCGCGTTCAGCTTGCGGCTGTTTTCGGCGTGGACATAGGCGGAGGTCGCATCGAAGGCGATTTGCACGCCGTCGGCCAGCACATGGGGCAACAAGCCGTCTACGCCATCGGCGGTGACTTTTAAGCCCATCTCGGCGGCACGTTTCAGCCCTTCGGATTCGGGGTCGATGCCCACCATCCACACCGGTTCAAGGTAGGGGCTGCGTTGTAATTTGTAGAGCAAATCGGTGCCGATATTGCCGGGGCCAATCAACGCACATTTGATTTTTTGGGTCATAACGGTTCTCTTATTCAATCGGGGCGCGATGCCCTGCGGGGGGCGGCGAGACCCGACAAGCAGGACGGCGGCGGACAGTCAGCGGGCAAGATGGGGCGGACACGGCTATGGGATGGGCGGCGGCGGAAGGCATCCAGCCCCCGCCGCCACGCCCACTAGGCAAACAACGCGCTCACCGTCCCCAGCCCGTCAATACGAACATCAAAGCGGTCGCCCGACTGCACCGCCACCATAGGACCGAGTGCGCCGGTCAGCACAATGTCACCGGCTTGCAGTGGCCGACCACAGCGCACCATCATGTCAGCCAGCCACACGGCGGCATTCAGCGGACTGCCGAGGCAGGCGCGGCCGTTGCCGGTAGAAACGACGGTTTCGCCGCGCTTCATTTCCATGGCGCAGGCGGTCAGGTCGAGGTCAGCCAACTTGACTGGCCGCCCCCCTAAAACAAACAGCCCGCTAGAAGCATTGTCGGCGACGGTATCGACAAACCGGATGTTCCAGTTTTCGATACGGCTATCGACAATCTCAATGGCGGGCAGGGCGTATTCGGTGGCCCGAATCAGGTCGGCGTAAGTGTGGCGGTCATGGGTTAGGTCGCGCCCAATGACCAGCGCGACTTCAGCTTCGACCTTGGGCTGAATCAGGCGACCAAGTGCAACAGGTTCACCATCGCCCACAGCCATATCGGCAAACAACATGCCGAAATCGGGCTGGTTCACGCCGAGCTGGGCTTGCACTGCCAGCGAGGTCAGCCCAATTTTGCGCCCAACCAGCCGCCGTCCCGCCGCCAGCCCACGTTGGGTATTGGCTTCTTGGATGGCGTAGGCCGTCGCTTGGTCAGCAACGGCTAAACGGTCACGCAGCGGGGCGATGGAGTGCCCGCTGCTGGCGGCGGTGTGCAGCAACTGTGCGGCGGCTTCTGGGGTAAGCACGTCTGGAGTGGTCATTACTTCACCAATTTCCAGCGATTGTTTTCAACCTTAATCAGCACGATGGCGCTGGCATCGTAACCGGCATGGTCGGTCGCACTCAGGGTGTAAACGCCATTGGTGCCGACCAATTTGCTGGTCTTTTCGATGTTTTGGCGCAGGGCAGTGCGGAACTCTGGTGTACCGGCTTTGACCTTGGCTTTTTGTGCCCCGACGATAGCGTTTTGCAGCAACAGCCACGCATCCCAAGACGCGCCCGCAAAGGTGGAGCGGGAATCAGGGCCATTTTTGGCTTCGAGTTCTTTCACAAAGGCGACGCTGGCTTTTTTGGTGGGATGGCTGTCTGGCAGTTGCTCGGCAACCAAGACGGGGCCAACGGGAATCAACGCGCCTTCCACCGCTTTGCCGCCTACGCGCAAAAACTCTTTGCTGGTGACACCGTGCGATTGGTAAATCTTGCCCTTGTAACCCCGTTCACGCAGGGTGATTTGCGGCATGGCAGCAGGGGTGCCGGACGCGCCGATAAACACCACGTCTGGTTTGGCGGCCATGACTTTCAACACTTGTGCTTGCACGCTGGGGTCGGCACGGCCATAGCGTTCGCTGGCGACCACGGTCAACTTGCCTTCGGCGGCCTTGTTCAGTGCCTTAAACAGCAGCTCGCCCCACGAATCCGAAAAGCCAATAAAGCCGACAGTTTTTGTGCCGTTGCTGACCATGTCATTCACCACGCGCTGCACCATCAAATCTGCCGAAGGTTCGCTGCGGAACACGTAGCCACGCTTGTCGCCGGTCACATCCAACGGGGCGACGGAAATCATCGGGGTTTTTTCGGTATTGGCGACATCGGCGATGGCGGTGGCGGTGCTAATCAGGTTAGGCCCGAGGATGGCATCGACCTTGTCTTCGCTCATCAGCTTACGGGCATTTTTAACCGCGCTGGTAGGGTCGGTTGCGTCATCCAGCAGGATAAAGTTGATTTTTTCGTTGCCGACTTTGCTTGGGAACAAGGCGACGGCTTTTTTGGTTTCTGCACCCAAGGCGGCAGCAGGACCGGTCAGCGAGGCAATCACGCCAACGTTGATGTCAGCAAAGGCTGGGGCGGTGGCCAAAACAGCGAGGGTCAGGGCAGCAAGTTTGTAGGTTTTCATGGGTGTTCTCTCTCCGAGTTGAACAAGTACGGTCTAGGGCGGGTGGGGTGGGCACGCTAAAACCGTGTAAGCCCCCCGCCAAAACACGAGATTTAGCGGGGGGCAGCACAAGGGTTATGCGGGCTTCTTGTTGGTTTACTGCGGAATACGGCGGAAGCCCCCGTTCAGATAAATCAGGGCTTCGCCGTCATTACGTTCACGGGTGGCCAGCACTTCGCACAAAAAGGCGTGGTGGGTGCTTTCGTCAAACACCTTCACAACACGGCAATCAAAATTAGCCAATGTCCCTTCTAGCGCGGGTGCGCCGGTCACCAAGGGTCCCCATTGACCATGTTCAAAACGGGCATCGCCATGCACGCCGTCTATCATGCCGGCAAAGGCTTTGGCCACGTCTTCTTGGTCACCGGCAAGCACATTGACGCACAACGCGCCGCTGTTCAAAACCACGTCGTTGGCCACGACGTTTTTGTTGACGAAGACCACCAAACGGGGTGGGTCAGCGGTAACGGAGCACACAGCGGTGGCGGTCAGCCCTGCGCGGCTTTCACCATGACGGGCGGTGATAATCGACACGCCGATGGCAAAGTGGCGCATCCCGTAGCGGTGGCTTTCTGCGCTGACGGTGGGAATCGCGGCCAGTTCGGCATTGGGCTGCCAGTCGAGGAGTTGGTTGATTTCTGGGGTCATGGCGAGGGCTTTCTGGCTTACTTAGCCGCCGGCTTTGCGCCGAAGGGGTTGGCGGCGGGCAGGGGATTGCCAAGCAAGTGACCGCCGAGCAAGTCGCCGATGTTGTCTTGGTTTTGGGTGATGTGGTTTGCGCCCACGAGGATGTCGCGCATTTGCCGCTGCATCGGGCTGTTGAGCCATACGCCACGGGTCGAGGTCTTTTTAAACACCATGTGCGCGGCTTCGAAGCATTCGCCGCCGGTAAATTGGTTGGTGGCAAAGTGGCGGATACGGGTGTCGAGCGGCACCAGTTTGCCTTGGGAAGCGTAGCTCCATGCTTCGTCGGTGTTTTGCAGCACGCGGGCAGTCGAACCCAAAATCTTGGCGTAGGCTTCGCCCAGACGGCCTTTGATAAACGGGTCTTGCACCGCTGCGCCGACGGCTTGGTTGATGTTTTGACGGGGCACCATGTGGTCGATATACAAATCCACCATACCGCGTGCCATGCCGATAATCACCGAGGACACGGCTGCGTAGAACACATAGAAAAACGGCATTTTGTAGAGGTCGTTCACATGGCCGTGCGATTCTTCGCAGTACGCCCCAATGACGTGGCTACGGTAGGTCGGCACAAACACTTTGTTAATCACCAGTTTTTTGCTGCCGGTACCAGCCAGCCCCACCACAAACCAGTCATCGACAATCTCAAAGTCAGCGCGTTGTACCCAGAACGAGCGGAACACCATTTCGCCGTTTTCTTGCACACGGCCACCCAAAAATGCGCCGCCCGCCGCGTGGTCGCAGCCGCTAGAAGTCAGCCATTCGCCATTCAGCTCGTAGCCGCCATCCACCACGGTTACAGTGCCAAAAGGCGCGTAAGAGGACGACACCAGCGCGGTATTGTCTTGGCTCCACAGCTCGTCGCCGCAACGGGTGTCCAGCAAGCCCACCTCAAACGGATGCACGCCCAGCACCATCACATTCCACGCGCTGGAAGGGCAGCCGCGTGCCAATTCCATCAGCACTTTGTTCAGCACGTTGGGGTTCATTTCGTAGCCGCCCCAACGCTTGGGCTGCAAAATCTTAAAGAAGCCCGCGTCTTTAAACGCTTGGATGGTGTCGGCAGGCACCATGCGGGCTTGCTCGACGGCATCGGCTTTTTCGCGCAGCCAAGGAATCATGTCTTGGGCACGTTGAACCAGTTCGGCTTCGGTAGGGAGGGTGTGGGTGGCGGTCATGGGATTCTCTTTGGACTAAGACGATGTGAGGGGTCGGGATTAAATGTGTTCAGCACTGACCACGCCATAACCCGCAATCCATTCGTTGATGGGGCGGTAGTAGTCTTGACGGGCGGTATAAGAGCCGGTGGCAGCCAAGGCAGAAAACGCGGCAACCCACGTACGGACTTCGTGGGTGGAGCGTCCGGCGGTCTTGGAAATGGTCTCGATGTCGAATTGGTCGATTTCAGGCAAACGCCCTTGCACCAGCAGGTCGATAAAGGCCAAGTCCCATTCCGCGCTGAGCGGGGTCAGCGGGCAGGCCGGTGTGCCAAAAATTTGGCCGGCGGCGATGGTGCGGGCTTGGCGGGCGGCACGCGCTTCGGGCGTGGGGTTGCGACCCGCAATCAGGAAGTTGGCGATGTCTTCAGGGGCTTCAGCCAGCAGCGGCACGGGGGGCTCGTGCGACAGGCCACCCGTCCCCAAAATCAGCACGCGCTTATTGAGCGTGGCCAAGAAACGCCCCACCGCTTCGCCCAGCTTGCGCACACGGCGATACGGCCCAAACGGCGGGGCCACCGAGTTGATAATGATGGGGATAACGGGGTAACGGGTCAGGCTGCCGGTCAGTTCTTCGAGGGTTTGGGTGCAGCCGTGGTCCACTTGCAGGCGGTGCGACAGGGCAATATCAATGTCGCTGTCCAAGATAAAGCGGGTCATGGCCATGGCGATGTCTTTGGGAATAGACAGCGGGCCAGGCAGCGTTTGGTAGTCGGCAACCGATTCGGCAGCCGTGGCAATCACAAACGGGGGCATCAAGTCGTAGAACAAACCGTTGTAGTGGTCTGGGGCAAACACCACAATCAGCTCGGGGTCGAAGGCTTCGACCTCGGCGCGGGACTGGGCAAGGATGGCATCGACTTCTGCGACCACATCGGCACCAGGGTCGTTAAGACCGCGCAAGGGGGTGTGGGACAGGCACTTCAACTGGATGCTCATGGAGACTCCTTCGGTAAACAGGGCGCGGGGGCTAACGGCCTGCCCGCGTCATCAACAGCGGTGAGCGGGGCGATGCCTTAGCGGGGGCAACGACATAGTTCGATGGAGTCATTTTGAGGGTGCGGCAAGGGGGAGCGATAATTTATCTCCCAAATGGGCGCAATGTGCACAACCTTGTTTGGTAAACTATTTTTCTGATAAAAAAGGGGGAGATATGCGTCCATCGAGCGGAGCAAGCTACCGCCATGTCCAAGGCTTAAGCCGAGGGCTGGCGGTTTTACATGCCATTAACTTATCGCCTAATGGTTGGATGACGATTGCCGACCTCAGCCAGACCACAGGTTTGCACCGCACCACGGTGCGCCGCCTGCTGGAAACCCTGCAAACCGAGGGCTATGTGCGCCGCAGCCCTTCGGATGACAGCTACCGGCTTAACCACAAGATTCGCCAGTTGAGCGATGGCTTTACCGACGATGAGTGGATTTCTGAAGCCGCCAATCCCGAGCTGGGACAGTTGTTGCAAAAGGTGGTTTGGCCGTCGGATTTGTGTACCTTGGATGGGGACAGCATGGTGGTGCGCGAAACCACCCACCGCTTTAGCCCGCTGTCGTTTCATCGGGCAATGATTCGTCAGCGGATGCCGCTGCTGTTTACCGCCACGGGGCGGGCGTATTTGGCCTATTGCAGCGAGGCCGAGCGGGCACAGCTATTGGCTTTGCTGCGTATCGGCCCCGATGAGCGACAGGCGGACTTTGCGCGTAGCCCTAGCCTCGTTAGCCAGATGCTGGAAAAAGTGCGCCAACAAGGCTATGCCACCAACGATGGGGAGTGGTCGGAGCAAGGGAAAATCTCGGCGATTGCGCTGCCGATTACCCACCACGAGCAGGTCTTGGGCAGCATCAATGTGGTGTTTCTGCGCAAGGCAATGACCTTGGCCGAGGGCGCGGCGCGGTATTTGCCCGACTTACAAGCGGCGGTGGGACGGATTGAGGCGCGGTTAAGCCAGATGGCGCAGCTAACCTAAAAAATCCACGAAATCAGGGGGTGGTCATGCTATGTTCTCCCCCCTTCGATTCCCCTCTATTTGACAGCAGGTTTTCTCGTTATGGCACTTAAAGCAACGGTTTTTAAAGCAACGCTGAATATCACTGACCTAGACCGGCAGTATTACCAAAGCCACACCCTGACGCTGGCACGGCATCCCTCCGAAACCGATGAACGCATGATGATGCGGCTGCTGGCCTTTGCCCTGCACGCTGAGGAATATCTCGCCTTTGGTCAGGGCATGACCGACGACAACGAGGCCGATTTGTGGCTCAAAGACCTGACAGGGGCGATTACGCTGTGGATTGATGTGGGCATCCCCGACGAAAAGCTGATTCGCAAGGCCTGTGGTCGAGCGGACAAGGTGGTGGTGTATAGCTACGGGGGGCGGGTAGCCGAGATGTGGTTTACCCAAAACAAATCGCAATTTGCGCGGCAAGACAACCTCAGCATTATCGACATCACACAGGAAAGCACCCAAGCCTTGGCGGCAATGGCACAGCGTAATATGGATTTGCAGTGCACCATTCAAGACGGCCAAATTTGGCTAAATGACGGCACGCACAACGTCGAAGTGCTGCGTGAGACGCGTCAACTGGCCAAGTAGCGTGGGCGCGGTGCCACCGTAGCCAAAACCCTTGACCCGCATCAATGCCGAAAGCATGGCAAAAAACCGAGGATAGCCTCGGTTTTTTTCTTTCAGCAAAAGGGGGTCTGCCATGAGTGGCGGTTTCACCAAATCTACCGCACGCAATATTTTTTATGGCGGCGCGGCGTTTTTCTTTCTCCTGTTCATCGGCTTGACCGTGGACACGGTTCATTCACTCCCCAAGCGCAATGCGGCTGCCGTCCTGACCGAGCAAGTCGGTCGTGGTAAGCATCTGTGGGAAACCCGAAACTGCATCGGCTGCCACACCCTGCTAGGCGAAGGCGCGTACTTTGCCCCTGAGCTGGGCAATGTGTATCAGCGGCGTGGCCCTGAATTTATCAAGGCGTGGATTAAATCTCAGCCAACCGGTACGCCTGGTCGCCGGCAAATGCCGCAGTTCAATTTCTCTGACAGCGAACTGGACGACCTCGTGGCGTTTTTGGCGTACTCCAGCAAAATCAACACCAATAAGTGGCCACCGAATATCGAGGGCTAGCGGGTTGAGCGGCTGATGTAACGGCTGCGCTGTGAAGTTTCCTCGGTATTTTTCGGAGAACGAATGATGAAGTATCAATCCCAAGCGGTAGCGAAGCCTTACTTTATCGCTGCCATCGGGCTTTTCGTGGGGCAGATTATTTTTGGCCTCGTGATGGGCTTGCAATATGTGGTGGGAGATTTTCTCTTTCCCGCCATCCCGTTTAACGTGGCACGGATGGTTCACACCAACCTGTTGATTGTGTGGCTACTTTTCGGCTTTATGGGGGCAGCGTATTACCTGATTCCCGAAGAGTCAGAACGTGAGCTGTATAGCCCCAAGCTGGCGATGTGGATGTTCTGGGTGTTTTTGATTGCCGGTGCACTCACCATCGTGGGGTATCTGGCCGTGCCGTATGCCACCTTGGCCGAAATGACGGGCAACAATCTGCTGCCGACCATGGGACGCGAGTTCCTAGAGCAGCCGCTGCTGACCAAAGTGGGCATTGTGATTGTGGCTTTGGTGTTCCTGTTTAACGTCTCGATGACCGTGTTGGCGGGTCGCAAAACCAGTATTTCGCTGGTAATGCTGATGGGGCTGTGGGGGCTGGCGGTTTTCTTCCTGTTCTCGTTCTACAACCCAAAAGACTTGGTACTGGATAAATATTTCTGGTGGTGGGTCGTTCACCTTTGGGTGGAAGGGGTTTGGGAGCTGATTCTGGGTGCCATGCTGGCCTTTGTCCTGATTAAGATTACCGGTGTAGACCGCGAAGTGATCGAAAAATGGCTGTACGTGATTATTGCCATGTCCTTGATTACCGGCATCATCGGGACAGGTCACCACTATTTCTGGATTGGTACGCCGGAGTATTGGCTATGGCTGGGGAGTGTGTTCTCGGCACTCGAACCTATCCCGTTCTTTATGATGACTGTCTTCGCCTTCAATATGGTGAATCGCCGCCGCCGCGAGCATCCCAACAAAGCCGCAACCTTGTGGGCATTGGGCACAGGGGTGATGGCTTTCTTGGGCGCGGGGGTCTGGGGCTTTATCCATACGCTGGCACCGGTCAACTATTACACCCACGGTACGCAAATGACGGCAGCCCATGGTCACATGGCGTTTTATGGGGCGTATGTGATGGTGGTGTTGACCATGATTTCTTACGCCATGCCCAAAATGCGCGGTCGTGAGGCCAATAGCGAAAAGTCGCAGGTGCTAGAAATGTGGTCATTCTGGTTGATGACCGTCAGCATCGTATTTATCACGCTGTTCTTGACTGCTGCCGGCATTGTGCAAGTCTGGCTGCAACGGATGTCGGCTACGCCCATGAGCTTTATGGCAACGCAAGACCAAGCCGCCATCTTCTACTGGATGCGTGAAATCACAGGGGTGGTTTTCTTGCTGGGGCTGGTGCTCTATATCATCAGCTTCTTTGTGGGTGGCAAGCCTGCCGAGGTGCGT
>CALMOJ010000142.1 GCA_937871815.1 uncultured Neisseriales bacterium
ATCGCCAAAGCGGAGTCGGCGTGGGCGGGGGGTGCGCCCAGCAGTCCTGCCACTAGGCCCAGCCCGAGGCGCACCGTGTTTAGCCCCAAAGGCACAGAAAAACGGCACGCCGGCACACGCGCCCAAAATTTTATCGTCATGGCGTCCATTTTGGCATTCCAGCCTTGGCAAAGAAAGGGGCGGGGGGAAATGGGCGGCGGGGCGGGGCGCGGCAGGGGGACGCATCCACCCGATGCCATAAAAACCAAGCCCGCTGGCTGCGGTATAATCGCACTCATTTTTGACCGAATTTTGGGACGCGACACGTTATGGAACTTGCAAAAAGCTTTGAACCCGCCGACATCGAACGCCGCTGGTATCCGCACTGGGAGCAAGCGGGCTATTTTGCGCCGCATATGGACACCACTCAGCCGGCTTTTTGCATCCAACTGCCGCCCCCCAATGTTACGGGGACGCTGCACATGGGGCACGCCTTTAACCAAACCATCATGGATGGCCTGACCCGCTACCACCGCATGAAGGGCGAAAACACCACTTGGATTCCGGGCACCGACCACGCCGGTATCGCCACCCAAATCGTGGTGGAACGCCAATTGGCCGAGCAAGGCATTAGCCGCCACGACCTTGGCCGCGAAGCCTTTATCGACAAGGTCTGGGCGTGGAAAGAAAAGTCCGGCGGCACCATTACCAGCCAGATGCGCCGTGTAGGCTGCTCGGTGGATTGGGAACGCGAATATTTCACCATGGACAGCACCCGCGCCGAAGTGGTCAGCGAAGTGTTTGTCCGGCTGTTTGAGCAGGGGCTGATTTACCGTGGCAAGCGGCTGGTGAACTGGGACCCCAAGCTGGGCACGGCGGTATCTGACCTTGAAGTGGTGTCGGAAGAAGAAGACGGCAAAATGTGGCATATCCGCTACCCCGTGGTGGGCAGCGACGAAAGCATTGTGGTTGCCACCACCCGCCCCGAAACCCTGCTGGGTGACGTGGCGGTGGCGGTCAGTGTCAGCGATGGACGCTACACCCACTTGGTCGGCAAGCAACTGGTATTGCCGCTGACCGGTCGCCATATCCCCGTGATTACCGATGAATACGTCGATGCAGCGTTTGGCACGGGCTGCGTCAAAATCACCCCCGCCCACGACTTCAACGATTATCAAGTCGGCAAACGCCACAATACCGCGCTGATTAACGTGATGTGCCTAGAAGCCACCATCTTGCCCAAGGCGCAGGTGTTTGGCTTTGACGGCACAGCGCAAGGCACGATAGACCTGCCCGCAGCCTATGCCGGTTTGACCACGGTCGAAGCCCGCAAGGCGATGGTGGCCGACCTTGAAGCCGCTGGGCTGCTGGTCGAAGTCAAACCACACAAACTGATGGTGCCGCGCGGCGACCGTACTGGCTCGGTGATTGAGCCGCTGCTGACTGACCAATGGTTTGTGGCCATGACCAAGGCCAGCGAGCAAGACCCCACCGGCAAATCCATTACCCAAAAAGCCATTGATGCCGTCGAAAGCGGGCAAGTCCGTTTTATTCCAGAAAACTGGGTCAACACCTACAACCAATGGATGAACAACATCCAAGATTGGTGCATTAGCCGCCAACTGTGGTGGGGGCATCAAATCCCTGCATGGTATGACGAAGAGGGTCGGGTCTATGTGGCGCGTAGCCAAGCCGAAGCCGAAGCGCAAGCCCCAGGCAAAACCCTGCGCCGCGATGATGACGTGTTGGACACTTGGTTTAGCTCGGCACTGGTGCCGTTTTCCACCCTCGGCTGGCCCGAGGACACCCCAGAGCTCGAAGCGTTTGTCCCCTCGCAAGTCTTGGTGACGGGCTACGAAATCATCTTCTTCTGGGTGGCACGGATGATCATGATGACCACGCACTTTACCGGCAAAGTGCCGTTTAAAGACGTGTATATCCACGGCATTGTCCGCGACCACGAAGGCAAGAAAATGTCGAAGTCCGAGGGCAATGTGATTGACCCCGTAGACCTTATCGACGGCATCGCCCTGCCCGAGCTGGTAGAAAAACGCACCACCGGCCTGCGCCGCCCCGAAAAAGCCCCCCAAATCGCCAAAGCGACTGAGAAGCTGTTCCCCGAAGGCATCCCTGCGTTTGGTACCGATGCCCTGCGCTTTACCATGGCCAGCTACGCCAGCTTGGGGCGGTCGGTAAACTTTGACTTTAAGCGCGCCGAGGGCTACCGCAACTTCTGCAACAAGCTGTGGAATGCCACCCGCTTTGTGATGATGAACGTGGAAGACAAAGACTGCGGGCAGGACGAAACCTTGCCGCTGGAATACAGCTTTGTGGACCTGTGGATGATTGGCCGGCTGCAAGCCTGTGAAGCCAGCGTCACCGCCGCACTGGACACCTACCGCTTTGACCTTGCCGCGCAAGACCTCTACGAGTTTATTTGGAACGAATACTGTGACTGGTATTTGGAGCTGACCAAGGTGCAGCTGCAAACCGGCAACGAAGCCCAGCAACGCGCCACCCGCCGTACCTTGGTGCGGGTGCTCGAAGTCACCCTGCGCTTGCTGCACCCCATCATGCCGTTTATTACCGAAGAGCTGTGGCAGACCGTCGCCCCGCTGGCCAACGCCAAGCATACGGATTCGTTGATGCTGGCAGCGTGGCCAGTGGCGGTACCGGAGAAAATCAACGCCGAAGCCGATGCACGGATGGCGCGGTTTAAAGAGGTGGTGAATGCCGTGCGTAATTTGCGCGGCGAAATGGGCATTGGCCCTTCGGTCAAAGCCCCGCTGCTGATTGAAGCCGCCGATGCGTCGCTGGTGGACTTTGTGCCTTACCTCAAGCTGTTGGCACGGCTGACCGAAGGCACGCTGGTCGCCAAGCTGCCGGAGGACGACGCGCCGGTGGCGATGTGTGGCGAAGCCCGCTTGATGCTGAAGGTGGAAATCGACAAGGCCGCTGAAACCCTCCGCATCACCAAGGAAATCGGCAAAACCGAGGCTGACGTGCTGAAGCTGACCGCCAAGCTGGAAAAGCCAGGCTACACCGACAAAGCCCCCGCCCACTTGGTCGCAAAAGACCAAGCCCAACTGGCGGAGCTGAGCGATAAGCTGGCTAAGCTGAAGGTGCAATTGGCTAAGTTGGCTTAATCCTCCCACCCCTCGCTCGGCTGACCGCAGCGAGGGGTTGAAAAGCGCGCTTCCTGACAAGGGAAACGCGCTTTTTTGTGGTCGCTCGGCAGGGGGCTGGGCGCAAAAACACAGTTCCCGTTTGCGCTGACAGGGTCTTTCGGCGGAAAATCGGCAGGTTAATTTTTTACTTTTTAGATTGATTCCCCGCATGAAAGCTTCCGCCATTCGCCAGAAATTCCTCGACTTCTTTGCCAGCAAAGGCCACCAAATTGTGGGGTCTAGCTCGCTGGTGCCGTGGGAAGACCCGACCCTGTTGTTTACCAACGCGGGGATGAACCAATTCAAAGACGTGTTTTTGGGCTTCGACAAGCGGCCTTATACCCGTGCCACCACCAGCCAAAAGTGCGTGCGAGCTGGCGGCAAACACAACGACCTCGAAAACGTCGGCTACACCGCCCGCCATCACACCTTTTTTGAAATGCTGGGCAACTTCAGCTTTGGCGATTATTTCAAGCGCGATGCCATCCACTACGCGTGGGAATTTTTGACCAGCCCTGCTTGGCTCAACCTACCCACCGACCGCCTGACCGTGACGGTGTATGCCAGCGATGACGAAGCCTTTGATATTTGGCACACCGAAGTCGGCGTGCCAACGGACAAAATCATCCGCATTGGCGACAACAAGGGCGCACCCTATGCCAGCGATAACTTCTGGCAAATGGGCGATACCGGTCCTTGCGGCCCTTGCACCGAAATTTTCTACGACCACGGTGCCCACATCTGGGGTGGCCCTCCTGGCAGCCCAGAAGAAGACGGCGACCGCTTTATTGAAATCTGGAATAACGTCTTTATGCAGTTCAATCGGGACGAATCCGGCACGCTGCACCCGCTGCCTAAGCCCTCGGTCGATACCGGCATGGGGCTGGAGCGCATTTCTGCCGTGCTGCAAGGCGTGCACGCCAACTACGAAATCGACCTGTTTGTCAGCCTGCTTAATGCAGCCGCGCGTGCCACCGGCGTGCCGTTTAGCCAAGATACGCCTTCGCTGAAGGTGATTGCCGACCACATCCGCGCGTGTTCTTTCCTGATTGCCGATGGCGTACTGCCTAGCAACGATGGGCGTGGCTATGTGCTGCGCCGCATTATTCGCCGCGCCATTCGCCACGGTTACAAGCTGGGGCAAAAGGATCTGTTCTTCTACACGCTGGTGGCTGACCTTGCCGCTGAGATGGGCGATGCCTACCCTGAGTTGCGCCAAAACCAAGCCAAGATTGAAGACGCACTCAAGCAAGAAGAAATCAAATTCGCCGAAACGCTGGACAAAGGCATGGTGCTGCTCGAAGCCGCTTTGGCAGGGGGCAAGACCACCCTAGAGGGCAAAGTGGCGTTCCAGTTGTACGACACCTACGGCTTCCCGCTTGATTTAACAGCAGATATTTGCCGCGAACGCGACATTGCCATCGACCAAGCCGGTTTTGATGCGGCAATGGAAACCCAACGCGCCCAAAGCCGTGCGGCATCGAGCTTTAAAATGGGCGGGCAGTTGGACTACACCGGCAGCGATACCCGCTTTGAAGGCTATGGCCACACCACCACCACTGCCCATATCGTCGCCCTGTACCAAGACGGTCAAGCCGTGACCCAGCTCACCCAAGGCCACCAAGGCGTGGTGGTGCTCAACAACACACCGTTCTATGCCGAGGGCGGCGGGCAGGTGGGCGATGTCGGCACCTTGTCGGTAACAGGCGGTGTCGATGCCCTGTTTGATGTGACCGACACCCAAAAAATCCAAGCCGCTGTGTTTGGCCATCATGGGGTGTTGGCACGGGGCACGCTGACGGTCGGCGATACCGTCACCGCCACCGTTGACCGCCATGCCCGCCACGCCACCGAGCGCAACCACTCTGCCACCCACTTGCTGCACAGTGCTTTGCGCCGTGTGCTGGGGTCGCACGTTCAGCAAAAAGGCTCGTTGGTGAACCCCGACCGCGCCCGCTTTGACTTTGCCCACAGCCACGGCATGACACCGGTTGATTTGATCGAAGTCGAACGGCTGGTCAACCACGCCATCCTTGCCAACGCCCCTGTCACCGCCACGCTGATGAACCAAGAAGACGCGCTGAAGTCCGGCGCGATGGCCTTGTTTGGCGAGAAATACGGCGATGAAGTCCGTGTGCTGGCAATGGGTGAGTTCTCGGTTGAGCTGTGCGGCGGCACGCACGTCACCCGCACCGGTGATATCGGCTTGTTTAAAATTTTGAGTGAAGGCGGTGTCGCTGCTGGTGTGCGCCGGATTGAAGCCGTCACCGGCGAAGGCGCGTTGCTGCACGTTCAAGCCCAAGACAAGCTGCTGCGCGAAGCGGCGGCTGCACTCAAAGCGCAAAGCGCGGAAGAACTCGCGCCTAAAATTGCGGCGGTGCAAGACAGCCTCAAAGCCCTAGAAAAAGAAGTCGCCCGCCTAAACGGCAAGCTGGCCGCCAGTGCAGGCGATGCCTTGGTTGAGCAAGCCGTCAACGCCAACGGCATCACCGTACTGGCCACCGAGCTAGAAGGTGCAGATGCGGCGGCACTGCGCGAAACCATGGACAAGCTGAAAGACAAGCTGAAGTCTGCCGTGATTGTGTTGGGCAGCCGTGCCGAAGGCAAAGTGCAGCTGGCCGCAGGTGTGACCCCTGACCTACTAGGCAAGGTTAAAGCCGGTGACTTGGTCAAGTTTGTTGCTGAACAAGTCGGCGGCAAGGGCGGTGGCAAGCCGGATATGGCGATGGCTGGCGGTACCGAGCCTGCGCACTTGCCTGCGGCGTTGGCGAGTGTGGCGGCATGGGTGGCGGCAAAAGCCTAAAAACCTGTGGGGAAAAGCACCCCACAACTGGGGGTAGGGCTGTGATTTGCCTGTGGAAAACCAGTCTAATCAGCTGATAAACAAGACAAAAACAAAGTTGATTGTTTTTTAGGCAGTCCCGCTCATTATCCCCACTCTACCCAATAAAAACCGCCCACACGTTGCAACGTGTGGGCGGTTTTTATTGGACTGAAAATGGCGTTAGAACGAATCGCCAATCTGTTCATCACGGCTCAACATGCTAGACGCGTTGCCCGTCAACAAGGGGTCAGGGGCACAAGCCACCTTGAGGTTCTTGCCTGGGTAATCTAGCGCGTGCAAGAAGTGGCGGATGCAGTTC
The DNA here is from genome assembly GCA_937871815.1 of uncultured Neisseriales bacterium. Classification (GTDB taxonomy): domain Bacteria; phylum Pseudomonadota; class Gammaproteobacteria; order Burkholderiales; family Aquaspirillaceae; genus Rivihabitans. The sequence goes on from CALMOJ010000142.1 coordinate 6,290, forward strand.
AGCCGCGCCCGTTTTTTGTCGTCCGACTTCACCACGGTCCACGGCGCATCGGCGGTATCAGTGTGGAAGAACATCGCCTTTTTGGCAGCGGTGTAATCGTCCCAGCGGTCGAGGGACTGGATGTCGATAGGCGACAGCTTCCAGTGCTTGAGCGGGTCATCACGGCGCGACACAAAGCGGCGGAGCTGCTCTTCACGGCTGACCGAGAACCAGAACTTAAACAGACGAATCCCGCTATTGTTCAGCATCCGCTCAAGCTGTGGGGCTTGGCGCAAAAATTCGAGGTATTCGCTTGGGTTGCAAAAGCCCATCACGCGCTCAACACCGGCGCGGTTATACCAAGAGCGGTCAAAAAATACGATTTCGCCAGCAGACGGTAGGTGCTGAATATAGCGTTGGAAATACCACTGGCCGCGTTCGGCTTCGGTGGGTTTGTCCAAGGCAATCACCCGTGCGCCGCGTGGGTTGAGGTGTTCCATATAGCGTTTAATCGTGCCGCCCTTGCCTGCGGCATCGCGGCCTTCAAACAAAATCACAATGCGCTGACCGGTCTCTTTGGCCCAGCTCTGCACTTTAAGCAGTTCAGTTTGCAGCTCGGCTTTGGTTCTTTCGTACTCAGCGCGGCGCAAACGGGTTTTGTAGGGGTAGTCTGCTGGGAGGGGGGCAAAGTCACTGTTTTCGTCCGTGCCGTGGGGGGCAGTGGCCACGGCCATGGCGGCAGGGGCATGGCTCACGGCCAAAATCGCTTCTGCACCGGACTCATCTTCTTTGGCGGGCTTGGCACGACGGCGAGCAGCGGGCTTGCTGGCTTCGGTCACCGGCGGCTCAGCCACCAAGGTATTGTGTTGGTGCTCTGCAGGCTGATTTTCTTCTGGCTTTTTGGCAGTGGGGGTCAATACAGTGGATTCGGTCATCTCAAGCTCCTTATTTACCGTAAATCAATGAATTTTTTCTTATCCTATTCCTGTTGGTTTTTTTTGTCATGTAGATTAGAGAGGGCGAGGCTCACTATATGGCAACATTTGCCCCAGCCGCCCCACCACAGTGCCCAATGGGGCGGGGGATACAGGGGCGTATTACCCCGACCTATAAGGACGGGGCTTCTAACTTCAAAGGATACGTTCAGCCCACAGGTCGTAGTCGTCCGAATCCACCACCTGCACTTGAATAAAGTCGCCCTCTTTCAGTCCTGTGCTATTGGCAACAAACACCACACCATCAATCTCGGGTGCATCGGCGTAGCTACGGCAGACCGCACCTTCTTCGTCCAGCTCATCCACAATCACCGTCAGCGTTTTGCCGATTTGTGCCGCGAGCTTTTTCGCGCTGATTTCAGCTTGCACCGCCATAAAGCGTGCTTTGCGATCCTCTTTGACCGCTTCAGGCACAGGGTTGGGCAGTGCGTTGGCTGTCGCGCCTTCAACAGCGGAATAGGTAAAGCAGCCCACGCGGTCCAGCTCGGCCTCACGCAAGAAGTCGAGAAGGATGGCAAAGTCTTCTTCGGTTTCGCCAGGGAAGCCGACGATAAACGTGCTGCGAATTACCAACTCGGGGCAGATTTCGCGCCAGCGGCGAATCCGCTGCAAGACGTTATCCGCATTGGCAGGGCGTTTCATCGCCTTGAGCACACGTTGCGAGGCATGTTGAAAGGGGATGTCCAGATACGGCAAGATTTTGCCCTCGGCCATTAGCGGGATGACTTCATCGACATGGGGATAAGGGTAAACGTAGTGCAGCCGCACCCAGATGCCGAGTTTACCCAGCGCTTCGCACAGCTCGGTCATACGGGTTTTTACTGGACGACCCTGCCAAAAGCCGGTTCGGTATTTAATATCCACGCCATAGGCACTGGTGTCTTGCGACACCACGAGCAGCTCCTTCACCCCCGCCTTGGCGAGGGCTTCGGCTTCTTTCAGCACGTCATGGATGGGGCGGCTCTCCAAGTCACCGCGCAGGCTGGGGATGATGCAGAAGGTGCAGCGGTGGTTACAGCCCTCAGAGATTTTGAGGTAAGCGTAGTGCCGTGGCGTGAGCTTAACCCCGCCAGCAGGGACGAGGTCGGTAAAGGGGTCGTGCGGCTTGGGGAGGTGCTGGTGAATATGATCCATGACCTCGGTGGTGGCATGGGGGCCGGTCACCGCCAGCACCGAAGGGTGGATGTCGCGCACCATATTGCCGTCTTGGCGTGCCCCGAGGCAGCCGGTCACAATCACTTTGCCGTTTTCGTTCAGGGCTTCGCCAATCGCATCCAGCGATTCCGCCACCGCCGAGTCAATAAAGCCGCAGGTGTTGACCACAACCAAATCCGCCCCTTCGTAGCTGGGCGCAATCTCGTACCCTTCGGCACGCAGGCGGGTCAGGATGTGTTCAGAGTCAACCAATGCCTTGGGGCAGCCAAGCGAGACAAAACCGACGCGGGGGATGTGCATAGGGATAAGGCCTGATAGAGAAAAGAAAGCGCAGATTATACCGCCCTGCCTCAGCTTGTCGTCCTGCCAAGGCGAGTTGCACCGTACAACCCAGTGGCAAATCACCCCGTTGTGCCGCAGACCGCCCCGCGCTGGCGCTGCACGCGTTCCCAGACCGCAACCAACCTTGGGCAAACCCCCCGTCACCATGCAAAAGCGGCACATTCCACGCTGAGAATGTGCCGCTTTTTTCGTACTGGCGAGGAACTTAGAAACGGTTCAAAGTCTTGCGAACGAAGGGTCAGCCAAGGCGAAATTCGGGAAAAAACGCCATTGGACTTGAATCCACACGCATGTTTTTTCCGAATTTCAACGCAGAATCACCCGAGTATCGCAGTTCGTAAACAGGTTTTTAGAAGCGGTTCACGCAGGTCAGCCAACCGTGCAGGCTAACCCTTCGCAGGCGCGAATAGGTTTTCAGCCAAACAATTCGTCAATATCGGCAGGCTGGAAGGTATCGTGTAGTGCATCTGCAATCACCGTCGGCTCTAGGCGCTGCTCGTTTACATACTGGGTTGGGTGCAGCGCGTGTCGGGCGGTCAAATCCATGGTGGCATCAAATACCACCCAGCTGCCCCGTTTGTCGGTCTTGAGCTTTTTGGCTTCGTACATGGCGGTATCGGCGGCGTGAACTAGCGTGTCCGCATTCTCGGCATGGTTGGGGTACACGGCAATACCGATGCTGGCACTGGTGCGCCGCTCACAACCATCAAATTCAAAGCGCAGCTCAGTGATAATGGCTTCAATCCGCTTGGCCAGCATCGTGGCATCGTAGGTGCTGGCTTCGGGTAGCAGAATGGCAAATTCATCGCCACCCAAGCGGCAGAAGACCTCATTGGTGCGGATGGTTTTGCTGACGGCACGGGCAATATCAATCAGCACTTGGTCGCCGGCGGCATGGCCGTGCATGTCGTTGATGATTTTAAAGTCATTGAGGTCAAACATCAGCAGTGCCATCGGCTGCTCGCGGCGCACCGCACGTTTAACGTTTTTGTCGAGATCACTTTGGAAGCGGCGGCGGTTATACACCCCCGTCAGGGTGTCGCGCTCGGCCAAGAACATCAACTGCTCGGCCGTGGCACGTTCGGCGGTAACATCGGCAAAAATCCACAGGCTGTCGTGGTCTAAGTCGGGAATCGGTACTTGTTGGAACGTCACCACGCGCCCATCATCTAGATGGCACTCGCTGACGGCGGTTTCGCCTTGTTCTTCGCTAAAGGTTGGGCGTAGGTTAAAGATGCGGGGGACGAGGTCGGGCAGATACACCCCAATAATCGCCGCTTCTGACGACAAGCCCCACATATTGATAAACATAGAGTTGGCGTAAACCACTTTGTCATGTTCATCCACCAGCACAATACCAATGCTGAGTGCGGACAACAGGGCACTGAGCCGCGCCCGTTCTCGTACGGTTTCGCGCAGATGCTGTTCGTCGGTAACCTGCATTTCTTGCAAATCATCAAAGGCTTGGTTCAGAGCCTCGCGGCTGTAGCGTTGTTGCGTGCAATCCAGCAGGCTCAGGCGCATCCCTTGGTAGTCGTGGTCAATGGAATAGATGGGGTGCCAGTTGGCCGTCAGCCAAATCCAATCGCCTCGGCGGTGGCGCACCCTAAACTCAAAACCTTCGCCTGCGGTGCGGGTTTCTGCCGCGTGGGACAAAGAACGCAGCAAGCGGGGCTGGTCATCAGGGTGGGTCAGCCCTGTCAGCCCCCCGATTAAAATCAAACATTCTTCGCGGGTATAGCCTACCACGCGCTCTGCGGCGGCATTGCTCCAGTAAAGCTGGCCGCTAGGGTTAATCCAGAGTTCCCACGCATAGGCATAGTCCGACACCGCGTGCAACATGTTTTGTTGTTCGTGTACCTCAGCCATGCGGGCATTGAGCGCGGTTTGCATGTTTGAAAAATGCTGGGTCAGTTCGCTCATTTCATCGGTACTCGGGGCGGGGAGGGTGGCGTGATAGTCCCCATCCGCAATCGACCGTGCGGCCTTGCCCAGCTTATCAAGGGGGGTGAGCAGCCATGAGCCAATGAAAAACTGTAAGCCTATCAGCAGCCCTAAGCTGGCCAAAGCCACCCATGCGCAGTACCACACCGCTTGGCGCAGGCTGGCCTTGGTGTCTGCCACCGATAGGCCGTAAATCAGATCACCGACTTGCTCATCGCCACGCCGGAGCGGCAGCACTTGGGTAAAGACGTTTTGATCCGAGATAAAAAACGGGAAACGGGTGAGATTATCTGCTGCGGGGTAAGGTGTAATGGGATTCCACGCACTGGTGGCCATCACTTCACCGGCAACATTGCGTACCGCCACATAGGCCACATTGCCTTGACCCGTAAAACGCTCAAGATGGTTGTAAATGTCGTTAAGGTCGTTGGAAACCACATGGTCTAGCAGCAACGACACCATCAGGGTGTCCATGGTTTCGATGCGGTTGGCTACATCGCGCTGGGCTGCACCATGAAGCGCCGACACCATCACGTAAGACATCGCCCCAACAATAAGCATACTTAAAACCAGCCCTAACCCCGTTAAGCGAAAACGCAGGGAGGACAAGCGTGGAAAGTGCAGTGCAAAAATTCTCATGGGATGGCGGTGACGTCAAAAAAGAGCATGGGGCGAAAAAAAACCAAGTGGCAAGTGGCAATATGCCATTTTCGGTCAGGATAGCCCATTGTTGAATCCCTAATCAGGACGACAGCGGGAGAAGTGTCGAGAATTCTTATCTCAATACACCATACTGTCTATAAATTTTTCAGAAAAACCTTGGAGCGTCGCTGGTAGTTGTAAAACTGTTGTTTAGCGGGCGGCAGTGCCGAGAGTGCACTCTCAGCAAAGCCCCGCTCAATAAACCAGTGCGCCGTGCGGGTGGTCAGCACAAACAACCGGAACACCCCGCTGGCACGCGCTTGGGATTCAACGTGGTGCAACAAGGCCTCACCGTAGCCCTCGCCCGCCCATTCTGGCGAAACGGCCAAACAGGCCAATTCAGCCATCCCCGCCTCGCCAAATAAATTCATTGCCACACAGCCGACAATCCGCCCATCGTGCGCCAGCACCGAAAACTTCTGGATTTCCATTTCGAGCAGCTCGCGGCTGCGCTTGACCAAAATCCCTTCACGCTCCAGCGGCTCTATCAACGACAGAATATCGCCGACATCATCAATGGCGGCTTCGCGCAGGCGGTCCAGCGGTGCAGGCGACACCATCGAGCCCAAGCCATCATGGGTGAACAGCTCGGTCAGCAAGCCGCCATCGGTGTGGTAGTTGATAAAGTGGGCACGGTTTACGCCCTGCCGAATCGCCCGCAGCGCACAGGGCAAATACACCGCAATGTCTTCGCTCAGAGGGACTTGGCTGGCCAGCAGCCCCTCTGCTTCGCTGGCGGTGATTTGGTGTTTCAGCACCCCCGCCTCGTCCAGCACACCATCGGCATCGGTCAAAAACACCAGCTTCTCGGCTTTAAGCCCAATGGCCGCAGCGGTGGCCACGTCTTCTAGCGTCAGGTTAAACATTTCGCCGGTAGGGGAATAGCCCAGCGGCGACAGCATCACCAGCTCACCGGCTTCGAGGCGGGCGGTAATTGCAGCGGTTTCCAGCTTGCGGACTTGGCCGGTGTACTGCATATCGACCCCTTCTAGCACCCCCAGCGGCTTGGCAATCACATAGTTACCGCTGGCCACCCGCAGATTCGCCCCCGCCATCGGCGAGTTTGGCAGTGCCATCGACAGCCACGATTCGATTTCGGCACGGGTATAGCCCACTGCCTGTTTGACGATTTCCAGCCCCGCCAAGTCGGTCACACGGCGGCTCAGGTGAAACCGCTGTCCCTGCCCATACTGCTGCAAAATCGCCTCAACTTGGGGGCGAGCGCCATGCACCAACACAATCCGCACCCCGAGGCTGACCAGCACGTTGAGGTCGTGAGACAGATTGGCAAACTTGCCGTCCGACAGCACTTCGCCGCCAAAAGCAATGACAAAGACCCGCCCCCGAAAGGCATGGATATAGGGGGCGGCTTCGCGAAACCATTGGACAAAGTGCGGTGTGGTCATGGGGCAGCTATCAGGCAAAGCAAATTTCCAAAGCGAGGGCGGGAAGGGGCGGGAAGGGGGAAATACCCCCCTCCCTGACGTGGAACGGGCTTACTTAATGCTGGGCTTGGTCGCCCCTTTTTGGTTTTCCAGCATCTGCTGTACTTTCAAAATATTCAGGGCTTGTCCCAGCTGGTAGTCGGTTTTGGGATTGGGGTCACGCGGATTCACGCTGGCTTCGGGCTTGTCCTCGTCCTTGTTACTGCCTTTGTCTTTGCCATTTTCTTTGCTAGGCGCAGATTTTTCGGGCGAGGCGGCGGGCTTGGTTTTGTCTTCGCCGTTGGGGTTGGACAAATGGTGTTCGAGGTCAGCTTCTCGCACCCGCAGCGAAGGCGCGGCAGCGCCATTGGCCACCACGGTGCTTTCTTCTACCGCCACATCGGGGGTAATGCCCTTGGCTTGGATAGACCGGCCATTGGGGGTGTAATACCGCGCCGTGGTCAGCTTAATCCCGCCCTGATTACCCAGCGGCAATACCGACTGCACCGAGCCTTTGCCAAAGGTTTGCACGCCCACCACGATGGCGCGTTTGTGGTCTTGTAACGCCCCCGCCACGATTTCGGAGGCCGAAGCCGTACCCGCATTCACCAGCACCACCAGCGGCACGGTCTTTACCCCAGCAGGCGTGTTGCGGAACAGGTCGGGCTTGCTTTGGTCACGCATATAGTGGGTTGGCGTGGCGGTTAAGCGCATTTTGGCATCGGCGGCACGCCCATCGGTGTAGACCACCAGCACATCACGCGGCAAAAAGGCCGCCGACACGCCCACCGCGCTGTTTAACAAGCCGCCAGGATCATCCCGCAAATCAAGCAGCACGCCTTTCAGCGGCTTGCCATTGTCCTTGTAGAGGGTTTCAAGGGCTTGGGCGAGGTTTTCTGTGGTGTGCTCTTGGAACTGAGCGATGCGGACATAGCCGTAATCGGGTTCGAGCAGCTTAAATTTGACGCTCTTGGTCTTGATAATGGCACGGGTAATGGTCAACACCAGCGGCTTGGCTTCGCCTTTGCGGGCCAAGGTCAGCGTGACACTGGTGCCGGGCTTGCCGCGCATCCGTTTGACCGCCTCGTTGGTGTTCATGCCCCGTACCGAAGCCTCGTTGATTTTGACAATCAAATCGCCCGACTTCATCCCCGCACGGAAGGCTGGTGTGTCTTCGATGGGGGCGATGACCTTAATCAGCCCGTCTTCGGTGCCAATCTCAATTCCCAGCCCGCCAAACTCGCCCTGCGTACCTTCGCGCAGCTCTTTGAACGCCTCGGCATCCAAGTAGGACGAATGGGGGTCTAGCCCTGACAACATGCCGTTGATGGCTTCGTTAATCAGCTTTTTGTCTTCGACAGGCTCAACATAATCTTGCTTGATGCGCCCAAACACCTCGGTAAACGTGCGGAGTTCGGACAGCGGCAGGGCTGTGGTCGCGGGTTCTTTTTCTGCCATCGCTTGCAGGCTCAGGCTCAGAATGGTGCCGGCAATCGCGCCCGCGCTGACCAAGGCCATTTTTTGCAAAGTTTGCATAACATCTCCCCGACAAGGGTGTCGGATGGGTGGAATAGGGTCGAGGCGGCTGATTACAGCCGCCTAAAGGGGTTTACTGCACCCAGCTAGCGGGATTCAGCGGGCGGCCAAGATGGCGAATTTCAAAATACAGGCCGGTTTCTGCGCTGCCACCGCTATTGCCGGTGGTGGCGATTTTGTCCCCCGCACGCACCTTGTCGCCAGGACGTTTCAGGAGGGATTCGCCATTGCCGTAGAGGCTCATATAGCCGCCGCCGTGGTCAATAATCAACATATTGCCAAATCCGCGCAACCAATCGGCGTAGACCACACGCCCTTCGCCGATGGCTGACACGGTTTGACCTGCGGCACTGCGAATAAAAATACCGCGCCAGCTCATGCCCTCGGCGCGGGGCGTGCCAAAGCGGCCAATCAGCTCACCACGCACCGGCAAGCGCATTTTGCCCTGCAAGCTGGCAAACGATTTGCCATTCGGTTGGACTTCTGCGGGCGGCTCGGGTTCTGGGCTGGGCGCAGGGGGCGGCTTGGGTTTAGGCGGCGGGGCGGGTTCTGGCTCTGGCGGCGGCAGCGGCTTGGGTGGTGGTGGCGCAGCGGGCGGGGTGTCGGCTTTGTGGGCGGCAGACTTGGCGGCCAGTTTTTCGGCGCGTTCAGCCCGCGCGGTTGCAGCCGCTTCGGCTTTTTGCTGCGCCAGCTTCGCCTGACGGGCTTTTTCCTCGCGGGCGGCTTGGGCAGCGGCTTCAGCCGCTTTGCGTTTGGCTTCAGCCGCCTTTTCAGCGGCTTTTTTGGCTTCGGCCACGCGGCGGGCTTCGATTTCGCGGTTAATCCGGTCTATCAGCTCAGAGAGGGATTTTTCGTCCGAGTGCAGCTTGTCAATTTGCTGATGGCGGTTTTTGATTTCGCCAGACAGCTTGACCACGACCGCTTGGTGAGACTGCTTTTCTTGCTCCAGCTTGGTTTTGTGTTGTGCACGCTGGGTCGCAATCTGGTTAAGCTGCGCCCGCTCTTCGTCAAGCTGCTTAGACAGCCGTTCGAGTTCAGCCAGCTGGGTCTTGAGCCGCTCACCCACCGCCTGCTGGGCTTTGGCAATGCGCTGGTAATAGGCCAAATCCCGCGCGGTTTGGTTGGGGTCTTGCTGGCGAAACACCAAGGCTAAGGCATCGTGTTCACCGTTCAGATATTGGGCTTTGAGCACCCGCGCCAGACGGGTTTTAGCGCGTTGGATCGTGCTGCGGGCTTGATTCATGTCGCCGTGAATCCGCCCCAAAGACTGCTCGGTGTGCTGTTGTTGCGCGTTTAAGGCATGGAGGGCGTGGTTGGCTTCACTAATGGCCTGCTCAGATTCGCGCAGGGCATCGGTGGCCTCGGCACGGTCAACCTCTTTCCCTTGTACATCCTTTTTTAGCGTGTTGATTTGCTGGCGGATTTCTTTTAAATCCTGCTGGGGCGCGGCGGTTTCGGTAGGGGCAGCGTGTGCCCACCACGGAAACAGCACAAGAAGAGTGAGAGAGGTTTTCACGAGCGTTAGCTGAAGTTCACCAGCGCATGGCCGGTCATTTCGACCGGCTGGGGCAAGCCCATCATCGACAGCAAGGTGGGGGCAATGTCTTTTAACGCCCCGCCTTCGCTAAGGGTCGCCGTCCGCCCAATGTAGAGCAGCGGGACTTTGTTGGTGGTGTGTTGGGTGTGGCGTTGGTGGTGCAGGGCATCAAACATCTGCTCCACATTGCCGTGGTCGGCAGTAATCAGCACCTCGCCACCCACCGCCTGCATGGCCACCACACAGCGGTGGATACAGACATCCAGCGTTTCGACCGCCTTGATGGCGGCATCGAAGTCGCCGGTATGCCCCACCATATCGCCGTTGGCGTAGTTGCACATCATGGCGTGGTAGCGGCGCGAGGTAATCGCATCCACCAGCTTGTCGGTGACTTCTACCGCGCTCATCTCCGGCTGCAAGTCGTAGGTCGCCACTTTGGGCGAGGGGACGAGAATGCGGTCTTCGCCGACATAGACGGCTTCTTCACCACCATTAAAGAAATAGGTGACGTGCGGGTATTTTTCGGTTTCGGCAATCCGCAATTGCTTCAGCCCCAAGTGGGACAGGTATTCGCCCAGCCCGTTGTGCAGGGTTTGGGGCGGATACAGCACGGGGTTGGGGTAGGCTTCGCCGTAGCTGGTTAGCGAGGCAAACAGCGCCAAGTTCGGCTGCCGCGCAGAGAAGCCTTCAAAGTCGATATCGGTCAACGCGCTGGTGAACTCGCGGGCACGGTCGGCACGGAAGTTCATAAACAGCACCACGTCACCGTCTTCGATACGGCTCACTTGGCCAATAGCGGTGGGCTTTACAAACTCGTCGTTCTCGTCGCGGGCATAGGCTTCGGCCAGCGCGGCGTGACCACTGTCGGCACGGAAAGCCGCTTCGCCATCCACCACCAACTGATAGGCACTGGCCACCCGCTCCCAGCGTTTGTCGCGGTCCATTGCCCAGAACCGCCCGCACACACTGGCCAAGCGGACGTTGGGGCAGTCGGCCAGCACGGCATCGAGTCGGGTCAAATAGGTATCGGCACTGCGCGGCGGGGTGTCGCGGCCATCCAAAAAGGCATGAAAGCGCACTTTGCCTACGCCGGCGGCTTGGGCAGCGCGGAACACGGCGTGGAGGTGGGCTTCGTGGCTATGCACCCCGCCATCGGACAGCAAGCCCAAAATGTGCAGGGTGTGCTTGCCGGTGGCGGCAAAGGCTTGGGTCAGCACCGCATTACGGGCAAAGGTGTCGGCTTCGATGTCGAGGTCGATGCGGCTGATGTCTTGCTGCACCACGCGCCCCGCCCCAATGTTCAGATGCCCCACTTCGGAGTTACCAAATTGCCCTTTGGGCAGCCCCACCGCGTGCTCGGAGGCTTCGATGGTGGTGTAAGGATGGGCAGCACACAGTGCCTGCCAATAGGGCATTTTGGCGTGCAAAATGGCGTTATCGTCGCCTTCGGTACGGTGACCAAAGCCATCTAAAATCAGCAGGAGAACAGGGGTAATCGGTGTCATAAGCGGCGGCAAAAAGGCATCTTAAAGAGGGGAAAGAATAGGGCGCGATTGTAGCGGGTTTCGGGGATGGGGCGGGGGTTAAACTACCGGATGACCCCGCCGCCCAAGCACACTTCACCGTGGTAGAGCACCGCCGATTGCCCAGGGGTGACCGCCCATTGGGGGGTGTCGAAGGTCAAGCGGGCGTAGCCCTCGGCGGTATAGCTGAGTTCACAAGGGGCATCGGCCATGCGGTAGCGGGTTTTGGCGGCGTAACGGCCTGCGGCGGGGCGGTGTCCCAGCGTCCACGCCAGTTGGTCGGCCTCTAACACCGATGACAACAGCGCGGGGTGGTCGTGTCCCTGCACCACCAGCAGGCGGTTGGTCGCCATGTCTTTGCCCGCCACAAACCACGGCAAGCCTTCGCCGCCAATCCCCAAGCCCTGCCGCTGACCCAAGGTGTGATACATCAAGCCTTGGTGCTGCCCCATGATGCGACCCTCTGGTGTGACCATCTCGCCAGGGTGGGTGGGCAGATACTGCTGCAAAAAGGCGCGGAAGGGGCGTTCCCCGATAAAGCAAATCCCCGTGCTGTCTTTTTTCTTGGCGTTGGGCAAGCCAATCTCGGCGGCAATCCGGCGGACTTCGGTTTTTTCCAGCCCGCCCAACGGAAACAGCGATGGCGCGAGCTGGTGGGGCTGAAGGCGATAGAGGAAATAGCTCTGGTCTTTGCTGGTGTCGATGCCTTTGAGCAGCAGCGCACCGGCTTCAGTCTGGGTGCGGCGGGCGTAGTGGCCGGTGGCCAAGGCCTCTGCCCCCAGCGAGACGGCGTAATCCAGAAAAGCTTTAAATTTGATTTCGGCGTTACACAACACGTCAGGGTTGGGGGTGCGGCCTGCGGCGTATTCCTGCAAAAAATAGTGGAACACGCGGTCTTTGTACTCGCTGGCAAAGTTAACCACTTCCATGTCGATGCCGAGCACATCGGCGACCGCCATCGCATCCAGCGCGTCTTGCTTAATCGAGCAATAGTCGTCGGTATTGTCGTCTTCCCAGTTTTGCATAAAGACACCAATCACCTCGTGCCCTTCCTGTTTCAGCAGATGGGCGGTGACGGCGGAATCTACGCCGCCAGACAGGCCGACGACGATGCGTTGTTTTTTTTCAGTCATTTGAGGGGGAGTATCCATTGAGCCATGTTGCGAGCGGGATAACGGCGGCAGGGTGGCCGTGGTCAAAAAACCAATCGTCTACGGCGTAGCGTTTGCCGGTTTGTTTGTCGCGCAGGGTGGCGGTGTAATGCAAATTCAGCAACAAGGGCGCACGCCATTCGATGTGGCTGAGCCAGTGAAAACGCAGCCAGCCTTGCTCGGCAAAATAGCGCAAAAAAGTGGTGTTGTTTTCGCTGTGGTCGATGCAGTCCATGCTGCCATTGCCGTTGTCGTTTAGATTGCCGCCACGGTCTGCGGCAATCGGCGTGGTGCGGGCGGCGATGCGGTTCATCAGCGCAATCGCCCCTCTAATCGCCTGACGCTCGGCAATGGGGGTGGCGGTGCGAAGGTGGTACGCCAAGAGGGCGCGGTCTTTGGCGGTCAAGGTGATATGGGCAATGGTGCGGCAGCCGTAGTTGTAACAGATGCTCAGGGGGGCGGGTTCCTCGGCACGCGCCGCGCCCACCAGCCCAAGCCCCCCGCAAACCATACCTACCCACAGGCTGTGCCATCCCATCATGATGCTTTCCCGCTAAACGTGGGTAATCAGGTCGAGCGAAAAACGCCGACCGGCTTGGTAGTCGGCAATGCAGCGCGGCACCAGCGGGCTGCGGTGGCGAGGGGCTTCGGCGGCGAGTTCGGCGGGGGTGAGCCAGCGGGCAGCGATGATGCCGGTATCCAGTGGGCGGTCGGCTTCGTAGCCTTCGAGGTCGCCACAAAAGGCAAAGCGCAGGTAAACGATGTCGCTGTCTGTGGCCTGCACCGAATACACGCCGACCAAGGCGCGTGGCGCAAAGTGGTAGCCGGTTTCTTCCAGTGTTTCGCGGCGTGCCGCTTCAATCAGGGTTTCGCCTGCCTCCCAGTGGCCTGCCGGCTGGTTAAAGCGCACCCCCGCAGCGGTGTGTTCTTCAACCAGTAAAAAGCGACCCTCGCGCTCAATCACAGCGGCGACGGTGGTGTGGGGTGTCCATTGGTGGGTCATCAGAGGGGGCTATCGCTAGAAAGGGAAAAGGCGCGGCGCACAGGGCGACGGCATTGGGCAGCCTGCGAATTTTAGCGAGGGCGAAGGGGGCGGGGCAACTGACTTTATAAAGGGGTGAATGGCCAATTAAGATTCCGCTTGGCCGGCATGGCACGTTTGCGCCGCAACGCATTCCGAAGCACCCAACCCGCTGCTCCCCTGCAGCAAAAGGCCGGTGGCACATTGGCAAACCCCGCCCACCGAGGGGGCTGCTGTATGATGGCTTACTCTTTTTTTGTTTGCCGCTATGACCGCCCGCCCGCCACTTCAGCTCAATACCTTACTCACCCCTTGCCACTCAGCAGATGTGATTTTGCCCTTTACCCCCCATGCAGCGCGGCCGCATGGTCGTCCCTTGTTGGTGATTGGGGCTTCTACTGGCGGCACAGAAGCCCTTAAAACCCTCCTCAGCGCATTACCCCCCACCATGCCCCCGATTTTGGTGGTGCAGCATATGCCCGAAATGTTTACCGGCCCTTTTGCCACCCGCTTGGATGGCTTGATGCCGCTGTCCGTGTGCGAGGCTCAGGCCGGCCAAAAACTAGAATTCGGGCGGGTGTATATTGCACCAGGCAATGCCCATTTATTGGTAAAAACACAAGGTGGGAGCTTGGTCACGGCACTTTCCTACGAAGCAGAAGTCAACCGCCACCGTCCCGCCGTCGATGTGCTATTTCGCTCGGCGGCCAACGTGGCCGGGGCTTCGGCACTGGCGGTCATTTTGACCGGCATGGGGCGCGATGGGGCGAAGGGCATGGTCGAACTCAAGCAAACCGGCGCGTATACCATCGCCCAAGACCAAGCCAGTTGTGTGGTGTTTGGGATGCCGAAAGAGGCCATTGCTACCGGTGCGATTGACGAAGTGCTGCCCCTAGACCGCATCGCAGCACGGCTGGTGGCCTTGTGTCAGCGGCGCGTGGCCTAGCTTTGTGGCAGTCAACACTTTCCCCCTGCAGGATGTACTACTGTACTGGCCAAGTGTCTTCACACATCCCGGCAGGGTGTTTATAGTTCAAACTTGCACGGGTGCGGGTTTGAACCAGTATGGTCTCTCAAACGCCGCTGGGCTTATGTAGCCTTGCGGCGAGTTCAGGTGTCTCTGCTTTTGACATCCTCCCCTGCTTAAAAGCAGGGGATTCCTACGGCGGTCAGCTAAAAGCTAGCTAACACACTTCGGCGGGTTCTTGCTTCACTGAGCGGCCTAGTTGCGCCGACTCTCCACAAGCTAACAAGCGGTGTCCCCGCTCTAAGAAGCTGTTTACGATCTAGCGAACGAAGGGTCAGCCAAGGCGAAATGAACC
>CALMOJ010000143.1 GCA_937871815.1 uncultured Neisseriales bacterium
GTCTCGCAGACTTTGGGCAGGTTCTTAGGTTTCTTGCGCCGGTGTCTCGGTTACCACCGTCGCGCCATCACTGGGTGGATTCAGATTGATGGGCACAATTGCGGTCACAGGGCGGGGCGCACGCGGCGGCTTGCCGGCCATGATGTCGTCGATTTGGTCGGCATCAATGGTTTCAAGCTCCAGCAGCGCGGCGGCCATCGCTTCGACAATCGGGCGGTTGTCTTCGAGCAGCTGTCGTGCAATGGCGTATTGCGCGTTGATAATCCGGCGGATTTCGGCATCCACTTGCTGCATGGTGGCTTCGGACATGTTTTTGTGGGTGGTGACTGAGCGACCCAAAAAGACTTCGCCTTCGTTTTCGCCATACACCATCGGGCCGAGCGCATCGCTCATGCCGTAGCGGGTGACCATATCCCGTGCCATTTGGGTGGCGCGTTCAAAGTCGTTGCTCGCGCCGGTGGTCATTTGGTTCATAAACAGCTCTTCGGCAATCCGCCCACCAAACAATACCGAAACCCGTTGCAGCAGGAAGTCGCGGTCATAGGCATAGCGGTCTTGTACCGGTAGCTGCATGGTCAAACCCAGTGCCCGTCCCCGTGGAATGATGGTGACTTTGTGCACAGGGTCAGACTTAGGCAACAGCTTGGCGACGATGGCGTGGCCGGATTCGTGATACGCGGTATTTTTCTTTTCTTCGTCGGTCATCACCATGCTGCGACGCTCTGCGCCCATCATGATTTTGTCTTTGGCGGATTCAAAGTCTTCCATATCCACCAAGCGTTTATTGCGGCGGGCAGCAAACAGGGCGGCTTCGTTAACCAAGTTGGCCAGATCAGCCCCCGAGAAGCCTGGGGTGCCGCGCCCGATGATTTCAGGCTTCACGTCAATGGCGATAGGGACTTTGCGCATATGGACGTTGAGGATTTGCTCACGGCCACGAATGTCCGGCAGCGGCACCACCACTTGGCGGTCAAACCGGCCTGGGCGTTGCAGGGCAGGGTCGAGCACATCAGGGCGGTTGGTGGCCGCAATCACAATCACGGTGCTGTTGGTGTCGAAGCCATCCATCTCAACCAGCAACTGGTTAAGGGTTTGCTCGCGTTCGTCGTTGCCGCCGCCGACCCCAGCACCCCGCTGGCGACCCACTGCGTCGATTTCGTCGATAAAGATGATGCACGGCGAGTTCTTTTTGGCGTTTTCGAACATATCCCGAACCCGCGCCGCGCCCACCCCGACAAACATTTCAACGAAGTCAGAACCCGAAATGGAGAAGAACGGGACTTTGGCCTCGCCAGCAATCGCCTTGGCCAGCAGGGTTTTACCGGTACCTGGGCTACCCGCCAGCAGCACACCGCGCGGAATCCGCCCACCAAGAGCTTGGTAACGGGTGGGGTCGCGCAGGTAATCGACAATTTCTTTCACTTCTTCTTTGGCTTCGTCGCAGCCCGCTACGTCGGCAAAGGTGACGGTGTTTTGCTCTTGGTCGAGCATCCGCGCTTTGCTTTTGCCAAAGCTAAATGCCCCGCCTTTGCCGCCGCCCTGCATTTGGCGCATAAAGAATACCCACACCCCAATCAGCAACAGCATGGGGAACCACGAGACAAACAAGCTCATCATCATGGAGGGTTCTTCTTCGGGCTTGGCCGAGAAGCGGACGTTGCTTTTAATCAGTTGGTTAACCAGTTGCGGGTCATAGGGGGCATAGGTGGCAAAAGCACTGCCATCTGCCCGCCGACCTTTAATCCACTGCCCGCGCAAGGGGTGGCCTTCGATGCTCACCGACTGAACCCGTCCGCCCTCTACATCGCTGATAAAGGCGGAGTATTCAATTTGGTTTTGCGTATCTTGACGCTTGGTAAACTGGTTGAAAACCATCATGAGCACAAGCCCAATAATGGCCCAGATGGCGACATTTTTGCCAAAGTTGTTCAACGCGGACTCCTAAGTCGTGCGAGTGTCTTGCAGGGGGGGTCGGTAGGGTGAGACAGTCTAGCAAAGGTGAGGAAGTAAGGCAGCAGAATGGGCGGATTGTAGCCCCAACCCCTGCCCCCTGTCAGCGGCGACCTTTGCCAAGCAAATAGACCTCGGTGCTGCGCCCGCGTGAAGCTTTGGGCTTGCGGCTAATCACTTGAGTAAAGGTTTCGCGCATCGTTTTAAGGAAGGCGGTAAATTCGCTGCCCTGAAACACTTTGACGAGAAAATCACCGCCTAGTTTCAGGTGTTCTTGTGAAAACAGCAAAGCCAGCTCAACCAGATACGCGCTGCGGGCTTGGTCTACGCTGGGCATACCCGACATATTGGGGGCAATATCCGAGATGACAAGGTCTAGCGGTCGCCCATTCAGTAGAGTCACAAACTCATTGAGTACGGCTTCTTCCCGAAAATCGCCTTGGATAAAATCCACATTGGGCAAGCCATCCATCGGCAAAATATCGAGGGCAAACACCCGTCCCTTGTCACCGGTAAGCCGTGCGGCGATTTGTGACCAACTGCCTGGCGCACTGCCAAGGTCGGCAATCATCATCCCAGGGCGGATAAGTTTATCTTTTTCATTGATTTCAAGCAGCTTGTAAGCGGCGCGAGAGCGATAGCCGTCGCGCTGTGCCTGCTGAACGTAGGGGTCGTTAACGTGCTCAGCAAGCCAAGCGTTGCTAGATTTACTGCGTGCCATGGCTGGGTACCTTCCATTGGGCTGTTTGTGCGGGGGAACCCCATCAATCGGGGCGATTTCCACACATTCTGGTAAACTCGTGTTTTGTAAACGCTTTAAAGCAGAATTACGATGAAATTCGAACTCACATCTGAACAGTGCCGCTTTTTGAAAGCCTTGGCACACCAACGCAATCCTGTGGTGATGATAGGCAATAATGGGCTGACTGAAGCCGTGCTGCGCGAAATCGCCATTAACCTTGCCGCACACGAGCTTATTAAAATCCGTGTGCAAGGCGATGACCGCGAAGCCCGCGTCGCCATGTACGACACCATTTGCCAAGACCTCGACGCGGCACCGGTGCAGCATATCGGTAAGCTGCTGGTGATTTATCGCCCCAACAACGATGTCAATATTGCCTTGCCAGGGGTGAAGGTTAAGCCTAAGCCGGTTAAAAAGCCCGCCAAAGCGAAATTTGGCCGCCCAAGCTCCAGAGCATCCAAGGTTAAAACGGGTTACTAATACCCGCTGCAGCACACTAAAAAGCGACTTGAAAAAGTCGCTTTTTTTATGCGCTTTGCAGCAGCCAAGCACGCCTTAACCACCCTGCCTCATGTCCGCTGACGGCTTTCGCTGACCACCCAGCCCAGTGCTAATAGGCTTTGCAGCAGAAAAATACTGCTGGATACGCCATGCCACACGCTAAAGCTACCGCCCCACACCACGCTGTCGAGCTGGCCTTGCGCGGCTTGGGCTTTAAGCCACGCAATCACGGGGGTCACGCCAAAATGGTTGACCAACGTGCAGGCCAGCATCCCCCACACCACGCGGCGCGACTGACGGTGCTGGGCAGCGGGCAAGGTTGGGCGCAGCCGCCCCATCACCAGCCA
>CALMOJ010000144.1 GCA_937871815.1 uncultured Neisseriales bacterium
TGGGTGTAGCCGTCTTTCTGAAGCTGGCGCATGGCATCCATAACCTTCTCGTAGGCGATGGTTTTATCGGCAGAAATCACCACAGGGCGGGCAATGTCGCCGCCTGTGCGTCGCGCTAAGGCTTCGGATAAGGCTCCCAAGGAAGCCACAGCTTCTTGCTCGCCTTTTTCGCTGACGCTAAATTGCCCCGTGGCATCAATCACCACCTGAATCGGCTCGCGGTCCACTTGGGCGGCCTTGCCTACCGAGGGCAAATTAACCACCCCAGGCGAAAACATGGGCGTGGTGACCATAAAAATCACCAGCAAAACCAACATGACGTCGATGTACGGCACAACGTTAATCTGGCTCATTGAGCGGCGGGAACGGCGATTAAGCATGATGATAAGCAAGCAAAGCAGAGAAAGCGCGATGATACACCAGCCACCCCCCTCGGCGCAGACGGCGGGTTTCGGCGCGATGGGTTAAAATGCCCCTCTTCTCATGCCGGCCTTAAAGCGAACCCCTCCGCATGTCTCTGGTTGCCATTGGTTTAAATCACCACACCGCCCCCCTCGCCATCCGCGAAAAACTCGCCTTCCCTGCCGAGCAGCTTCCGGCTGCCTTGGCGGCGGTCATTGGCGCGGAGGCCGCGCGTGAAGCGGCGATCGTCTCGACCTGCAACCGCACCGAGCTGTACGCCAGCACCCCTGATGCCGAGGGCTTGGTGCGGTGGTTAGCCCAGCACCGTGGCCTCACCGCCGAGGAATTGCGCCCCTACCTGTACCTGCACACCGCCGAAGCCGCTGCCCACCATGCGTTTCGGGTGGCTTCGGGGCTGGATTCGATGGTGCTGGGCGAAACCCAAATTGTCGGGCAGATTAAAGACGCGGTGCGTGCTGCCGAGGCCTCTGGCACGCTGGGCACCCTGCTGAATACGCTGTTCCAAAAGACCTTCTCGACCGCCAAGGCGGTACGCAGCCAAACCGGCATCGGGGCCAACTCGGTGTCGATGGCGGCGGCGGGCGTGCGCTTGGCCGAACAAATCTTCCCCAGCCTGCAAGAGCTGCATGTGCTGTTTATCGGCGCGGGCGAAATGATTGAGCTGGTGGCTACCCACTTTGCAGCGCAAAAACCCGCCTCGATTACCATCGCCAACCGCACCTTGGCACGCGGGGCGGCACTGGCCGAACGCTTTGGCGGCACGGCCATTATTTTGCAAGACCTCCCCAGCTATTTGCCCAAGTTTGATGTAGTGGTCACGTCCACCGCGTCGCCGCTACCGATTTTGGGCAAAGGTGCGGTGGAGCGGGCGTTAAAAGCCCGTCGCCATCGCCCGATTTTTATGCTGGATTTGGCCGTCCCGCGTGACATTGAAGGCGAAGTCGCCAAGCTCAATGACGTGTTTCTTTACACGGTGGATGATATTGCTGCCGTGGTCGAAGTCGGCAAGGAAGAACGCCGCGCCGCTGCCGATACCGCCGAAGACATTATCCATGCCCACACCCAAGAATTTGCCCGCTGGCTAGAAGGGCGGGATGCGGTGCCGGTGATTCGTGCGCTGCGGGACGAGGCCGAGCGGGTGCGCCGCCATACCCTAGATGCCGCACTCAAACGGCTACACAAAGGCGATGCGGCAGAAGACGTGCTGACCGCGCTGTCGCAGCAGCTCACCAACAAGCTCCTGCACCCACCTTTGCAAGCACTCAACACCAGCCAAGGCGACACGCGCACGCAACTGGTGGGGTTGGTCGCTAAACTCTATAACCTGCACCCCGATTAGCGACGCTGCCCCTGCCCTCTTTCTGCTGCCCTGCCTGCGCGGCCTTCCCACCCTTTCGCCGTGGCTTTCGCGCCTGACCCCGCAGCGTTTTGCCCATTTTTTAGCCTCCTCCAACAGGGTGGGGGCTGACTCACACTAAGGTGTTTTGATGAAAGCTTCCATCGCCAGCAAGCTCGACCAACTGGTGGACCGTCTTGATGAAGTGACCCTTCTGCTTTCTAGCGAAGAAGCCACGCACGATATGGACTCGTTCCGTAAGCTCACCCGCGAACACGCCGAGCTGACCCCCGTAGTGACGGAGTACCAAGCATTTCGCCAGTGCGAAGCGGATATTCGCACCGCTGAAGAGCTGCTGGCAGACCCTGATATGCGTGAACTGGCACAAGCGGAGCTAGAAGAAGGCAAAGTCCGCTTGGTGCAGTTTGAAATGGGGCTGCAAAAGCTGCTGCTGCCCAAAGACCCCAACGATGAACGCAATATTTTCCTCGAAGTGCGAGCAGGGACAGGCGGGGACGAGTCAGCGTTGTTTGCGGCGGATTTGTTCCGTATGTATTCCCGCTTTGCCGAGCGTAACCGTTGGCAGGTGGAAATCATGTCGGCCAGCGAATCGGACTTGGGGGGCTTTAAAGAAATCATCGCCCGCATTGTGGGTTTTGGCGCGTATTCCAAGCTGAAATTTGAATCGGGGGGACATCGGGTGCAGCGTGTGCCAGCCACCGAAACCCAAGGTCGGATTCACACCTCGGCCTGTACGGTGGCGGTTATGCCAGAAGCTGACGAGCTGCAAGAGGTGAACATCAACCCTGCCGATTTGCGCATCGACACCTTCCGTGCATCGGGTGCGGGGGGGCAGCACATTAACAAGACCGATTCAGCGGTGCGCATTACCCACTTGCCCACCGGCTTGGTGGTGGAATGCCAAGACGACCGCAGTCAGCACAAAAACAAGGCGCGGGCATTAAGCGTCTTGGCGGCACGGATGATGGATGTGCAGCTACGGGAACGCCAAGCCAAAGAAGCCGCCACCCGTAAGAGTCTGGTCGGCTCGGGTGACCGTTCGGAGCGTATCCGCACCTACAACTACCCCCAAGGTCGGGTGACTGACCATCGCATCAATCTGACGCTGTATAAGCTCGACCAAGTGATGGATGGTGATTTGTTTGAGCTGACCGAGAGCTTAAGTGCCGAGCATCAGGCTGAGCTGTTGGCGGCGATGGGCGAGTAGGTATGAGAGACTGGGGGCGCGAGGCAAAATCGGTGCTTCCTTTTTGCAGCTAGATATTATATGTTTAGGTATATTGTTTTACCCCTCACCCCTAGGAGTTTTTTCATGACCTGTAACATTGGCAAAACTGAACGTATTCTGCGCGTCATCATTGGTTTGGTTATCCTCAGCCTTGCCTTTGTCGGCCCCCAAAGCCCTTGGGCATGGCTGGGCTTGGTTCCTGTGCTGACCGGCTTGTTGGGCTGGTGCCCGCCTTACGCTATTTTGGGCATCAACACCGCCTGCAAAAAATAAGCGATACACCACGCCTGCACTACCCCGCCCGATGGCTTGCCCCATCGGGCTTTTTGTTGGGTGCAGTTTGCCGCCCACCCCCACTCAACAGACGGTTTTACATTCGGTTACAGAGGGATACACCCCACTCACAGACGCACCCTAGGGAAGCACGTATTCTGAACTCATCAACCAAGGCAAGCACCGCTTAGCCGGCAACCTTGGGTTGAACAGATTACGAAATCCACCTTCCCTTATAAATCGAATGCAAAGGAAACAAATCATGAACAAAATCGTTAGCCTCCTCGTTGCTGGTGTGTTTAGTCTGTCCGCTGCTGCTGGCTTTGCTGCCGATGCTAAGCCCGTTGAAGCCAAGCCTGCCGTTGCCGCCGCAACCGCGCCTGCTGCCGCTGCCCCTGCTGCTGCCGTGCCTGCCGCTGAAAAGAAAGTAGAGAAGAAGGCCGCCGCTAAAAAGGCAGCCCCTAAGAAGGCCAGCAAGAAAGCCGCCGCGCCTAAAGCTGCCGCCCCTGCAGTAGCCGCTCCTGCTGCTACCCCAGCCGCCGCCCCAGCTAAGTAAGCCCACGTCACACCGCCTTTGGTACAGGGTGGGCAGTGTGCCCACTCACCTAAACTCTGATTAAGAAAGCTCTATCATGAACAAAATTGTTAGCCTCCTCGTTGCTGGTGTGT
>CALMOJ010000145.1 GCA_937871815.1 uncultured Neisseriales bacterium
GCCCACGCGCCCCACCAAGCCGCCCGCCCCACGCCCCAAACCGCGTTAAGATAAGCCCTTCCCCACCCCCCGCTGACGCTTCGTGCCCAACGCCCCTGACCGACCGCCCTGACTATGCTTAAAGAAACCCTGCTTGCAATGCGCGACCTGCCCCGTCTGCGCCAAATTTCGGCGGTGCTTATCCGTCATGGCTTGGGGGAATTTGCCCAGCGGCTCAGGCTGCCCAAGGCCGTAGAACGCGCCACCGAGTGGCTGAAAATGCCGCTACCCACCCCAGAGCAGCACATTCCGACACCGGTGCGGGTGCGGCAGGCGTTTGAGGAACTCGGTCCCACGTTTATCAAGCTGGGGCAAATTCTAGCCACGCGGGTGGACGTGTTTACCCCCGAATGGATTACCGAATTCGAAAAGCTGCAAAGCGACGTGCCGCCCCTCGCCGAGCGTGATTTGCTGCCGTGGTTGGCCAAAATACTGGGTGCGCCGCCCGAAGCCGTGTTTGCTGAATTTGATTTCGTGCCGATTGGCAGTGCCTCGATTGCCCAAGTCCACCGCGCGGTGCTGACCGATGGCACGGTGGTGGCGGTCAAAGTGCGCCGCCCGGGCATCGAAGACAAAATCGAGGCCGACTTACGGATTTTGTCGCACATCGCCTATTTGCTGGCCTTGGAGTTCCCCGACACCCGCCGCTATCAGCCCAGCGACATCATCGAACAATTTGCCCGCTCCCTGCGCCGCGAACTCGACCTCGCCGCCGAAGCCCGCAATATGGATCGCTTCGCCCAGCACTTCGCCAACGACCCCCATGTCCGCGTCCCCAAAGTCCACTGGGACTACACCAACCCGCTGGTCAACGTGCAAGACTTTGTCGAGGGCATTCCCGCCAGCCGACTCGACCTTGCCGATGCCGCAGGGCTAGACCGCAAACTGCTGGCGGCACGCGGGGCCGATGCGGTACTGAAAATGATTTTGCTGGATGGCTTTTTTCATGCCGACCCACACCCTGGCAATGTGTTTTTTGCCGCAGAAAACCGCATCGTGTTTGTCGATTTTGGCATGGTGGGACGGCTGTCCCCTGCGCGGCGGGATGAGCTGGTGGATTTACTCGCCGCCTTGTCGCGCCGCAGCGAAAAAGGCCTGCTCGACGTGCTGATTGAATGGACCGGCAGTGCCCAAGTGGACGAAGACCGGCTGGCGGCAGACATCGGCGAATTTTTGTTTCAGTACGAACATGTGCAGGTCAAAGACCTGAATATGGCGCAACTGATTAACGACGTGATGGGCTTGATGCGCGACCACGCCATTATGTTGCCGTCTGATTTAAGCATGTTGTTCAAAGCCCTGATTACGCTAGAAGGCTTTGCCCGCCAAATTGACCCGCATTTCCAGATGGTGGCGCACCTCACCCCGTTTGTGCGGCAAATCATCCTAGACCGCTACAAGCCCGCCAATCTGCTGCACAAAGGGCGGGTCAGCGTGCTGGAGCTGTTGGGGATGTTGGGCAATATGCCGCGTGGCATCGCCCGCTTTGCCAGCGAAGTGAAGCGCGGCAAGTTCCGCATCGACATCGACGTAAAGCGGCTTGACCACTTTGGCCAGCAACTCGACAAGAGCGCGAACCGCCTGACGCTGGGCATTGTGACCGGCTGTTTGATTATCGGCTCGTCGATTGTGATGACGGTCAATGCCGGCCCCAAACTGTTTGGTTTACCGCTGTTTGGGTTTTTGGGCTTTATGCTGGCACTGTTCAATAGTCTGTGGATTGTGTTTTCAATTTGGCGGTCGGGTAAGGATTTTTGATTGCCGTTGACCCTCTCGGCGTGAAGCGGTAATGTAATCGGTTATCAAGCAACTGCTTGGTTGAACACGGGTCAGCCACCCCATAAAAACAACCCGATGTGGCGACCTTTTATCATTCCCCATTTTGTATGTGTGCCGGAGAGAGACAAATGGCAGGTAATTACCTCGCATTCCATCAGCGTTCTATCGAACAACCTGAAGCCTTCTGGGCAGAGCAAGCCGAATATATCGACTGGCACAAGCCGTTTGAACAGGTGCTGCGCTTTGACAATCCCCCGTTCCGCGACTGGTTTGTGGGCGGCGAAACCAACCTGTGCCATAACGCGGTAGACCGCCATTTGGCCGAGCATGGCGACAAAAACGCCCTGATTTACATTTCCACCGAAACCAATACCGAAGTCACCTACACCTTTGCAGAGCTCCACCGCGAGGTCAACCGCTTCGCTGCCGTGCTGCAAGCCCAAGGCGTAGGCAAAGGCGACCGCGTGCTGATTTACATGCCGATGATTGCCGAAGCCATCTTCGCCATGTTGGCCACCGTGCGTTTGGGTGCGATTCACTCGGTCGTGTTTGGTGGCTTTGCCGCCCACAGCCTCGCCACCCGTATTGACGATGCCCAGCCCAAAGTGATGGTCACCGCCGATGCTGGGATGCGCGGCGGCAAAATCATCCCCTACAAACACTTGGTCGATGAAGCCCTCTCCTGCGCCGAACACCCCCCCGCCACCGTGCTGATTGTGAACCGCAACCTAGACCCCGATATGGTGCGGGTTGCTGGCCGTGATGTGGACTACGCCGAGCAACGCGCCCAGCACCTTGATGCCAAAGTACCGTGCGAATGGGTCGAATCCAATCACCCGAGCTACATCCTCTATACCTCTGGCACCACCGGCAAGCCCAAGGGCGTGCAGCGTGATACCGGCGGCTACGCCGTTGCCCTCGCCGCCTCCATGAAGCACATCTACAGCGGCGTGCCCGGCGAAGCCTACTTCTCCACCTCCGACATCGGCTGGGTGGTGGGGCACTCCTACATCGTCTATGGCCCGCTGATTGCCGGCATGGCAACCATTGTCTACGAAGGGCTACCGACCCGCCCTGACGCAGGCATCTGGTGGCAAATCGTCGAAAAATACAAAGTCAGCGTAATGTTTAGTGCGCCGACAGCCGTGCGCGTGCTGAAAAAGCAAGACCCCGCATGGATGAAGAAATACGACATTTCCTCCCTGCGCTACCTATTCTTGGCAGGCGAGCCGCTGGACGAACCGACCGCCAGCTGGATTTCCCGCGAACTCGGCGTGCCGATTATCGACAACTACTGGCAAACCGAAACCGGCTGGCCGATGTTGTCTGCCATGCCAGGGATTGAAGACACCCCGGTTAAATTTGGCAGCCCGTCCTTCCCAACCTACGGCTTTAACCTCAAGCTGCTGAACGAAAACACCGGCGAAGAAGTGGCGACCGGCGAAAAAGGCGTGCTGGCCGTTGTGCCGCCGCTGCCACCGGGCTGCTTGTCCACCATCTGGAAGCAAGACGAACGCTTTGTCAGCACCTACTTCACCGGCTTCAAGGGGCAGCAGGTTTATTCCTCGTTTGACTGGGGCGTAAAAGACGAAGACGGCTACTACTTTATCCTTGGGCGTACCGATGACGTGATTAACGTGGCCGGCCACCGCTTAGGCACGCGTGAAATCGAAGAAGCGGTCAACGTCCACGATGCCATCGCCGAATGCGCCGTGGTCGGGGTGGCCGATTCGCTGAAGGGTCAAGTGCCGATGGCGTTTGCCGTGGTCAAAGACCCCGCTATTTTGTCTGCCTCGCCCGAAGCCAAAGAAAGACTGGCGCGTGAAGTGATTGCCATGGTGGGCAAAGAGCTGGGCGCGATTGCCAACCCTTCGCAAGTCCATTTTGTGCTGCAACTGCCCAAAACCCGCTCAGGCAAGGTGCTGCGCCGCTCCATTCAAGCAATTGCCGAAGGCCGCGACCCTGGCGACCTGACCACACTGGACGACCCCTCTGGCCTGGAACAAGTCAAACAAGCTATCGCTGACCAAGCGTAAGCTGCTGATTGCATCAGGGGGCTACCCCCCCCTGACGTGCCACAAAAAAACCGCCGCCTGAGTTGACCCTCAGTGCGGCGGTTTTTTTGTGCATGAATCAGGCGCGGCGAGGCAGCGGTGAACCGACTTTGAAAGGTGCAACATGCGCATTACCACACCCGCTGTAGGTCGGGTTTCAACCCGACATCGGGAGGGTAATTGAGACCCCATCGGGCTGAAGCTTAATGCGCTGTAAAAGGAATCTGCAGCCGCTTCCCGTCCACGATCAACACCATCAACCAGTCTTGGCGACCAGTGACACACACGGGCAACATGATTTTGGCTTCCCAGTGCGGGGGCGTGGTGGCGGTAAAAGTAAACCGTGCCATGCCCATTTCCATGTCCGCCATCGAAAACTCACCGACAGGAGGCAAAGACCCTGTACTGTCTACCCTTACCAAAAAAGGCTGGCCGTGGCGGGGAGGCTCGGCAAATTGGACGCGAAGCTGGGGGGAAAGTGTGCAGGGCTGGCTAAGGTCGCCGCAGTGGTGCATCACCGTGGGCGCGTCGTTTTTGTTAAGAAAATAGGAAATCGCAAAAAACTTAATGCCAGCAAAAACAAGGAGGGCAAAGGCAATCACCCCCCATTTGACTTGGGTCTTGGTCATGAAAAACCTTGTGCTGAGAGGTTAAATTTCGCGTTGTACGGCAGCCTGCAAAGCCCCCACACCATCCGGCTGGCCAAACAAATAGCCTTGGAACGCGCGGCAACCTAAATCAGCAAGGAAAGCGTACTGCTCTTCGGTCTCAACCCCTTCTGCAATCACCTCTAGCCCCAAGTTTTGTCCCAAGGCAATCAACGTTCGGGCAACCGCCGCACCATTCGGCGAGGTCAAAATATCGGCAACAAAGCTTTCACCAATTTTGAGCTGGTCTAAAGGTAGGGTATTGAGGTCAGGCAGGACGGCATACCCCGTCCCAAAGTCATCCAGTGAAAAGCGCACGCCCTCGGCACGGAGAGCGGTCATTTTGGCAATAATATCGGGCAAATCACCTTGCAGAACGCTTTCGGTGACTTCGAGCTTCAGCTTGCTTGGGTCGGCACCCGTGTCTCGCAGAATGGCTTGCACTGCGCTAACAAAGTTCGGCTGCCTAAACTCGCGGGAGCTGATATTGACCGCCAAAGTCAGGTGTACCATCTCGGTTTGCGCTGCCCAGAGCACAAGCTGCGCACACGCAGCCTCTAACACCCACTGGTCAATTTTGAGAATCAGCCCTGTTTCTTTGGCTTGGGGGATAAATTCGTTAGGGTAAATTAAGCCGCGCAGGGGGTGCTGCCAGCGCACCAAAACCTCGGCACCGGTCATCTTACCTTGCTCATCCACTTGCGGCTGATAATGTAGCCGCAGTTGTCCCTCTTCAAGGGCTTGGCGCAGTTCTTCTTCTAGTCGCGTGTCTGCTTGCTCGGTGATTTGCATCGCCGCGTCAAAAAAGCACAGCCCATTGCGTCCTGCCGCCTTGGCTTGATACATCGCAAAGTCGGATTGCTTCAGCAACTGCTCAACCGTTTGATCCGCGCCGCTAAACAGGGTAATGCCGATACTGGGCGTGCTATGGTGCTCCATCCCCACCAAGCGATAGGGCTGGTTTAGATACGCGAGGATTTTTTCGCCGATTTTCTTGGCTTGCTTGGCCGCCACCTCTCCAGCGTCGCCGAGGTCGTCTAGCATCACCACAAATTCATCGCCCCCCAGTCGTGCCACCGTATCGGTTTCGCGCACACTGGCCAGCAGCCGTTCGCCGACCTGACGCAAGAGTACATCGCCAACATCATGCCCCATGCTGTCGTTCAGGGCTTTGAAGTTATCAAGGTCAATAAAAAACAACGCCCCTTGCCTTGGCGACCGGCTGCCCGAGGCAATCCGCCGCCGTAGACGGTCCAGCAGTAAGCGGCGGTTAGGCAGGCGGGTCAGGGGGTCGTAATAGGCCAGTTGCTTGATTTGCTCTTCGGCGGCCTTACGCTGGGTGACATCGGTGAGCGTGCCCACATAGTGGCTGACGGTTTCATCGTCACCGGTCACCGCCGTCATGGTGAGCCATTCGCGGTAGAGCTCGCCATTTTTACGTCGATTCCACAATTCCCCTTGCCACGAGCCGGTATCGTGGATATGCGTCCACATTTCATCGTAAAAAGAGGCGTTATTGCGGTCGCTGCCAGGCAGATACATGGTTTGCCCAACGGCTTCTTCGGTGGTATAGCCGGTGATGGTGGTAAAAGCTTGATTGACCCGCAAAATAATATAGCGGGCATCGGTGACAAAAATGCCCTCTTGGGTTTCAAAAGCCACAGCGGCAATCCGCAGATTTTTTTCGGCTTGGCGGCGTTCAATCGCCAGCTCGGCCAGCTTGGCATAGCTTTCAATTTGGGCGATATCGGTGTCTGATGGGCGTGCAGGGATGGCGTGGTAGAGCGCGAAAACCCCCAGCACCCGTCCTTCGCTATTCAGAATCGGTTGCGACCAGCAGGCGCGTAGCCCCACCCGATAGGCCAAAGCTCGAAAGGGCTCCCAGTAGGGGTGGATTTCGATGTCTTCGACAATCATCCGCTTGCCACGATAGGCCGCCGTGCCGCACGACCCTTCGCCCTCGCCCACGGTTAGCCCATTGATGGCTTGGTTGTAGAAGTCCGGCAGACTAGGCCCTGCACCGTGGTTGAGGTGGGTACCGGCATCGTCTAGCAAGGAAATAGCACAGCGCACGTCGGTATGCTGGCTTTCGACTTCCAGCACCAAGGTTTCTAGGATTTGGCGCAGGGGCAGCCCTTGGCTGACTTGCTGCAACACTTGGTTGTGCAAGGCTAGTTCTTGGGTGCGGCTTTGGAGGATAGCCTCGGTGCGTTTTCGCTCCGAGATATCCCGCGACAGCACAATAAATCGCGCAGGAATATCATGGTCGGTGGCTTTGCGCGATACCGATAGCTCAAACCACATCGCGCCCTGCGGCAGCGAAATGGCGTATTGCTTGCCATTAGACTGCCCCGTGGCTTGGGCTTCTTGTAGCGCGGCCAAGATGATTTCGGCAGATTCGGCCGGCAGCACGTCTTGCACCCGTTTGCCCACCAGATCTGCCGTGGACAATAGCGGCAAGTCATTATGCGGGGCATGAGCATCGTGGTAATAGCCCATCACGTCCAGCTCAAACAGCAAATCGGGGATGGCATCGAACGTGGCTTGCAGCTTGCTTTGCGTCGCCAAAATTTGGGCTTCGGCCTCTTTGCGTAGGGTAATGTCCTGCAAAATCCCTGCTGCTTGGGTCAAGTTTCCATTGGGGGCGTAGGATAGCCGTGCTTGGTTGTGCAGCCAACGGGTTTGCTGGTTGATGACAATGCGGTATTCCACGTCATAGCGCGTGCCATTAAGTGCCGATTTCCATGCGGCGCGGACGATTTGGTGGTCGTCGGGGTGGACATAGCTGTAAAACGTGGCACTGCTGACCGGCGAATCTTGCACCAACCCAAAAATCCGATAGATTTCTGCGGAGCACCGCACCAAGCCTGTGGGCACGTCAAGTAGCCAGCTCCCCATATGGGCAGCGGCTTGGGCGCGAGCCAGCTCGGTTTGGTAGGTGTGTGCCTCGGCGTTGCGGCGGGCGAGCTCAGCCTGCCGTCTGCGTTGTGCCAGCAGCAGATACACCAATGAAGCCAAGGCCGTGCTGCAGATAAGGCAGGCCATAATTCTCAGTAATAAACCCAGTGGGGCCCCCCAGCCTTGGGTGGGGGCGACGCTCAGCACCCATGTGCCGTTGAGGACGTCAAAGTGCCGCTCAACGGGCTCTAGTAAGGGCTGTACGGATGAGGTGGTAATCATCTGTCGGCCTTTGCTACCGGGAATTTGCCGCCACAAGGTGTAGTCGAACCCACGCTCAACCAGTTTGGGAAGTTGCACGGGGGTCAGCATGTCAGGAAAACGCATCACCACCATGGAGAAACCCCAAAAGACAGGTACGCCTTTGCGGTCATCCATAAAAATAGGCAACCGCCCCACCACTCCCAAATGCCCCTGCATAAGGGTGAGCGGCCCAGCCAAGGTGAGCTTGCCGCTTTCCCGCGATAACATAGCCTCACGGTTTTGAATCGGGTCTTTGAAGAGGTCTAGCCCCAGCGCCTTAGTATTGTCCTGATGTGGAAACACCTGCTGCACTACGCCTTTAGGGGCTAGTGATAGCGAGGAAACACCAGGGTAAAAGGGCAGCATTTGCCGTGCGATATCGTCAAATTCGGGGGGGCTACCGTGGGCTTGACGCACCAAAGCCGCCAAGGCGTAAGTGGCGGACAATGAGCGGTCAATGTGGGTTTGCAGCGTAGCTGCGTGATTGTTTACTAAGTCTGCAACCCGTGCACGCTCGGCCGCGAGGCGGTCTTGCTCTGCCTGCCAGATAAAGATGCCACCCAGCACGCTAGACAGCAAAAAAACGCAGATAATAAATAGGAACGAGGAAACCGAGCGGTGTGTATCAACAGGGGGCATTCGCTGTTTTTTGACCTTTAAAGAACGTTGGGTAAGTAAAGCAGGGGAGCCTGCCCCATGTCGCGTAACATGGGGCAGGAACAGGCTTTAGGCACGGCTAAATACCACTTGATTTTGGTCTAGGCGGAACACCCCAAAGCTGGTGTCTTCAGGGATAAACATGGACGCTTTACCTACATTCACTGTTGAGCCAGCATGAACGCGCACGCCAATTTCCACCTTGGCGTGCTCGGCCAATTCGGCATCGACGGTCAGGGCACGCTCTTCGACAAAGGTATCGGCGCGGCTGTCTTGGATACGGCGCAGGGTATTTTCTGCTTTTTGCATGGTATCTTGGCGGTCGGGCTTGTCAGCGAGGAATTGAATTAGCTTTTTCAAGTCCGCTTCTTCTTTTACGAGGGCAGCAATGCGCTGTTTCTTCTCTTCGATGCGCTGTTGCAGCAAGGGATTCACCCCGACCATCACCCGCGCTTGGCGGCTACCTGGTCCGCCCAAAAACTCGGCTTTGATGCCCAAGGTGGCGCGAACACGTCCCCCCATAATGTAGCCTTTGCGCCGCCCTTTTGTGCCGATGGTGACGTACTCTAGGGCGGTAATATCGCACTCAATCACCGCCTCTTCGATAAATACCGATTTTTCGGCAATCAGGACGGCATTTTCGGCATATTTGGCACGGATGTCGGCTTTGGCGTGCAGGCTGGGGGTGGCCGCCGAGGGGGCACTGTCGCGCTGCTTACCGCCACCCTGCCCGACAATGCCGCCTTTTACGATAATGCTGCCGCCTGCTTCGATGGTCGCGGCTTCTACCGTGCCATCGACGGTGACATCGCCATCCACTTTAATGTGCATCCCTGCTTGCACATCACCGTTAATAATGACGCTGCCCACAAAGGTCACATTGCCGGAGCTGATATTGACCCCAGGCATTTTAATGATGGGCTCGACCTTGACTGAATCCCGCAGCAAAACAGGTTGCCCCACAATCGCGGCGCGTAACAAGGTGGCATCGTGCGGGTCACGCTCCACCCCTTCGAGTTTGTGTGGGTAATCGACAAATTTGCCATCGACGGTATGGACGGTGTTGCCGTAGATGTCGCGGCCAATCACGCCTTTTTCTGGCGGGTAGCGGCGCATCACAGGGTCGCCAGGGTTGACGATAGGGATGTCGCCCAAATCACGCCAATCGACCCGCCCATCTTCTTTTTCACGGGGGACGCGCTCGCGGTTGACATCAACCAGCGGTTCAAAGCGGGTGTCGCGCCCAATAATCGCCGCCACACCCTTGGCAATTTCAACGGGGCGGCCAAGCTCGCTATTCATGGCCAAGACCACTTTGGCTTTGTCTAAGCCAAACGAAATACGGGCATCGGCAACCGCCTTAAACGCATCGTCTAGGTTAAGTGCCTTGCCGCCAAAAGGCGGGTGGATTTTGATTTGTGCTATCAGCCGATCGGAGGAAATTACAACGTGATACTCAGCATCTAGGCGGGTAGCAATCGAGCCAAAAAAAGGTTCATTTTTCTGCACAGAGCGGGCGGCGTTGAGCAGGGCTTTTTCGTCAAAGCACAGCATGCCATGCCCTTGTTCGGTCGCCATGCGCCGCAGGCCTTCGGGGTCGATTTTAAAGCGCAAGTCATTGGGCGCGAAGGTTAGAAGCAGTTTGCCATCTTCGTTTTCTTGCATCGACAAGCCAAACGCATTGGTTTCTGCTGCTTCATCGTAATCAGCCATGATGGTCTATCCTTGTGTTGAGCAGATCTCCCCGTTTTTGGAACTGGCAGTGCGGGGTTATTACTGGGGTCGTGTTACACCGACCTAATAAAAAATCGAGATGAAAACTACCCACCATTATGCAATAACTTGACCCCTTCCCCCACTGCTGCGGGTCACTCTCCCTACAATTTTCGGCATGACATCCCCAAAACCGACCAAAAAACACGACGCACACGGCATGGCTCGCATTGAAACGATTGTTTGCAATGCTTGCCGACCGGTAACCTCCCCGTTACATTTGTGGTTATCGCACACAGCTGCGCTGCTTGGTGAGGGTACAACCTTGCACCACCCTCGCCTTCCCCTTACCCGTTTTGGGAGACTTGTCATGCCCGCTTATACCGCCCCCCTCCGTGATTTTGATTTTGTGCTGAATGAAGTCATTCAGGTGCAAACCGTGCTATCAACCTTCTCCAGCTACGAGGAGGCCACCCAAGATGTCTTGGCGGCTTACCTGCAAGCGGCGGCAGATTTTTGCCAGTACGAAGTCGCCCCGCTGAACCGTGCCGCAGATGAAGCTGGCTGTACCTATCACCCTGCCGACCGCAGCGTGACCACCCCAGCGGGCTTTAAGGCCGCCTATCACGCCTATTGTGAATTGGGCTTTCCTGCGCTGGATTGCGACCCCGCATTTGGGGGGCAAGGGATGCCGAAAACACTGGTGTTTCCGGTGATGGAAATGCTGTGCAGCAGCAATGTGGCATGGTCGATGTATCCCGCCTTGGCGCATGGGGTGTATGCCGCCCTCCATGCCCACGGCTCTCCTGCCCAAAAAGCCACCTATTTGCCGCCACTGGTGGCGGGGCGCTGGATGGGGACGATGTGCCTGACCGAGCCCCATTGCGGCACCGACCTTGGGCTGATTAAAACCCGCGCCCATCCCCAGCCCGATGGCAGCTACACCCTCACCGGCACCAAAATTTTCATCTCGGCGGGCGAGCACGACCTCAGCGACAACATCCTGCATTTGGTTTTGGCACGGCTGCCGGATGCCCCCGAGGGGGTCAAGGGTATCTCGCTGTTCCTTGTCCCCAAGTTTTTACCCAACGTGGACGGTAGCGTGGGGCGGCGCAATGCCGTGAGTTGCGGGGCGTTGGAGCACAAAATGGGCATCAAGGCCAACGCTACTGCCGTGCTCAACTTTGACCAAGCCCAAGGCTATCTGGTGGGCGAGGCCAATAAAGGCTTGGGCTGTATGTTTACCATGATGAATACCGCCCGCTTGGCTTGTGGGATGCAGGGCTTGGGGCTGGGCGAGGCGGCATTCCAAGGGGCGTTAAGCTATGCCAAAGAACGGCTGCAAATGCGGTCTTTAACCGGCAGCAAAGCCCCCGACCTTGCGGCTGACCCGATTATTGTCCACCCCGATGTGCGCCGCATGTTGCTGACCCAAAAAGCCTATACCGAGGCAGGGCGGGCGTTTTCGGCGTGGCTGGCCTTGCAACTCGACATCGAAGCCAAATCCACCGATGCCCAAGCCCGCCAACAGGCGGCGGATTTTGTCGCCTTGCTGACACCGGTGGCCAAAGCCTTTATGACCGACAACGGCTACACCGCCACCCACCTTGGGATGCAGGTCTTCGGCGGACATGGCTTTATCCGCGAATGGGGCATGGAACAGCTGGTGCGCGACTGCCGCATCTCGCAAATCTACGAGGGCACCAATGGTATTCAGGCCTTGGATTTGTTGGGGCGCAAGGTGCTGCTCGACCAAGGGCAGAAGCTGCGGGCGTTTACCAAGCTGATACACAAATTCTGCCAAGCCAACGCGGGCAATACGACGCTAAGGCCGATGGTTGACGCGCTGACCCAGCTTCTGACCGACGTGGGCGAAGTCACCCTGCACATCGGGATGCAGGCCATGGTGAATAAGGACGAGGCAGGGGCAGCGGCCACTGATTATTTGCGGCTGCTGGGGCATCTCACCTACGGCTTTTTCTGGGCGTGGATGAGTAAAGTCGCGCTGGAAAAACGGGCAGCGGGCGGCGATACTGCCTTTTACGATGCCAAGCTGGCCACTGCGCAGTTTTACTTTGCGCGGCTTTTTCCCGAAGTACACAGCTTACTGGTGACGCTGCGGGCGGGGTCAGCTTCGTTGATGGCACTGGAAGCGGCGCATTTTGGATTTTATTAGCAGGGTAGAAAAGGGGGGGGCGACCGGCTTGCCGTACCCCCTCCAGAAGGCCGCAGAGTCTGCCTTGAGCTGGTACAGAAAATGCTCAAGTATATTCCTCGCCCATTTAGGGGGCGGTGGCTACCCAGCGTTTTATTTTGAGGATATATCCATAAAAATCAACATGTTACGCTGAAATTTTACCACTCCCAAAAAAGCCAAAACGCATAGTAAATGAAAACACTATGCGTTTTTTGATTCGGACTAGACAAAATAAACTATACCATCAGGTAAAAAAAATAGGGTGTTAGCGCCCCCCCGTGGTCATGAACCCCCTGCTGTTGGCTGGGCAGCAACAATGACGAAAATGACGAATGCTGCTATTCTTTTTCGCATGACAAATACCATTTTTAGCAAACTTAAAATGTCAAATTAAGTATATCGTAAACGCCTCATGCCTATTTGGCTCCTTATCGAGACAACCGAGAGACGGATGAACCGCTGCCTTTCCCTACCAAAACAAGACTTTCTTTCCACTCGTGAGGCGGCTTCTCGTTTGGGGGTTGCGCTGTCTACCATCCAATCATGGGTAGAAACGGGCATCTTACCTGCGTGGAAAACCGCAGGAGGGCATCGACGCATCCCTATTGAGGTGATTGACGCGATTCAAATGCGCCAGCAAGTGGTCTGTCGTACCGAGCCCGCCCCTGAGCCTTTTAAGGTCTTGGTGGTTGAAGATGACCCCGTGCAGCAAGCCCTGTATCGCCGGCAGTTTTCCGAATGGGGGTTCCCTGTTCAGCTGTTGATGGCAAATGATGGCTTTGAAGGGCTGCTACTCATTGGGCGGCATCGGCCAGACCTCATCATTGCCGACCTTGCCATGCCAGAAATGGATGGCTTCAAAATGATTCGCAGCTTAAAAAACCAAGTGGCGGCCATTCGGGGGCGGGTTATCGTGGTGACTGCCCTAACCATGGAAGCCATTCAAGCCCATGGCGGGTTGCCCCTCGGCGTGCCGGTGTATCCCAAGCCGATTCCCTTTCCTGTCTTACGCGCCGTCGTTGAGCATCTCACCAGAAAAATAGCGGCATGAAAGCGAATCTATCATGACGGAAAAACGACAAGTACTGGCACGCCAACTGGGCGATGCCATCGATAAAATAGAAGCAAGCGGCTGGAACCGTGTGCACGGCGCACAGCTTATCTATGTGGTAAAGCAATGCGCTGATGAGGCCAAGCGGCTGGCCCACCTTGAGGCCGTGGGGCGGGCGGATACGCTGGTCAAAATTTTAGGCGAATTTTTGCGGGATACCCCGCCTCAAGAGCGGCTAGAGCCCGTCCTGGCCGCCGTTCACGAGCTGGCCGAGCTGTTTCTTGAAGCGCACCTCATTGAACCCCTCAACCAAGACATTCTCCCGCCTAGCCCCAGTAGCTGGACTTTTGCCGTGGTGGGTGAGCACTTTGCGGGTAGCGTAAAGCTGCTGCGGACACTACATCTGCTGGGATTTGCAACGAACCACGTAGCAAATTGGACGGAGACCCGACACCTCCCCGACCCCATCCACACCGTCTTGCTGGCCAGTGCGACAGGTCTTGCTGCTCAACCGCCGCTGGCTTTGGCGGGAGCGACGCTGGTCGCCGTGGTGGATACCGATGATTTTGAAGTTCAAGTCGCCGCAAGACGGGTCGGTGCAAGCCTGCTGCTGGACACGCCTTTGGATGTGCCTCGGCTGATTACCGCGCTAGCAGGATTAGCATGGATACCCCGCACCCCCTACCGTGTTTTGCTGGTAGAAACCGCTGAGGAACAGCCCTCAGCCGCCTTGGCGGCATTACAAGCTGCAGGTTTTTCGGTACAGGTGGTCGAAACCCAAGCCGCCGCACGGGCATGCTTGGCGCACTTTTCTCCCGAGGTCTGCGTACTTGAGGCCGCACAGCTCGGTGGCCTCGGCATTGATATCGCCACCTCGCTGCGCCGAGATAAGCGTTTTGCGCGTCTACCAGTGGTTTATCTGTCCGCAACCGATACGATCGAGATGCAATTGGCCGCACGTCATGCCGGTGGCGAAGCATTTTTGCTTAAGCCGGTTGATGCACGCTTACTGGTTGCAGCCACGATGGCGCAAGCCAAGCAATTTCGCTTGTTTGATGCGGCCTATAGCCAGCGGCGGCTAGCATGGAATCAGCTTAAAAGCTTGAGAAGTGCGCTGGATGCCCACGCTATTGTGTCTGTGACCACACCAGACGGCAGCATCATTGATGTAAACGAAAAGTTTTGCCTGACCAGTGGCTATTGCCGAGAAGAACTGATTGGCCACAATCACCGTCTTATCAAGTCGGGTCGCCATCCGCAGTCGATGTTCGAAGAGATGTGGCAAAAGCTGTCTAGCGGACAAAGCTGGCATGGTGAAGTGCAAAACCGGCACAAAGATGGCAGTGCTTATTGGGTGCAAAGCTCCATTTTGCCTATTGTGGATGAATATGGTTTGCCCGAGCTTTATGTATCTATTCGCACCGACATTACTGAGCAAAAGCGAATACAAGAAGCTCAAGAACGTCAAGCACGCTTGCTAGATGCGCTCAGCCGCGCACTACAGCATTTTATGCTGACACATAACCTCGCCTCGACCTCTGCTTTGCTACTTGATGCCATGCTATTGCTGACAGAGAGTGCTTATGGCTTTATTGCTGAAGTCCTTTACGAGCCAGATGGCACAGCCTACCTCAAAACACATGCCCTCTCTAATGTAGAAGGGGATGCCCACACCCGCCAGCTTCATGAAGACACCCAAAAAAAAGGCATGGCGTTTCGCAATCTCGACACACTGTTTGGTGCCGTATTACGGACAGGTGAGGTGGTCATTGCCAACGACCCTACCCATGATCCCCGCAGCGGTAAG
Organism: uncultured Neisseriales bacterium; assembly: GCA_937871815.1. Taxonomy (GTDB): domain Bacteria; phylum Pseudomonadota; class Gammaproteobacteria; order Burkholderiales; family Aquaspirillaceae; genus Rivihabitans. Next base: position 15,146 of record CALMOJ010000145.1, read on the forward strand.
CTGCCGAAGGGACATCCTCCCCTTAATGCCTTTATAGGTCTCCCCGTTCTTCATGCCAATGTAACAGTCGGTGTCGTGGCGTTAGCGAACCGTGCGGGGGGCTACGATGCCAGCACAGAGTCTTTTCTCTCTCCTCTTACAGCAACCTACGCCACGATTTTGGAAGCCGCACGGGTACGACACCTTCAGCAGCAAGTGATTGATAGCCTGCTACGGGCAAAAGATGCCGCCGAGCAAGCCAATCGGCGCAAAACTGAGCGACTAGCCAACTGGGTCGGCCAGCTCCGCACTCCGCTGAATGCAATTCTTGGCCACGCCCAAATTTTGCAGATGAATCCACTGCTGGATGCCGATATCGCTGAGCAAATCCAAGAGATACGTCATGGGGGCGAAGTCCTCAGCGACCAAATGAACGCGCTGGTCAAGCATATCGACACCGACGAATTTATTGCTACCCCCACCATATTGCCCAAGTCCCTGACGGTTGCCGCCGGTCAAGAAGGGACGCGGCGGCGTATTTTGGTGGCCGAAGACAACCCCGCAAACCGTGCAGTATTGCGGATGCAGCTAGATGTATTGGGCTTTGATGCCGATTTGGCAACTGATGGCACACAAGCCTTGGCGCAGTGGCAAGCCGGTGGGCATGACCTGATTTTGGCCGACCGGCACATGCCCAATATGGATGGATTGGCACTGACCCGCGCCATTAGAGCTGCCGAGCGGGACAGTGGGGGCTATGTCCCGATTATTGCTGTCAGTGCGTTAAACCACCCCGAAGACTTGGCCGCTTGCCGTGCAGCGGGCATGGATGACGCACTGCCCAAACCCATTGAGCTCGACGACTTACGCCGCCTGCTGGCGCGATGGTTGCCAAGGTCATCGCCAGTCACGCCCTTTACCGACGCGCCCCAGCCCTCTAGCAACAACCTTGGCGCGACGCTAGACACTAACTATCTTGCCCGCATTATTGGCCAAGTGCCGGTGGCGCAAACGCGTGAACTGGTGGACCTGTTTACCGTCACCGCTCACGCTGATTTGCAAACGTGCCAGCGGCTGTTGACGCACCGCGATGGCCATGGTTTATCGTTGATGATGCACAGGCTCAAATCCTCTGCCCGTATGGTCGGGGCGATGCGCTTTGCCCATTTGGCTGAGAGCCTAGAAAGCGCGGCGCAGAGCGGGCGGCTCAATACCGCCACCATGCTGCTGACCGACCTGAACTATGCCGTGCGTGACATTGAAGCGGTTATCCACCATCTTACCCCTCCGCTGCAGCCTGCTTTGGTCGTTGCGTCGCACGTCTCTGAGCTCCCGAAACGGGTGTTGATGGTGGATGACGACCCCATAGCCCGCCGACAAGGTAGTATGTTGTTAGCCGCGCTGGGTATTCAGGACGTGCTAGCAGTAGGCAGCGGCGAAGTTGCCTTGGCAGAGCTAAATGCCTCAGACAGCACATTTGACTTGATTATTAGCGACCTCGATATGCCGAGCATGGATGGCATTGAGTTTTTAAGACAGCTGGCCAAGATGGGCTACCAAGGTGGGATTATTCTTGCCAGCGGGGTGGATGACCGGCTACTGCAAACCGCCGCCGAGCTGACCCGCGCAAAAGGACTGGCGTTGTACGGGTCGCTTAAAAAGCCCATGACGCAAGCCTCACTACTGGCCTTGCTTATCCAGCCTTGCCCGTCTCCCCGCATAGAAGAAGCGACGCTTAACACCATTACCCTCTACGACATCCAAGAAGGGATTCGACTAGACGAATTCAGTGTTCACTTTCAGCCAAAAGTGGATGCCATTACGCTCAATGTGGTGGGTGCAGAAGCCTTGGCGCGGTGGAATCATAATGGCCATATAATTCCACCTAGCGTATTTATCGACATTGCAGAGCGGCATGGCCTGATTGCCACGCTTTCTGAAGTGCTGATTACAAAAGCTTTAATTGGTGGGGCGCAGATGAGCGCGGCAGGCTTCTCGATAATGTTGGCGGTGAATATCTCGGCCAATTGGTTATCAGATATTCGCTTGCCCGAATTTATTTTGGCCAGTATTCAATCCACCAATTTTGTCGCAGAAAATCTAATTTTAGAAATTACAGAAACTGGCATTATGGCTGATATTGCTACTTCGTTAGATGTGATGACGCGGCTAAGATTAAAGGGCTTTAAGCTTTCTATTGATGATTTTGGCACGGGCTATTCGTCTATCGAACAATTACAGCGCATCCCATTTGGTGAGCTAAAACTAGATCGCAGCTTTGTGCAGGGTGCAGCCGAGAACACCGACAGACGTGCCATTTTGGCTTCGACCATTGATATGGCTCGCAAACTTAAGCTTTCTACCGTGGCAGAGGGGGTCGAAACCCAAGCGGATCTTGACTTAATCAGAGGGCTGGGGTGCGACCAAATACAGGGCTATTTTATTGCCAAACCCATGCCGCTAGAAGCTTTGCTGGTTTGGCTAAAAAAACATGATATTAGGAAAATTCTATAACAAAAAAACGCACCCCAATTTTTGTTTTTGAATCGCGTTTTTTGCCCTCCTTTGGGCAAACTATTCCTCAATAAAAAAGCAGAAATCCAGAAGAAGAAATGAACCAAAAAACATGCCATACTCCGTATTTGAATCTATATCAGATGCTGTTGTTATCTCTGATAAAGAAGGCGTAATTCGCTGGATTAACCACCAAACAGTCACCCTTTTTGGCTATCCGTACGATGAACTGGTAGGTGCTTCTATTGAAAAGCTCCTACCTTATTCTGTCCGTGCGGCACACCTCCAGTACCGTACTAAATATTTGGAAGCACCTACTATTCGGAAAATGTCTAACAGAGTGGCATTAAGTGGCATGACTAAAAGCGGGCAAGCTATTTCGATTGATGTGGGGCTAGGGCTGATTGAAATGCCCGAGGGGCAACGTGTTATTGCGACGGTTCGAAGTATTGATAGCCGTTTGGTAGCAGAGGCGGAGCAGTGGACTGCAGAAGAACGCTTTAACCTTGCGATAGAAGGCGCGGGCGATGGGATTTGGGATTGGAATCTCCAGACCCAACAGATACAGTTTTCGCCGCTTTACAGAGAAATATTGGGTTATGCAGACAATAATAACCTTTTTCTCGATTTTGATATGTGGCTAAAAAGCCTCCATCCCGACGATATTAATATGGCTCGTAGAATGCTGGACGATTATATTTCGGGAAAAAAAACCCGTTACACCGTGCAAATTCGACAGCGTTGCAAAAATGGTGACTATAAGTGGATATTATGCCGTGGCACCATTATAGCCAAAGATAGCGATGGAAAACCCACCCGTATGGTCGGTGTAAACACCGACATTACAGCACAAAAACAAACAGAAATTGCCTTGGTCTCTGCCTGCAAAGCAGCAGAAGAAGCTAATAAAAATAAATCGCTTTTCTTGGCCAAAATGAGCCACGAATTACGCACGCCGCTGAATGCTATTATTGGGTTTGCCCAAATGCTAGAAATGGGGTCTTTATCCCCGCTGCAAGAGATTCAAAAAGAGCCGGTTGGGCATATCTTAAGCAGCGGCCGACATTTGCTCAGCCTAATTAATGATTCCCTCGATTTAAGCAATATCGAACTAGGACAGCTGGACTTAAAAGAAGAAACCTTTCCGCTGACCCCGCTGGTGAATGAGATAGAAGGCACACTGAGGGACTTGGCTGCCAGCCACGGCATGGTCATTCAACATGAGCGTGACGAAACCATAAATATCACTGCCGACAAAACGAGAACGCGGCAAATTTTGTTTAACTTGGTTTCCAATGCTGTGAAATACGCCAGCTCGGGGGGGTATGTTGCTTTGAGCTATCAGCAGCTTGGTAGCATGGTTCGAATCATTGTCAGTGACAGTGGCGCAGGCATTTCCCAGTCGCATCAACTATATGTTTTTCAGCCTTTTCAACGGCTTGGCGCAGAAAACACCACCACAGAAGGCTCGGGTATCGGCTTAGCTATTTGCAAACAGCTTGCCGAGGCGATGAATGGACATATTGGCTTTGAAAGTAAAGAGGGGGTGGGCAGCCATTTTTGGGTAGAGCTTCCCGCTGCGGCAGTAGCCCTTTCGGCAGAAAGTCGCTGCATTGCAGAAAACCTACCTCTCCCCCCCAAAAACATCCTTGGCAAAGTGATTTACATTGAAGATAACCCCGTTAACTTAAATGTAATGCGCCATTTATTTAAATCCATCCCCAACGTGGAGCTTCTTACTGCACACAATGCAGAAAAAGGGCTGGTTATGATTCGGGGTAATCTACCAGACATGATTTTGATGGATATTGGCTTGCCAGGCATCAGCGGGTTGGATGCGCTGAAAATTCTAAAATCAGACTTACGCACAGCTGAAATTCCGGTCATTGCCATCAGTGGACTGGCCATGCCTAGCCATATCAAAGAGGGTATCGCGGCAGGTTTTTCGGCCTACCACACTAAACCTTTTGATGTCTCTGTTCTGTTAGCTCAAATCAAATTATTTTTAACGCTAAACAAAAAAACAGCATTGCCTTAATCTTAATAAAGCCATTAATTTACAACTCAACTTAGCAGAGAATTTTTATGCCTAACCTTAAAATACGCACCAAGCTACTTCTTTTTTCTTTAGCTATTTCCACACTATTGATTGTTTTTGGCTTCGTGGGCACGTATGGCATGAACGCCATGCTGGGGAACACAGTAGAAATTATTGATGATGCCAAAGCTGCCAGCACTAATCTAATCACAATCGAAAGCGCGCGGATTCATTTTAAAGAGCAAGTACAGGCGTGGAAAAATATTTTGGTACGGGGCAATAACCCCCCTGACTTTGAAAAATACGTAGCAGAATTTTATCTGCACGAAAGAGAAGTCCAGCACATGCTGGATGTGACTGGTAAGTCTATGCGGAAAGAAGGTATTTCTACTGAGCAGCTGGAGGTGCTCCGAAGTAAGCACACCGAGCTGGGAATAAAATATCGCATAGCACTGACATCCTTTGATCAGAGTAACCCCAATGCCGGAAAAATTGCAGATACACAGGTCAGAGGGGTTGACCGTAACGTTGCTGATGGACTCACCAGTGTGGTGCTGCAGATTGAAAAACGTGCCATTGAGAATACTGCACAGGATCTCAAGGATGCCGAAACCGTTTCTGATATGGCCAAAAATACCTTTATCGGCTTGGTGTTGGCGGGCACAGCGGTGGCCATCGTAATTACCCTTGCCATTTCGCGCAGCATTATTGGTGAGCTGGGCGGCGAACCCTCCTATGCGGCAGAAGTTACCCGCCGTATTGCAGCGGGCGACCTATCAGTTGATATTGCGATTAAGCCCAGTGACGACAGCAGCTTGTTGGTTGGCATAAAGCAGATGCAAACCGCGCTGCATGAGGCGATAGAGCACATCAGTACCGCCTCTAACCAGCTGCTACAAGAAGCCTCGCGCATGAGCACAACCTCACACCAAGTGCTGGCAGGCTCTACCCAGCAAAGCGAAGCCACGGCTTCGATGGCAACGGCCATGGATGAAATGACCCTGAGTATTGAGCACGTCGCAACCAGTGCCACCGATGCCCGTGATATGGCGGTTGAGGCGGGCGAGCTCTCGACCCATGGCGAAAATGCAGTCAACGGCGCGGTGGTTGAAATCAATAAAATTGCGGAATCGTTTAACCATTCCAGCGCATTGATTTGTAGCCTGAGCGAGCAATCCAACCAAATTTCTGCCATCGTCAACGTAATTAAAGAGATTGCCTGCCGATCAGACCAACCTGTTGGCACTGAATGCGGCAATTGAAGCTGCCCGCGCCGGTGAACAAGGCCGTGGATTTGCCGTAGTGGCGGATGAGGTGCGACAGCTTGCCGAGCGTACCGCCAAATCGACCCAAGAAATCGCCGGCATGATTCAGGCCATCCAAGGAGGCACACAAACCACAATGGAAGGCATGTCAGAAGGCCGTAGCAAGGTCGAAGAGGGCGTGCGGATGGCGGCCAAAGCGGGGGATTCGATGACCCAAATTAAGGGGAGCAGCCGCAAGTTGCTGAGTACCGTGGCAGAAATCTCGGCAGAGCTGCGCACCCAAAGCGCGACCAGCAGCCTGATTTCTCGCAATGTGGAGCAAATTGCCCAAATGACCGAAGAGAATAACCAAGCGGTTCGTGAGGTCAGCGACGCAGCGGGCAATCTGAAAGAACTGGCGGCTTCGCTGGACGAGTTGGTGAAAAAATTTAAGGTTTAACGTGGCTTTAAAACGGGTGGGAGGTGCCTTGCCCGCCACCCAAACCAAGACCCCCACTGCAGTGATGCATGTGGGGGTCTTGGTTTTTACGCGGCGAGCGGATTAGTGGTCTTGCCTACTCAAAACGTATCGCCCGGCACCCGTACCCAGCCTTCCATCAGCACCCGCGCACTGCGGCTCATAATGGCTTTGGTCACGGTCCAATCACCCTCGGTTTGGGTGGCTTCTGCCCCAACACGCAAGGTGCCAGAGGGGTGGCCAAAGCGCACGGCGGTGCGTTCGCCGCCACCAGCGGCCAAGTTGACCAGCGTCCCTGGAATGGCCGCAGCCGTGCCAATCGCCACCGCTGCGGTGCCCATCATGGCGTGGTGCAGTTTGCCCATCGACAAGGCGCGTACCGACAAGTCAATGTCACTGCCTGCCACCGCTTTGCCGCTGGACGAAACGTAATCCGCTGGTGGCGCGACAAAAGCAACTTTAGGGGTATGTTGGCGTTTGGCCGCTTCTGCTACGTCCTGAATCAGCCCCATCCGCAACGCGCCATAGGCACGGATGGTTTCAAACATCGCCAGTGCCTTGGTATCGCCATTGATGGCATCTTGCAGCTCGGTGCCGGTGTAGCCAATGTCTGCGGCGTTCACAAACACGGTTGGAATCCCCGCGTTAATCATGGTGGCCTTGAACGTGCCCACGCCAGGGACGTCCAAATCATCGACCAGATTGCCGGTGGGGAACATTGACCCGCCGCCCTCGCCATCGCCTTCGTCGGCAGGGTTCAAAAACTCAACCGCCACTTCAGCTGCAGGGAAGGTCACACCATCCAGCTCAAAATCGCCGGTTTCTTGCACTTCACCGTTGGTGATAGGCACATGGGCAATGATGGTCTTGCTGATATTGGCCTGCCAGATACGGACGGTGCAATGCCCGTTTTGCGGAATGCGGCTGGCTTCTACCAGACCCGCGCTAATGGCAAACGAGCCGACAGCGGCGGTCAAGTTGCCGCAATTGCCGCTCCAATCCACAAACGCCTTGTCGATGGAAACTTGGCCGAACAGGTAGTCCACATCGTGCTCGGGCTGGCTGCTTTTGGACAGAATGGCGGTTTTGCTGGTGCTGGAAGTCGCGCCGCCCATGCCGTCAATTTGCTTGCCGTAGGGGTCGGGGCTGCCAATCACCCGCAACAACAAGGCATCTCGCGCCGCGCCAGGGACTTGGCAAGGGGCGGGCAAGTCTTGCAGGTTAAAAAACACACCTTTGCTGGTGCCGCCGCGCATATAGGTAGCAGGGACTTTAATTTGGGGAACATGAGCCATAGTGATTTTTCCTAGATAGCAGTAGGGCGGCACGTTGACCGTGCCGCCCAAAAAACACGCAGGGTAAGTGCGCGTTCAACGTCAGACGATTAAACCGCCTTGTTCGATTCTAGGAAGTCTTGGGCAAAGCGTTGCAACACGCCACCCGCTTCGTAAATCGACACTTCTTCGGCGGTATCCAGACGGCAGGTCATCGGCACGTCAACGCGCTCCCCGTTTTTACGGAGGATGACCAAAGTCAGCGTGGCGCGGGGGGTGCGGTCGCCTTCTACGTCGTAGGTTTCAGTGCCATCCAGCCCCAAGGTCAGGCGGGTGGTGCCGGGTTTGAATTCCAGCGGCAACACGCCCATCCCAATCAAGTTGGTGCGGTGGATGCGCTCAAAGCCTTCTGCGGCAATGGCTTCTACCCCTGCCAAACGCACGCCCTTGGCGGCCCAGTCCCGCGACGAACCCTGACCATAATCCGCACCAGCCACGATAATCAGCGGCTGTTTGCGGTTCATATAGGTTTCGATGGCTTCCCACATCCGCACCACGTTGCCTTCTGGCTCAACACGGGTCAGCGAACCCTTCTTCACTTGGCCATCGACCACGGCCATTTCGTTCACCAGCTGCGGGTTGGCAAAGGTGGCGCGCATGGCGGTCAGGTGGTCGCCACGGTGGGTGGCGTAAGAGTTGAAGTCTTCTTCTGGCAAGCCCATCTTGGCCAGATATTCGCCAGCCGCGCTGTTCAGCATGATGGCGTTGGAAGGCGACAGGTGGTCGGTGGTGATGTTGTCTGGCAACACGGCCAGCGGACGCATCCCCTTCAGTGTGCGTGGATTCGCCGCCAACGCGCCCATGCCTTCGGTGTCCCAGTACGGCGGACGGCGAATGTAGGTGCTGGTTGGCCGCCAGTCGTACAGCGGGCTTTCGGCTTCTTCTACGGTGCCAAGGTCAAACATCGGCACATAGATTTGCTTGAACTGCTCGGGCTTGACGCTGGCTGCAACGATGGCATCAATTTCTTCGTCCGAAGGCCAGATGTCGGCGAGGCGAATTTCTTTGCCATCCACCACGCCCAGTACGTCTTTTTCGATGTCGAAGCGAATCGTCCCAGCAATGGCGTAGGCCACAACCAGCGGCGGCGAAGCCAAGAAGGCTTGCTTGGCATAGGGATGGATACGCCCGTCAAAGTTACGGTTACCGGACAGCACCGCAGTGGTGTAGAGGTCGCGGTCGATGATTTCTTTTTGAATCACAGGGTCGAGTGCGCCAGACATGCCGTTACAGGTGGTGCAGGCAAAGGCGACAATCCCGAAGCCGAGCTTTTCCAGCTCAGGCAACAGACCCGAATCTTCCAGATAGAGCTGGGCGACTTTAGACCCTGGGGCAAAAGACGACTTGACCCAAGGCTTACGCACCAAGCCCAATTGGTTGGCTTTGCGTGCCAGCAAGGCAGCGGCCACCACGTTACGGGGGTTGGAGGTGTTGGTGCAGCTGGTAATGGCGGCAATAATCACGGCCCCATCGGGCATCAGGCCTTGGGCTTCTTCGGCTTGGGCTTTGTCGAGGTCAACCGCAATGCCGCGTGCGGCGAGGTCGGAGGTCGGCAGGCGTTTGTGCGGGTTAGACGGGCCGGCCATGTTGCGCACCACGGTGGACAAGTCAAAGGTCAGTACGCGTTCGTATTCGGCGTTGACAAGGCTATCTGCCCACAGACCGGTGGCCTTGGCGTAGTTTTCGACCAAGGCGACTTGCTCTGGCTCACGGCCCGTTAGCTTCAGATAGGCGATGGTTTGTTCGTCGATGTAGAACATACCCGCTGTTGCGCCGAACTCTGGGGTCATGTTGGAGATAGTGGCACGGTCGCCAATAGACAGGCTGGCAGCACCATCGCCAAAGAATTCGACATACGCCCCAACCACGCGCTCTTTCCGCAGGAATTCGGTCAGTGCCAACACGATGTCGGTGGCGGTAATGCCGGATTGACGCTTGCCGGTCAGCTTCACGCCAACGATGTCAGGCAGACGCATCATGGAGGCACGACCCAGCATGACGGTTTCGGCTTCTAGGCCACCCACGCCAATGGCAATCACGCCCAAAGCATCAACGTGTGGGGTGTGGCTATCGGTGCCGACGCAGGTATCTGGGAAGGCCACGCCGTCACGCACTTGAATCACGGGCGACATTTTTTCCAGATTGATTTGGTGCATGATGCCGTTGCCAGCAGGAATCACGTCCACGTTCTTAAACGCGGTTTTGGTCCACTCGATAAAGTGGAAGCGGTCTTCGTTGCGACGGTCTTCGATGGCGCGGTTTTTAGCGAAGGCATCGGGGTCAAAGCCACCGCATTCGACAGCCAAGGAGTGGTCCACAATCAGTTGGGTCGGCACGACAGGGTTGACCTGTGCGGGGTCGCCGCCTTGGTCGGCGATGGCATCGCGCAGACCGGCAAGGTCAACCAGCGCGGTTTGACCCAAGATGTCATGGCACACCACGCGAGCAGGGAACCATGGGAAGTCGAGGTCGCGCTTGCGTTCAATCAGCTGCTTGAGGGAGTCGGTCAGGGTGGCGGGGTCGCAGCGGCGCACCAAGTTTTCGGCCAGCACGCGGGAGGTGTAAGGCAGGGTGGCGTAGGCACCGGGCTGGATGGCATCGACAGCGGCTGGGGTATCAAAATAGTCCAGCGTGGTACCGGCGAGCGGTTTGCGGTTTGCAGTGTTCATAGTATCCCGAAGAGAGCAGGTGATTTATCTGGTCGATAAAAGGCAGAAGGGGCGTTGAGCTTGTTGCCCAACGCCCCTCTTAAGTCCAATTAGCGTTGTGCGATTGGCACGAAGGTCAAATCTTCTGGACCCATGTAATTGGCGGAAGGACGAATAATCTTGCCGTCTTCACGTTGTTCGATAACGTGTGCTGCCCAGCCGGTGGTGCGAGCAATCACAAACAGCGGGGTGAACATGGCAGTTGGTACGCCCATCATGTGGTAGGACACGGCGCTGAACCAGTCGAGGTTCGGGAACATTTTCTTGATGTCCCACATCACGGATTCGAGACGCTCGGCGATGTCATACATCTTGGTGTCGCCGGCTTCAACCGACAGGTTTTTCGCCACTTCTTTGATGACCTTGTTACGGGGGTCAGAGATGGTGTAAACGGGGTGGCCAAAGCCAATAACCACTTCTTTGCGGTCAACGCGTGCCTTGATGTCGGCTTCAGCAGCATCGGGGGTGTCGTAGCGTTTTTGCACTTCGAACGCGACTTCGTTTGCACCGCCGTGCTTAGGACCACGCAACGCACCAATCGCGCCGGTGATGGCGGAGTACATATCCGACCCTGTGCCAGCAATCACGCGGCCGGTAAAGGTCGAGGCGTTGAACTCGTGCTCTGCGTACAGAATCAGCGAGGTGTGCATGGCGTTAACCCACGATTCAGAAGGTGTTTCACCGTGCAGCAGGTGCAAGAAGTGGCCGCCAACGGAGTCATCATCGGTTTCAACTTCGATGCGCTTGCCGTTGGTGCTGAAGTGGTACCAGTACAGCAAAGCCGAACCCAAAGAAGCAATCAGGCGGTCGGCGATGTCACGCGCACCTGGGCTGTTGTGGTCGTCTTTTTCTGGCAGGGCGCAACCCAGTACCGAGACGGCTGTCCGCATCACGTCCATCGGATGGCTGGCGGCTGGCAGGGCTTCCAGTGCCACTTTCAGGCTAGCTGGCAAGCCGCGCAGGGCTTTGAGTTTTTTCTTGTAGCCAACCAGTTCGGCTTTGTTTGGCAGCTTGCCATGCACCAACAGGTAGGCGATTTCTTCGAATTCGCAGGTGGTGGCCACATCCAAGATGTCGTAACCGCGATAGTGCAGGTCATTACCGGTACGGCCCACGGTGCAGAGGGCGGTATTGCCAGCGGTCACGCCAGACAGGGCAACAGATTTTTTGGCTTTAGGGGCTTGGGGCTGAACAGCTTCGGACATCGCGTGTCTCCTGAAATAAAGTAGGGGGTGTTGAGGGCAAAAAGAGCCCCAGCCGGCGCATTGTCCTGCTGGGGGCAGTCACGATTTACTTGTTTTTGCCTTGAGCAAACAGGGAGTCCAGTTTTTGCTCATAAGCGTGGTAGTTGATCGTTTCGTACAAATCCATACGGGTTTGCATGGTATCGACCACGTTCTTTTGTGTGCCTTCTTTGCGCAGGGTTTGGTAGACGTTCAGCGCGGCCTTGCTCATGGCACGGAAGGCAGACAAGGGATACAGCACCAAAGAGACATCGGCTTCGGCCAGCTCTTGGGTAGTGAACAGCGGGGTGGAGCCAAATTCGGTGATATTGGCCAGCACAGGCACTTTGACCGCTTCGGCAAACTGCTTATACATGGCGAGGTCGGTAATGGCTTCTGGGAAAATCATGTCGGCACCGGCTTCAACGCAGGCGCACGCACGGTCGATGGCGGATTGCAGGCCTTCGACAGCCAAGGCATCGGTACGCGCCATAATCACAAAGCTGTCATCGCGGCGGGCATCTACGGCGGCTTTGATGCGGTCAACCATTTCTTCTTGGGTGACGATGGCCTTGTTAGGACGATGGCCGCAGCGTTTTTGCTGCACTTGGTCTTCGATGTGCACAGCGGCCACACCTGCGCGTTCCAAGCCACGAATGGCGCGAGCAATGTTAAACGCCCCGCCCCAGCCGGTGTCGATGTCCACCAGCAAAGGCAGGTCGGTCACGTCGGTGATACGGCGTGCATCAATCAGCACGTCTTCTAGTGTGGTGATGCCGAGGTCAGGAATACCGCAAGAGCACGCAGCAACGCCGCCGCCAGAAAGATACAGGGCTTTAAAGCCAGACTGCTCGGCCAGCAAGGCGGCGTTGGCGGTGACTGCACCCACCACTTGCAAAGGTTTTTCGGCTGCTACGGCTGCTCTGAAACGTTGTCCGGCTGTCATCATTGTTGCGTCTCCATGTGTCGGGGTTATGCGCTTGTTTATACGCTGACATCTTCAATCAAAGATTGATTCTAGCAAGTGCTTGGTTGAGCCGCAAATACAATTTTTGCGCCATCCCGCGCTATAATCGGCGGCATATTACCTGCCCATCAAGGGCTATTTTTCACGATGTAATCCACTACACAGGCAGAGGCCTCCACAGCGCATGAGCGAGAGGGAAATCGACCAAGAATGGGTGCGGCGTGTCCAGCATGGCGACAAGCACGCTTTCGATTTTTTGGTCAAAAAATACCAACGCCGTCTAGCACGTCTGCTGTCTCGCTTTGTGCGGGACCCCGCCGAAGTGGAAGATGTCACCCAAGAAGCCTTTGTTAAAGCCTACCGCGCCTTGCCTAGCTTTAGGGGGGAGAGCGCGTTTTACACTTGGCTATACCGTATTGGCATCAATACAGCCAAAAACTACTTGGTCGCAGCCAAGCAACGCCCGATTCTTTCTGCGGACTTTGAAGACGAGGACGGTGACAAAACCAGTGCGGGCGAGCAAATCCCCGACCTCAACACCCCCGAAACCGAATATATGAACCGGCAAATTGTAGAAACCGTGAACCAAGCGGTGGCTACCTTGCCTGAAGACTTAAGAACCGCAATTACCCTGCGCGAAATGGAGGGTTTGAGCTACGAGGATATCGCGATTGCGATGGATTGCCCCATTGGCACGGTGCGTTCGCGCATTTTCCGTGCACGGGATGCCATCTCTGCCCAGCTCAAGCCTTTGTTAACCCCTGCCCAGAACAAACGATGGTGAGTGCCTGATGAAAGAACAACTCTCTGCATGGATAGACGGCGAACTAGACCCCGCTGCAGTTCAACACCTTTCTGGGCAGCTTAAAACCGACCCCGAACTCTCCGACGCGTGGCACAGCTACCACCTGATTGGTGATGCACTGCGCCAGCCCAACCATCTTGCGGTGTCCGTTGCTGACCGCGTGGCCGCCCAGCTGGCTCACGAGCCAACCCTGTTTGCCCCCGCCGCTGTGCCGCCACGCGCCGCCCCTGCTGCGGGGCGGCTCAAGCTGTTCGCCCTAGCCGCCAGCACCGCCTTCGTTGCGGCCTTGGGGGGGTATCAGTGGCTGCATGGCGCGTCGCAGCCCGCTGAGGCCGTACAGGTCAGCACCGCACCCGAAGCCGCCACGCCGGTACTGGCTGCCCTAGAAGACAATGCCTATTTGCTGGCGCACCACGACGAAACCAATCCCGCTTTGGTCAAAGCTACCCATACCAGCGAGGGCGTGCGTTGAACCCTTATCTTGCTCCTTGTCTAGCTGCCCTGACGGCAGCGAGCAGCATGGCTTTGGCCGTGCCCCTGTCCGATGCCGAAGCCAGCCAACAGCTCAAACGGATGGCACAAGCGGCACGCCAGTTGGCTTATAGCGGCGTGTATTCGCAGCAACTGGGCAACCAGCTAGCTTCCTTTCGCCTGACCCGCCAAGCCGATAACAGCAGCGTGCACGAAAAGCGCGAGTCCCTAGACGGGGCAAGCTGGGAAGTCATCAGCACCGGCAATGACAGCACTGCCTATGCCCCCGACCCTCGCACTTTGCTGATTGCCAAGCTCAGTGCCAAAAAAGCTTTTCCGCGCTTGCTGCCAGAGAACCCCGCTGACCTACTGCCGTTTTATACCGTCCGCACCTTAGAGGACGACCGTGCCGCTGGCTTCCGCTGTACTTGGCTGGCACTCGAACCCCGCGACACCCTGCGCTACACCTACCAATTTTGCCTTGAAGCCAAAACAGGGCTGCTGCTTAAAGCCACCGTCCTGACCCCGCAAAAAGTCGTAGTTGAGCAATTTGCCTTTACCCAGCTTCAGCTTGGGGCGAGCAAGGACAAGCTCCCGTTTCGCGCCAGCTTCCCCATGAGCCTCTCGCTCAATCCCCCCAGCACCAGCCCCGTCGAAGACCGCCCTGCCACTGACCGCCCCGACCCGCGCGACCTCCCCACGGGGTTTAAGCTGTTGCGCGACACCAAACGCAAGCTGCCAGGCCATCCCTTGCCGGTGCGACACTTGGTTTACAGCGATGGCTTGGCGACCTTTTCTATTTTTGTTGAGCCGGCGGCTCCAGAAGCCAAGCCCCACCTTAGCACCAAATACAGCCAAGGCATGATGCACACTGCCATCCATCAACAGGGTGACAGCATGGTCACGGTGCTGGGCGATTTGCCCGAGGCTACCTTACAGCACATCGCCAACACCCTCCGCATTAAGCCCTAACCGTGACCGCTGCCCCCCTTGTTGTTGACGCACGCGTGGTTGCGATAGAGGCTGACCATGCATGGGTAGCGTTGCAGCCGCATTCACCCTGTGGTCACTGCGACCCCGTTCATGGCTGCCGATCCTTGTCGATGGCGCGGCTATTTCGTCCCCAAGCCGCCCCTCACCGTGTAGACAATCCCCTTGCCGCCCAAGTCGGCCAGCGCGTCGAAGTCGCCCTCTCCGCCCAAGGGGTGCTGACCAGTGCCGTGTGGGTCTATTTGCTGCCGCTGAGTGCCTTGTTGGGCGGGGCTTTGCTAGGCACGCGCTGGGGAGATGGCATCGCCTTGGTCTGTGCCTTGCTGGGCTGGGGGCTGGCTTTAGGGGTGACCCGCTGGTGGGCGACGCACCATGCCCAATCTGCTGCTTTTCAACCGTGCATTACCCGTATTTTTTCTGACGATGACGTGACCTTGAGGGACTCTTCTCCATGCCAACCTACATCCCCTTGTTCAAAAAACTAATCCCCAGTGCCATGCTGGCAGCGGGTTTGTTACTCACCCCTGTGGTGAGCCATGCCGCACTCAGCAATCTGCCTGACTTTACCCGTCTGGTCGAAACCCAAGGGCGGGCAGTGGTCAATATCAGTGCCCGCCAAACGGCCCGCACCCCCGCGCCAAGAACCGGTAATGGCATGGTGCCGGATGAGCTGCTGAACGACCCTTTGTTCTCCGAATTTTTCCGCCGCTTCGCCCCGCAGCAGCAAGCCCCCCAACAGCAAACGCCGCCCCAACGCTCGCTGGGCTCTGGCTTTGTACTGTCGTCGGACGGCTACATCATGACCAACGCCCATGTGGTCGGCAAAGCGGACGATATTACGGTCAGCACCCCCGATAAGCGGGAGTTCAAAGCCAAGCTGGTCGGCGCAGACACTCGTACCGATGTCGCGCTGCTCAAAATCGAAGGGGCGAATCTGCCTGCAGTCACCGTTGGCAACCCTGCCCTGCTCAAGGCGGGGGAATGGGTGGTGGCGATTGGTGCGCCCTTTGGCTTTGATAACTCGGTAACCGCAGGGATTGTGTCGGCCAAGGGTCGGCAGTTGCCGGGGGATGCCTACGTGCCCTTTATTCAAACCGACGTGGCGGTGAATCCTGGCAATTCCGGCGGGCCGCTGTTTAACTTAGACGGGCAAGTGGTCGGGATTAACTCGCAGATTTACAGCCGGTCAGGTGGATTTATGGGCATCTCGTTTGCCATTCCGATTGATGTGGCGATGCAAGTGGCTGAGCAGCTCAAAACCAAAGGCCGGGTGTCTCGCGCCATGATTGGGGTGTCGGTGCAAGAAGTCAGCCGCGACTTGGCCACTTCCTTTGGCTTGCCCCGCCCCGCCGGTGCGCTGGTTTCTGCAGTTGAACCCAACGGTGCCGCTGACCGTGCAGGGCTGAAGGCCGGCGATATTATTTTGAAAGTCGGCGGCCATGCAGTGGAAACCGCAGGGGATTTGGCGCGGCTAATTGGCGGGGCACGGGTTGGTGAGCCGCTGCCGCTTGACATCTGGCGCAACAAAGCCCCTCGCACCCTGACCGCCCACCCCACCGAAGTGAAAGACCCTGGGCAAGCGGCGGCACGCACTCCCAATGCGGGTGCCCCTGCTACGCCGCTGGTGCTGAAACGCCTCGGCTTGCTGCTGGCTCCGATTAACCCCGCTCAATTGCAGCGGGCAGGCTTGCGCTTTGGTTTGGCGGTGCAACGGGTAGAGGGCAATGCCGCACGGGCTGGGGTGCAGCCTGGGGATGTGTTGATTGGGTTGGGGAATGAGACGCTGGCCAGTGCCGAGGTGCTGGTGGAGCGGGTGAGTACGGCGCGTACCGGTGAAACGCTGGCGTTAAAGATGCTGCGCGGTAATGTGGTGCTGTTTGTGCCCGTGCTGGTGGGGGAGGGGAATTGACATCCTCCCCTGCTTAAAAGCAGGGGATTCCTACTGCGGTAAACAGGTGCTTAATCCGCCTCCGCACTAGGCGATTTCCGCTTGGGGCGGGGCTCAATCACCCCCTCCGCTTTCAGCTGCTGGCGGCGACGGGCGGCAAAAAAT
This sequence comes from uncultured Neisseriales bacterium, assembly GCA_937871815.1. GTDB lineage: Bacteria > Pseudomonadota > Gammaproteobacteria > Burkholderiales > Aquaspirillaceae > Rivihabitans. The sequence goes on from CALMOJ010000145.1 coordinate 31,950, forward strand.
AGCAGCCAACTGGGAAACACCCCCAGCACCAACAGCAAAAAGCCCGCCATCGGCAGGTTGTCTGTGCCGATCACCACAACCAGCATCAACACCACATACAACCAGCCTATCCATAAGATATACATCTCACCCCTCCTGCCAGTAGTCCACAAAAAGCTGCACCAAACGCGCGCCCCGCCACTCGTTGACATTGAGCTGATAGACCGCCTCAATCTCCTGAGGCAGTGGCGCGTTTTGGTTAAAGAGCATGGCCTCAAACACCGCGCCTTCACGGGCAAGCTGAAGTTTTAAGTGCTTTTCCCCCACCACACGCTGCGACACCACGCTAAAACGGTCAACAAAAGCAGGTGCAGGAAACCCCTGTCCCCATACGCTTTCGCCCAGCAGCTCGGCGGTCGCCAAGTGCAGGTCAGCGGTGGGCAGGCTGCCATCGGTTTCGAGGGTACGGGTGAGCTGGGCAGCCGTTAGCCATGCTTGCCCCACGGCTTCAAATGCAGCGGTAAACGTCGCTACACCGGCTTCGGTCAAGGTCAAGCCTGCCGCCATTGCGTGACCACCAAACTTCAGAATCAAGCCGGGGTGGTGCTTATCAACCCAGTCCACCGCATCCCGCAGATGAAACCCCGGAATCGACCGCCCCGAGCCTTTGACCTCGCCGGCATCGCTCGGGGCAAACACCATGACGGGCCGGTGATACCGCTCCTTGAGCCGCGAGGCGACAATGCCCACCACGCCCTGATGCCAGTCGTCACGGTAGAGGGTCAGCGTGGCACGGTCTTCGGGGGTAAAGTCAGCCAGATGGGCGAGGGCTTCGGTCTGCATACCGGCTTCAATGTGGCGGCGTTCGCGGTTAAGGGCATCGAGCTGCGCGGCATAGGCTTGGGCTTGGCGGGGGTCGGTAGCCAGTAAACAGTGGATGCCGACGCTCATATCATCCAGCCGCCCCGCTGCATTCAGACGCGGCCCAATCATAAAACCAAGGTCAAAGGCCGTGGCGCGGGCGGCGGTACGGCCAGCAGCGGTAAACAGAGCGGCCACACCGGCACAGGCCTTGCCTTGCCGGATGCGCTGCAAACCTTGCTCGACCAAAATACGGTTGTTGTCGTCCAGCTTGACCACGTCCGCCACCGTCCCCAGCGCGACGATGTCTAAATACGCCGCCAAATTGGGGGCAGGCTGCTGGGCAAACGCCCCTCGGCGGCGCAGCTCGGTACGCAGGGCAATCAACACATAAAACATCACCCCGACCCCTGCCAGCGACTTGCTGGGGAAGGTGCAGCCCGCTTGGTTGGGATTCACAATCAGGGCGGCGGGCAGGGTGTCGGCGGGCAAGTGGTGGTCGGTAATCAGCACCTCTATCCCCCGTTCCCGTGCGGCTTCGACCCCTGGGGCACTGGACATGCCGTTATCCACGGTCAAAATCAGCTTGGGGGCACGCTGGGCGGCCAAGGCAACAATTTCGGGGGTGAGGCCATAGCCGTACTCAAACCGGTTCGGCACCAAAAAATCGACCCGCGCCCCCAAGGCCGTCAAGCCCTTGACCGCCAAAGCACAGGCGGTCGCGCCGTCGGCATCGTAGTCTGCCACCACTAAAATCGGGGCGCGGCTGGCAATCGCATCGGCCAAACGCACGGCCATCGCCTCGGCGTTTTTGAGCTGGCTGGGGGGCAGTAATCGGCTGAAATCGTAATCAAGTTGCGCCCGCGCCGCCACGCCGCGTGCGGCAAACAGTCGCGCCAACAAGGGCGGCAAACCTTGGCGGCTCAGGGTGTCAAAAGCAGCAGCGGGAACAGGGCGGGTCAGCAAGGCAGGCATGGTCGGTCTTTGGTCAGCACAGCAATCAGCAGAAGGACAACGAGGACAAGGCGCGGGGCTGTCGCCAAAACCGCCAGCAGTGGGTGCGGCTGATATGGCAGTGCATCCCTGTTTTCCCCGGCACAATCAGGTCAATCGACTGCAGCTGGCCTTGGGTCAGGGCTTGGCGGAGGGGGGCAAACCACTGGGTTTCGAGCTGTGCCAGCCGCTGCTGCCAGACCCAGCCATCGTGGTAAGTCGCGGGGCTGTCCAGCGCGTCTAGCCACACCCATGCGGTTTTGCTCTGCTCGGCCAACCAAGCAGGGGTGACGGCCTCGGGCAGGGCATCGGCAGGCACCCCCGCCGCGCAGGCCAAAGCCATCACCAGCGCGTCGTCCGCCCAGATGGTTTCGGCAGGGGCGACGGGTTTGGCGGTTTTTTCTGCGCCGCCCCACCACCATAGGCTGTTGAGCGTCGGCAAGCCAGCCGCTTCGCGGGCATCGTTGACCGGATGCGAAAACAGCAGCATTTGGATTTCGTTCAGCCGCTGCCGCCATAGGGTCGCGTGCTCGCCCTGCGGCAGAAAATCATCAATATTGTGCTGCACCACCGCCGACAGGGCGGCAAATTCAGCGGCGACAGGGGCGGCACTGCACACATACCAACGTTCGGGCGCGGGGGCGTAAAACACTAGGCCATCGGCTGCAAAGTGGGCATTTAGCGTGGCAATCAGCGCGTCGGCTTCGGCTTGGGTGATGTCCAGTACCCGATGGTCGGCCAGCAGCAAGCCATCCCCCTCGATTTGCAGGTGCACAGGGTCGGCGCGGAGCCAGTGCCCTTGCTGCGGCATCAGCCCATCGTATTTGGCCGAGAGCAGCGCGAAAGGGGCAGGCTGCGGCAAGGCAAAACCGTGGGTCAGCACGCTGGCTGTCTCGGTGGTAAAGGGCACACACCGCCCCCGCCCCAGCAGCCAAGACAGTGCGGGCAAGGCGAGGCTCTGGCTGGCAGCAGCACGTTCATCGGGGTTGGGCCAAATCAGCGAAGGCACCAGCAGGGTCAGTGCAGTGGCCATAACATGCTCCAAAATAAGGGGAAGAGTCGGGCTTAGAAC
>CALMOJ010000146.1 GCA_937871815.1 uncultured Neisseriales bacterium
TGCCGATAACGGTGATATTGTCGTCTCGGCTGAGGACGTGGGTGATGGCTTGCCGCACGACAGCAGAGTCATCCACGATAAAAACACGAATCTTATTTGCCATGGCGATGTCTATTTTAAAGTGGGGGTGACGGTGGTATGGGGTTTACGCGCCAGCCATACCTGTCCGCTATCAAGGTCAAAAATCAATTTTCGGTGGGTATTGCCCCCGACGTGTTCTGCTAGCAAAGGGATGCCTGCTGCCGCAAGAAGTTGGCGGGCAATGCTGATATTACGTGTGCCGATGTCTTGCTTTGGGTCACCCTGTGCTTGAAACATTGCGCCTCCGCCAAAGAGCTTGGCTTGGTAGTCGCAGGGTGCAGTGTGGCTGGTTTTGATGCGGGTCAGCAACCACTGCATAGCTTCTGCGCCGTAGCGGCCAGACAGTGGGGTGTTGGAGGTCCGGGGGCGTTCTGGCAGAAGATAGTGGCACATTCCGCCAAGATGGAGGCAGGGGTGCCACAGCGTAATCGACACGCAAGAGCCTAGTAGTGTGGCGATATGCTCGCCGCGATGCCCAAAATAAAGGTCGCCAGGGAGGAGAAATACGCGTCCTTCGATGGCGGCTGGGGTGCTGGGTTCGTGGAGGCTCATGGTCTGGCGGGGATGAAGTCCTACGCCGGATGCGGTGAAGGGGGCATCCGGTGTAGGTAGGGGTTAGAACGTATTCAAAGTCTGCGAGACTCGGGTGATCCTGTGTTGAAATGTCCCAAGAAATGCTCATTGACCTCGTGTTAACTGCGCTTTTTTTCCGAATTTCGCCTTGGCTGACCGACCCGTCGTTCGCGAGGCTTTGAACAGGTTCTTAGAACCGCTCAAAGTCTTGTTCGGTTACGCCGACGGCGGCCAATGCCAAGGTGGGCGGTTGTTGTGTATTTTGCGTGGGGCGACGGCTCTGTCCTTGGTGGGGGGGCGGCAGAGGCTTTGCGTGTTGCGGGTGCTGCGTGGGGTGTTTCTTGCGCGGCTTCAAGCTGGAAGAAGGTCATGAGTTGCTGCAGGTGATTGGCTTGGCTGCCGAGCTGCTCGGCGGTGGCGGTCAGCTGTTCGGAGGCAGATGCGTTTTGTTGGGTAGCTTGGTTGAGCTGCCCCATTGCCCCGCTAATCTGTGATACGCCTGCTGCTTGTTCGGAGGATGCTGCGGCAATTTCTTGCACGAGGTCTGAGGTTTTGCGGATAGACGGCACCATGGCATCAAGTAATGTGCCGGCTTGCTCGGCGCGTTTGACGCTGGTGCTGGCTAGTTCGCCGATTTCTTGGGCAGCCACTTGGCTGCGCTCTGCCAGCTTGCGGACTTCGGCGGCGACAACGGCAAAGCCTTTTCCATGTTCCCCTGCGCGGGCGGCTTCAATGGCGGCATTGAGTGCGAGCAGATTGGTTTGGTAGGCGATGTCGTCGATGATGCCGATTTTACCGGCGATGTCTTGCATAGCCGTGACGGTTTGTTTGACGGCACTGCCCCCCTCGGTCGCCTGTTGAGAGGCTTGGGTGGCCATGCCATCGGTGATGCGGGCATTCTCGGTGTTTTGCGAGATGGACGCGGTCATTTGCTCAATCGACGCGGTTGTTTGTTCTACGCTGGCCGCTTGTTGCGAGGACGATTGCGAGAGCGATTGGGCGGTGGCGGAGACTTCGGATGAGGCGTTGCTCAGGGCATCTGCGGAGCCACGTACCTGTCCGATGATTTCGCTGAGGCGTTCGACCATGTTGTGCATGGCGGTCAGTAGCTGTCCGGTTTCATCTTTACGGGTGGAAGCAGTGCAGACGTGCAGTCGCCCTTCGGCCAGTTCGCTGGCGACGATGACGGCTTCGTTGAGGGGGCGGGTGATGGAGCGGGTAAGCCACAGGCTGACCACAATCGTAAATAGAATGGCGATGGCTAAGATGGCAAAGAGCAGGGTTTGGGTGGTACGGGTCATCTCTGCAGTTTGCTGGCCAATCAGGCTGATTTGCTGGGTTTCAAATTGCAGCAAGGCATTGACCGCGTCGGCATAGCGTTTGAATAGTGGGCGGTATTCGGTGTTCATGAGGTTAAGGGCTTCGCGACCATTACCTGCATTAATCAGGCGAATCAGGTTGTCGATGCCGTTAAAGTAGATAACGCGAATTTCTTCGATAGCTTGGAGCTTGGCGCGTTCTTCGTCGTGGGTGGCTTGCTCTCTGAGCTTGGCGAGTGAGGCATCAATTCTGCTGCGTGCTTCTTGCACTTTTTGGATTTCTGCTTGGATGTCTGCAGCTTCGGTACGGAGGATGGCGTTACGGATGGATACGCCTGCCGAATACACGTCGGTAATCAGGCTGCTGCTGAGAGTTGTCTTGGGAAAGTAGTCGGTCACGACATTGTCTACGCCATTGTTGATTTGGTTGAGTTTCCACGCGGTAACACCGCCAATGAAAACTAACATCGCTACCAAAATGGCAAAGCTACCGGCAAGTCGTGTGCCGATTTTGAAGTTAGAGAACACGCTAGGGTTCCTTTCGCAAAGATAAACAAATCTGTAAATAAATGACCGGCTCGTGGTGGTGGAAGGGGGTTTATTGTTGGCTGCGCTGAGGCCGGTATCTTCTGGAGGATAGCGTAAAATCGCAGCCCTGATATGGTCAATGATATTAGCATTGTTTGTATCTGCGTCGCTACATTTTGTGCGAATGTCAAATCGTCTGCATGCTGGGTGATGGGGGGCTAATGTGCGATATTTGCTAGGCAAATAGACCTCAAATATACGCATTTCTGATTGCCACGGCGGTATGTGAGGTCTGTTTTCGGGGGGTGGTTCGGCGTGCCTGTAAACCGTAAACAGCTCCTTAGAGCCTGTTTGCGATCTCAATGGCACAGGGGTTGCCAAGGCGAAATTCGGAAAAAAACGCCGTTAGACTTGAATCCACACGCATGTTTTTACGAATTTCAACGCAGGATCACCCGCGTCTCGCAGATCGTAAATAGGTTCTTAGAATAGTTCGACGCTAGAGTTGGCAGGTGGTGGTGAGCCGGGTCGGGTATACGCACTGGGTGATTGGTGGAGTGCTTGTAGGTGACTGTCCCGCTGCTGAGACATAACATAGCCACCAAAAACTGTGCTGAGATGTTCAGAGATAGGGGTAAAGGCTTCGTGCCCTTCTTCTAATAAGCGCAGCCGTCTTGCCAGCAGGCTGGCGTGACCATCTAAGCGCGTTAAGGCTTCGCCAACATGGTTGAGTTGCTGGCGGGTGACGTCTTGGAATTGGATGCTGGCAAGGGCATCCATAAACATGGTGGAAAGCTCACTGCTGCATTCGTTGACGGTGGCCAAGACACTTTTTTCGTGGGCGATGACTTCTTCGTAGCTGCGGGAAAGCGCACCCATTTGTTCAGAGAATACGCTAAGAATATTGCGCTCTTCCTCTACCTGTTGAGTGGACAGTGCATGGCTAAATTGTGCTTCGATGGTGGTGGCTACGCCTTGAATGCCATGATTAATACGAGAAACCGCTTGGTCTGTTTCTTGGGAGAGTTTGCGAACTTCATCGGCTACAACAGCAAAGCCCCGGCCTGCTTCTCCAGCGCGGGCGGCCTCAATGGCTGCATTCAGGGCGAGCAGGTTGGTTTGTGCGGCAATATCTCGAATCAGCTGTACTAGGCTTTCTAGCCCGCGTGCTTCTTTGACGACTTGAGCCACTCTTTGCTGGTCGGATGCTGCTGCATCAATCCGTCGCTGAATGTATTCGGTCATTTTGGCAATCATTTGCCGGTTTTGATCGATGCGGGCTTCGGATACGTCTTGCATGGCAGCAGACTCATCCGAGATTTGACTGACAAATTGGTCAAGCTTGGTGACGACGCTATCAATGGTTTGGAGCTGGCTGCTAATGGCGAAAGCAGCATCTTCGGTTTGGTTGACTACGTTGGTGAGTTGGTTACGAATGACATCATCAAACGATTTGATGGCATCAAGCTCGTCCGCTACTTCATCGACCAGCATGCGTGTTTTGGTGCGCTCTTCGTGGATGCGTTGCTGCATCCGACCTACACCAAACATTTCGTCGTGGAACAGGGCGCGTGATGCAATGGCTATCGCAAGGATAACGGCTAGCATTGCGAGAAAGGTACCCAGTGCACTTCCTGTTGCACGTCCTATACCGAAAGCCGGCAAGAGGCGGTCAAAGAACCAGTCGTTGCCAAAATACACCGCAATAGCAACGAGCAGCGTGGCTACGCAGGTGATGTAAAGCGAGCGCAATAGGATTTTGCGCGGGCTGTGGGGGTTTTTTGTCGCGTCCATAAAATTACCGTAGGACTAGTTTGATGGTGTTGATAAGGGATTCTGCCGTTGCTGGTTTGACCAACCAACCTGATGCACCAGCAGCCTTCGCTTCCATTTTTTTGGATTGCTGTGATTCGGTGGTCAAAAATAAGATAGGCATAAACTTATAAGCAGGAAGCTTGCGCACCTCCTTAATAAGCTCAATCCCATTCATGCCTGGCATGTTTAGGTCGGTGATGAGGAGATCGGCTTTGGCTCCGCCTTGGAGTTTACGGAGTGCCTCTTCACCACTGGCTGCTTTATCTGTTTCAAAGCCTGCTTTTGTCAGGATATTAGAGATGCTCATCAGGATGGTGGCGGAATCATCGACCAAGAAAATGCGTTTGCTCATAGTGCTGCGTGCTCGTTGTTCAATGCCTTCCTTATTTAACACATCGCGTAGCCATCTATATTAAAGAGATGGGCGAGAGAAAAGGGGCGGGCAGGTTCGTGAAAAATGCGATCAATATCACCCCTTAGTCTTGTAGGTTTTTTCTGGTTTCTACAAGTAGTTTAAGGTGGGTGTTCGATTGAGGATAATGGGATATGGGCGATGTGTCACCCTTTTGTTCGTCAAGACATAACCTGCCCTTAGAATAGTGTCTATTGTGGGGTGTCGGTGTGGCGCGGAGCTAGGGTAGGTGTGTTTTGGTGGGTCGGTGTTTTGGGGCTTTTTGCCCGAAACGTTGATATTTAAGTGGTTATAAAACAGGGTGTTATTGATTTTTTGTAATTTTTTTGTATGTTAGTGTTGACGAGTTTTGTTGG
>CALMOJ010000147.1 GCA_937871815.1 uncultured Neisseriales bacterium
AAGGCTTGAAGACGTTCCATAACAGCCATTATGCCTTTGTGGCGGTGCGCCGATTGCGGTGATTCGGCAAACCATTGAGCAGCAGCAAACACCGCATTAAAGTCAAAAACAGGATTGCTACGCAATCCGTACTATCCATCCCCGCCCTGAAGCGCGAGGTTTTACGCGCAACTGATAAATTGCCATGGATGCCTCTTTTTCTACGTATTCCACTTCCACGCCGCACGCTCTGGTGCGGGGTCGCTTTGCCCCCAGTCCGACCGGCAAGCTCCACGCGGGGTCACTGACCACAGCGGTCGGCAGCTATTTAGAAGCCCGCACCCAAGGCGGTGAATGGCTGCTGCGGATGGAAGACCTTGATCCACCGCGCGAACAAGCGGGTGCGGCCGCCGATATTTTATTTACCTTGGACGCGCTCGGCTTTGAGTGGGATGGTGCGGTCGTTTACCAAAGCCAGCGGCTGGCTGCCTATCAAGCTGCACTGGATGACTTAGTCGTCCAAGGACGGGCTTATCCCTGCGCCTGCACCCGCAGCGACATCGCCCGCATCGCACAGCGGGGCATTGATGGCTTTGTCTATCCCGCCACTTGCCGCACAGGGCTGCCTGCGGATAAGTCTCCACGGGCATGGCGTTTGCTCGTGCCGCAGGGCGACACCACGGTGCTGGATGCCCTCCAAGCCGCCCAAGCCCAAGCGGTCGCCCACGCTGTCGGGGATTTTGTCCTGAAGCGGGCAGATGGCTTTTTCGCTTACCAGCTTGCTGTGGTGGTGGATGATGCGTGGCAAGGCATCACCGAGGTGGTGCGCGGGGCGGATCTGTTGGACTCCACGCCGCGCCAATGCGTGTTGCAAGCGGCATTGGGCGTGCCCCGTCCCCGTTATGCGCATTTGCCCTTGATGGTGAATGCGGCAGGTGAAAAGCTCAGCAAGCAAACCCTCGCCCCTGCCATCTCCGCCCAAGAAGGTGTGGCCGCGCTCAAAACCGCCTTGCTTAGACTGAATCACCCCGTCCCTGCGGAGTGCAGCACCGTCGGCGAAGTCTGGGCATGGGCATCGACCCATTGGCGGCTGGCGCAAGTCACACCCCATGCGGTCTGCGTGACCGAGGGCAAGACCGCCAGCCCATCTGAATCCGTGTAAAATTCACCGTTATTGCCCGCCATGCCCTACGGCGCGGCGCATTCCCCTTGTTTTGAGACCCCCTATGAGCCAACCCCATTCCGCCCCTACCGCCCCCGTGGTCGCCAACTTTATCCGCAACATCATTGATGACGACCTTGCCCAAGGCAAACACAGCAGCATCCTGACCCGCTTCCCCCCCGAGCCCAACGGCTATTTGCATATTGGTCACGCCAAGTCCATCTGCCTGAACTTCGGTTTGGTGCAAGGCGAGGCGGCCTATGCGGGTCAGTGCAACCTGCGGTTTGACGATACCAATCCAGAAAAAGAAAGCACCGAGTACGCCGAATCCATTCAGGCCGATGTGCGCTGGTTGGGTTTTGACTGGGCGGGCGAGGTGAAATGGGCTTCAGACTATTTTGACGCGCTCTATGACTATGCCGAGGCCTTGATTCAGTCGGGCAGGGCCTATGTGTGCGAACTCAACCCCGAGCAAATGCGTGAATACCGTGGCTCGCTGAAAGAAGCGGGCAAAAACAGCCCCTTCCGTGACCGCAGCGTGGCCGACAACCTCGACCTCTTCCGCCGCATGAAGGCGGGCGAGTTTCCCGATGGCAGCAAGACGCTGCGCCTGAAAATCGACATGGCTGCACCGAATATCAATCTGCGTGACCCTGTGATTTACCGTATTCGTCGTGCCCACCACATCCGTACCGGCGACACATGGTGCATTTACCCCATGTACGACTACACCCACTGCATTTCGGATGCCCTAGAAGGCATTACCCATTCGCTGTGTACGCTGGAATTTGAAGACCACCGCCCACTATATGACTGGGTGCTGGATAACCTCCAGACGGCGTGCCATCCCCGCCAATACGAGTTTTCCCGCCTAGAGCTGTTCTACACCGTCACCTCTAAGCGCAAGCTGAATCAGCTGGTCACCGAAGGCTTGGTGTCCGGCTGGAATGACCCACGGATGCCCACCATTACGGGGATGCGCCGCCGTGGCTATACCCCAGAAGGCATTCGCCTGTTTACCCGCCGCATCGGTATCTCCAAGTCCGACAACCATGTGGACATGAGCGTGCTGGAAGGGGCGGTTCGTGAAGAGCTAGAAAACAGCTCGCCGCGCATTATGGCCGTAGTCAACCCGCTAAAAGTGGTGCTGACCAACTACACCGAAGGGGTCAGCGGGACACGCAGCGCAGGCTTCCATCCCAACCACCCCGAATTCGGCGAACGTGAAGTCGGGTTGTCGCGGGAAATCTGGATTGAGCGCGATGACTTCTCCGACGCACCCCCTCCGGGCTGGCAACGGCTGACCTTGGGCGGCGAAGCGCGTTTGCGGTATAGCTATGTGGTGAAGTGTGAGGAAGTGGTGCGCGATGCGGCAGGGCAAGTAACCGAGCTCCGCTGCAGCATCGACCACGAAACCTTGGGTAAAAACCCCGTGGGACGCAAGGTAAAAGGCGTGATTCACTATGTCGCCGCCGATACCGCTTTGCCGATTGAGGTGCGCTTGTATGACCGCCTCTTTACCGTGCCGCGTCCTGATGCCACCAAGGACGAAGCGGGTCATGAAATCGACTTTAAATCCTACCTCAATACGGCCTCGTTGACCGTGGTTACTGGCTATGCCGAGCCTGCCCTCGCCGCTGCGCAGCCCGAATCCCGTTACCAGTTTGAGCGTATCGGCTATTTCTGTGCCGACCGCCACGACCATTCTGCAAGCCATCCTGTGTTTAACCGCACGGTCAGCCTGAAAGATACATGGGCGAAGGGCTAGACCGCATTGCTCGCTGTGGCGTAAGGCCAATACACTGCCCGCACTTTGTGAAAAGTGTGGGCAGTGTGCTATTGGGGGGGCGGATGGCAGCTTCGTTTTTAGAACCTGTTCAAAGTCCCAATGGCACAGGGGTTGCCAAGGCTGAACACCTCGAAAAAAAACACGGTTGAGACTCAATCAACGTGCCTATTTCGGGACATTTCAACGCAGAATCACCCGAGTCTCGCAGGCCGTAAACAGGCGCTAATGGCTCGTCCCCGCCGAGCGCGTGGTCTTGTTAAACACATTGTATTTACCAATCGGCTTGTCCATCGGCAGGCGTTTCACCTCTTTCCACGTTGCGGCATCGTAAATCACCAACGCACCCTCGTTTTCCATCAGGCTAACCAAGGCGTAACGGCCATCGCGGGTGAACTCTACATGGGCGGCGGTTTTGCCTGGGCTGGGGGTAACACTGCCCACCACTTTCAGCGTGCGTTTGTCGATGATTTGCAGCGTATCGCGTCGGGGGCTCATCATGGCATCGACCCACGCATACGGCGTGGCTTCGTGGCTGCGCATAAAAAAGCCAGGGCCGTTGGTTGGGATTTCTGCCACGGTCTGCCAGTTTTTCATCTCAATCACGCTGACCTTGCCTTCTTTCAGATTCGGCGAAGCCATCACCGCGTGACCTTGCCAATCCCACGTAATGCCGCTGCCCAAATGCGGCATCCCCGACAGCGACAGGTCGGCAATTTTGCGCCGCACATTCAGGTTGACCACCTGCCCTTTGCCCTCGCGTGAAGCCCCCAAAATATGGGTGTAAGACTGGTCGAAGAAAAAGTCGTCCAGAACCGCGTCCAGCTCAATCACCTTGGTGCTGAATTGCCCCTTGACCGCCAAGCCCTCGGCCATTTTCCAATCATGGACAAAGCCCTTGTAATTCAGCGGGGCGTTGGCGGCGTAGGGAATTTCCCAGACTTGCGGCAGGTCTTTCAGCGCGACAATAAAGCTTTGGCGGGGCGCAGCGTCATATACCGCCGACACCCGCGAAGGCGTGCCGCGCTCACTGACCACCGGATAAGTTTTAACCAGCGAGAGTGTCTCCGCATCCAGCAATATCAAGGTATTGGGCAGCGTATTCCCGACCATCACCCACTGCCCATCGTCCGACACCGCCAAGTTGCGCGTATTCAGCCCCACCCGAATCTCTGCCACCGTGGTCAAATTCCACAGGTCAAACTTGCTCACCCAACCATCGCGGCTGGCAAAAAACACATAGCGACCATCGCGGCTGTATTTAGGGCCGCCGTGCAGGGCAAAGCGGCTTTTGAAGCGATGGATGGGCGTGAGGGTATCGCCATCCAACACCGTAACGTGGTGCGTGCCTGCTTCCACCACTAAAAACAGGTTTTGCGGGTCAGCGCGAAAACGCGGCGTGTCCGGCAAGCTGTGGGGTTTGACGTGCTCGATGCGCGAGGCGGTGATGTCCGCTGCCGTCCAGCGGGGAGGGGTGGTCGGCTCGGTGCGGATAAACGCCGCCAGACTGGCGATGTCCTCGGCGGAGAGCGTGCCGCTAAAACCGGCCATTTGGGTGGCTGGTCGCCCCTGTTGAATCACCGCGAGTGCCTCGGCGGGGCGCACCCGCTCCAAGCTCTGGGGGAGCAGCGCGGGTGCCATCGCCCCTTGCCGCTGTTCACCGTGGCACGCCGCACAGTGGGTTTGGTAAAGCGCGGCAACGGGGGTGGCGTGCGCCAGTAGGCTGAAGCCGCTCAAAGCAAGGGCAGGCAGGATGCGGCTTAACATGGCACCTCCTCCAACAGCCCGACTTCCGCATCGGTCAGATAGCAGCCAGGATCTGCCGCCCACGCATTGCCGGTGGTGGCAAAGGCGCGAACCCGTGTGTTGCCATTGCACATCTCCCGAGAAGGACAGCGGCCACAGCGGCCTTCTAGCGGACGGGGGCGGGCTTTTAAGCCGGCCATCAGCGGGTCGCTGCAGTCTGCCCAAATGTCCGCAAACGGACGTTGGCGCACATTGCCCAAAGTGTGTTGCCACCACATGGTGTCGGGGTGAACGTTGCCCAGGTTGTCGATATTGGCTACCCAAACCCCCGTGGCGTTGCCGCCCCAATTCAGCAAACGTTGGCGCATGTCGGCGACACGGTCTGGGGCGCGGTGCTGTATCCAGTTCAGCAGGTACACGCCATCAGCGTCATTGTTACCCGTGACAAAATCCCCTGCCTGACCGGCTTGGGCACGGGCATAGACGTGTTCAAACAGCCAATCAAGGGTGCGCCGTGTGGCGGCATGTTGCGCATCGTCGGCTTGGTGTTTGCGCCCCCGTCCGGCGTAGTTGAAGTGCGACAGGTAAAACTTGTCCAGCCCTTCGGCTTCCATCAACGCGACGACGGCAGGCAGCTGGTCGGCGTTGGCTTCGGTCAGGGTCATGCGGATACCGGTTTTGATGCCGCTATCCCGTGCCAAACGCACCCCGCGCAGGGCGGCATCAAAGGCCCCTTCTAGGCGGCGGAAAACGTCATGGGTGGGGGCGAGGCCATCCAAGCTAACACCGTAGTAGTCCACGCCACAGTCGGCCAAAGTCGCCGCCATCTCGGCTTCTAGGAGGGTGCCGTTGCTGGACACCGAAACATGCATCCCCAAGGCTTTGGCGCGGCGCAGCAGCACCGGCAAATCAGGGCGCAGCAGCGGCTCCCCCCCCGAAAAAATCACGGCAGGCACGCGGGCGGCTTTGAGCTGGTCGAGGACGGCAAGGGCTTCTTCAGTGGACAGCTCGCCTTTAAAGTCGGTGTCGTTGGACAGCGAATAACAGTGGCGGCAGGTCAAATTACAGCGGCGAATCACATTCCAAATCACCACAGGACCCGGTGGGGCGCGGCGTGGGGGCACCTCGCCCCCCGTCACCAAGGCTTCCATAAAACGAGAGAGGCGAAACATTAGGCAGACTCCCCAGCCAAGCGCAGGCCAGTTTTTTTCAGGATTTGGGTGGAATACAGCACGGTATGGGCACGGCACGCCTCGCCCAGCAGGGTGGCGATGTGGCTGACCAACTGGTCGGTTTCGGCGCGGGTGTGGCCATGCACCATGGCAAACAGGTTATACGGCCACATCGGAAGATGGCGGGGGCGCAGATAGCAATGGCTGACAAAGGGCAAGGCACCGAGCCGCTCGCCCAGCTGAACGGCGTGGGCATCGTCGACATCCCAGACACTCATGCCATTGGCGCGATAGCCCAAGGCATAGTGGTTGGGCACGGCGGCAATCCGCCGCAGTCGGCCATCGGCGTGCATGGTGCGCAGACGTACCATCACCTCGGCCTCGCTGACCCCCAGCGTGTTGGCCAAGTCAGCATAGGGGGTGGGGGTGAGCGGCAGCCCCGTTTGGGTAGCTTGCATCAGGGCGCGGTCTAGGGGGGATTGCATAAGCAGGCTTTCTTTAGGCCATGTGAGGTTTGACGCAGGGCGGCGGGAGAACCAAAAGAGCCTGCCCTGCACCTTGATAACAGGGCAAACCCAGCAAATCTTGAGATGCACTGTGCGTTGGCAGGGGGAAGGCGAAGTGTTGAAGGTTTTTAGCGGCCACAAAAAAGAGCCGCCGCCGCTTTTGGGGGGTGCCGTAATCGGCAGCCAGAAGTTCACGGTGGGTCACTTGATAGCCAATCTGCTCAAAAGAACGGTATAGCTCTTGAACCATATTGATGGACTTGACCTGTGCTAAGCCATACACATTTTCCATCACCACAATTTCGGGCTGCAAAAAATCAATGTGCCGAATGTAGTCCCGATACAAGGTGCCGAGTGGGTCTTGGGTGGCTTTTTGTTTACCTGCCACGCTAAAGGGCTGGCACGGGGGGCCACCAATAATCACCTTAGGCTTTGCGCCTAAGGCCTCTTGAACCTGTTGAGGTGATAGCTCTCGAATATCTGCACGGTGAAAGTGCCATGCGGGACGGTTATGGGTAACCGTTTGCTCTGCCCAAGGTTCAATATCCGTGGTAAAGCCCGTTTTAAAGTGCAAATGGGGCGTACTTGCCTGCTCAAAACCGAGGTCTAATCCGCCCGCCCCGCAAAAGTAGGAAGCCAAAAGGATTTCTCCGGTGGTGGCTTGTCGCTCAAAATATTCGGCAACAGCACCCGCCATCGCACGCCCCAACCGCACAGGAACCGCATTCCCAATCTGCTGATGCACTTGGCCTTGTGTGCCTTTGAAGACATAGTCCACGGGAAAGTCTTGCAAACACGCCGCCTCTCGGGGGGTGAGATAGCGATTTTCGATAGGGTGGACAAATTTATGGAGCTCGCTGCACCCATGTTGTTTTACGGCAATCCGGCGCCCGACGCCG
>CALMOJ010000148.1 GCA_937871815.1 uncultured Neisseriales bacterium
GCCTCCTCCCCCGCCCCTTGGATGCCCCCATGCTTGAAACCGACGCGCTCACCAGTCAACCCGCTGACCGGCTGGTCACCGCCCGCCCCCTGTCCGCCCAAGAAGACATGGCCGAACGCGCCCTGCGTCCCCGTCAGCTTGATGACTATGTAGGGCAGGTTAAGGCGCGGGGGCAGCTTGAGATTTTTATCGAGGCCACCAAAAAACGCGGCGAAGCCCTAGACCATGTGCTACTGTTTGGCCCCCCGGGACTGGGCAAAACCACCTTGGCGCACATCATCGCCCGTGAACTCGGGGTGAATCTGCGCCAGACCTCCGGCCCCGTGCTAGAACGTGCAGGCGATTTGGCCGCGATTCTGACCAACCTCGAACCGCACGACGTGCTGTTTATTGACGAAATCCACCGGCTGTCCCCCGTGGTAGAAGAAATTCTCTATCCCGCGCTAGAGGACTACCAGCTCGACCTGATGATCGGCGAAGGCCCCGCCGCACGGTCAGTCAAGCTCGACCTGCCGCCGTTTACCTTGGTCGGTGCCACCACCCGCGCAGGGATGCTGACCAACCCCCTGCGCGACCGGTTTGGGATTGTGGCGCGGCTAGAGTTCTACACCCCCGAGGAGTTGGCGCGGATTGTGACCCGCTCGGCTGGGCTGCTGAAGATGGAAATGGCAGCAGAGGGCGCGGCAGAAATCGCCCGCCGTTCTCGTGGCACGCCCCGCATTGCCAACCGGCTGCTGCGACGGGTGCGTGACTTTGCCGAAGTCCGCGCCGATGGCCATGTCACCCGCGACATTGCCGATGCTGCCCTGTCAATGCTGGATGTGGACCACGCTGGTTTGGATGTGATGGATAGAAAGCTGCTGTCCGCCGTGATTGAAAAATTTGGCGGTGGTCCTGTCGGGCTAGACAACATCGCTGCCGCCATTGGCGAAGCCGCTGACACCATCGAAGACGTGCTAGAGCCGTACTTGATTCAGCAGGGCTTGTTGCAGCGCACGCCGCGTGGCCGACAAGCCACCGCCCTTGCCTATGCCCACTTTGACTTGACCCCACCCCCACCCCGTACCTAAGCCCCGTTTAACCCTTATCAACAAGACACACCGCCCTTTTTTAGGGTTATGGCAAATAACAGGAGAATCACCATGCAAGATGTAATTAAGATCGGCGTTGTGGGTGCAGGCGAGACCGGCACCCCCTTGCTGGCACAGCTGATTGAAGCCCCGTTTATCGAGCTGGTCGGTGTCGCTGACCTTGACCTCACCCAGCCAGGCATCGCCCTAGCCAAAGCCCACGGGGTGATGACTACCACCAATTTTATGGACTTTGCGCGGCTGGGCACAGATGTAGACATCGTGATGGATGTCACCGGTGTCCCGATGGTGTGCGAGCAGCTTCGCCACTATATGCAAGAAACCGGTAATGACCACACCCTCATCATGCACGAACGTATTGCCATTTTGTTGCTGTCACTATTTTCTGGTCGGCTGGTGCGGGGCAAGCACGGTGATTTGGAATACCACTGACCTATGGTTTGATATCCTCCCCAGCCTGAAGGCTCGGGATGCCTACGGCGGTCAGCCCGATCTGGGCTGGCACGCTTCGGCGGGTTCTTGCTTCACCGAGCGGACTCACTGCGCCGACTCTCCACAAGCTAACAAGCGGTGTCCCCACGCTAAGAACCTGTTTACGATCTGCGAAACTCGGGTGATCCTGCGTTCAAATTCACAAAAAAATGCGTGTGGGTTCAGTTTCAATGGTGCTTTTTTGGTTCATTTCCCCTTGGCTGACCCTTCACTCCGTCGATCGTCAACCCCTTCTTGCTGGGTGGGCGCAGGGCGAGCATCCTGCTAGGATGCGGGTTTGTGCGGCGCAAAACAGTACTGTGCCGCACCCTGATTTCCCCCTGCGAAAGCCCCCATGTCCAAACACATTGCCCGCAAACGCTTCGGTCAAAATTTTCTGCAAGACCCCCGCACCATCGCCGACATTGTCGAAGCCGTCCGCCCTGCTTACGACGACCTCGTGATTGAAATTGGCCCCGGCTTAGGTGCGATTACCCGCCCCCTGCTGGCACAACTGGCCACCCTGCATGTGGTCGAAATTGACCGCGATATCATCGCCCGTCTTAAACGCGAATTCCCCGCCGACCGGCTGACCATCCACGAAGGGGATGCGCTGGCCTTTGACTTTGCCAGCATCGGCGGCAGTGCACCGCTCAAAATTGTCGGCAATCTGCCTTACAACATCTCCACCCCGCTGCTCTTTCACCTTGCCCGCTTTGCCCACCGTGTCGTAGACATGCACTTTATGCTGCAAAAAGAAGTGGTTGACCGCATGGTGGCCGAGCCCAGCACCCCCGATTACGGGCGGCTGTCGGTCATGTTGCAGTACCACTTTTCGATGGAACGCATCCTAGACGTGCCCCCCGAAGCCTTTAGTCCGCCGCCCAAGGTCGATTCTGCTGTGGTACGGATGATTCCCTACCCCACCCTGCCCTATCCCGCCCAAGACGAAGCCCTGTTTGCCAATCTGGTACAAACCGCCTTTGGTCAACGCCGCAAAACCCTGCGCAACAACCTCAAAGGCGTGCTGGACGATACTGGCTTTGAAGCCCTGCACATCGACCCCGGCTTGCGTCCCGAAGCCCTGCCGCTGGCGGGCTTTGTCGCAATGGCCAACTATCTGAGCCAAGCCGGTTGCACAGCCGCCCAAGCCAAGCGTCCCGAAGCCGAATAATTTTTTCAGCCTCCCCGCCTGCTGCCCTAGACTGGGGGCGGGCGGGATTTTTCCCCGTTCGTTTGCTTTGGCCTTGCGCGTGTTGCCCACCGCTGCACGCTGCCGGCCTTTCCCTCTCTACTTTGGAGCATTGCCATGCGCGTATCCCTGATTGCCCTTGCTGTTGCCAGCACCCTGACTGCCGCTCCCGCCTTGGCAGAAGAACTGACCGGCACCCTGAAAAAAATTAAAGACAGTGGCGTGCTCAACCTCGGCCACCGCGAATCCTCCATCCCATTTTCTTACCTCGACGACAACCAAAAGCCCATCGGCTATTCGATGGACCTGTGCAACCGCGTGGTTGAAAACGTCAAAAAAGAACTGAAGCTGCCGACGCTGCTGGTCAAATACACCCCCGTTACTTCACAAACCCGCATTCCGCTGATGACCAACGGCACGATTGATATTGAGTGCGGCTCCACCACCAATTCGATTGAGCGGCAAAAGCAGGTGGCGTTTGGCGTGTCCACCTACGTGACTTCGGTGCGGATGCTGACCAAAACCAATGCCGGAATCAAAACTCTGAATGACCTCAACGGCAAACCTGTGGTCACCACCACCGGCACCACCTCTGACCGCTATATCAAGCAAAACGAAAAAGGGCTAAGCATCGACGTGAAAAACGTCTACGGCAAAGACCATGCCGATTCGTTCTTGATGGTGGACACCGGTCGCGCTGCTGCATTTGTGATGGATGATGTGCTGCTGGCCGGCTTGATTGCCAATGCCAAAACCCCGAAAGACTTTGCCATTGTCGGCCCCGCACTGTCGGTTGAGCCTTACGGCATCATGCTGCGCAAAGACGACCCGCAATTTAAAACTTTGGTCGATAAAACCTTGGTCGGGCTGATGAAGTCAGGCGAAATCAACGCGGTGTATAACCGCTGGTTTATGTCGTCCATTCCGCCTAGAAACATCAACCTCAACCTCCCCATGAGCCCCCAGCTCAAAGAAGCCCTGAAAACGCCGAACGACAAGGGCGTTTAACCTTCCGTGCCCTACCCACTCGCGGCAGGGTGTCTCCCCCTTTAAAACCTGTTCAAAGTCTCCCAAACGAAGAGTCAGCCGCGTCTCGCAGTGCGTAAACAGATTCCTAGAACCGGTTTGCCCCCCGCGCGTCATTCCCGCGAAAGCGGGAATCTAGGCCGTGCCGACCGGCGCACCATTCGCCTATTGCTATGCTGTAACCAAGACTGGATTCCCGCCTACGCGGGAATGACGGGGTGGCTAGGCGGGTGGGGCTATAGAGACTTTCAACACGTCCTGAGGAAACACCGATGAGCGCGTACCAATGGCACTGGGGGGTGATTTTTGAGCCTGTCCCTGACACCGGCGA
Organism: uncultured Neisseriales bacterium; assembly: GCA_937871815.1. Taxonomy (GTDB): domain Bacteria; phylum Pseudomonadota; class Gammaproteobacteria; order Burkholderiales; family Aquaspirillaceae; genus Rivihabitans. The sequence continues at coordinate 4,112 of CALMOJ010000148.1, forward strand.
GTTTTACTATCAGTGGCTGCTATCTGGCCTTGGCTGGACGCTGACCACGGCACTGGCCGCATGGTGCATTGCCTTGCTGGTCGGCACACTGGTGGGCGTGGCACGCACCGTGCCCAACCGGCTGGTGTCGGGACTGGCCACGGCCTATGTGGAGCTGTTCCGCAATATCCCGCTGATTGTGCAGATGTTTTTGTGGTTTTTTGTGCTGCCAGAATTTTTGCCCGCCGCTGTGGGCAACTGGGTCAAGCAAGACATGCCCTTGCCGGCCTTTTCTACCGCCGTGATGGCACTGGGCATCTACACCGCCGCCCGTATCGCCGAGCAAGTCCGCACCGGCATTCTGACCCTCTCTCGCGGGCAAAAAAACGCAGGGCTGGCGATGGGGCTGACGCTGTGGCAAACCTACCGCTATGTGCTGTTGCCGGTGGCATTTCGGGTAATTACCCCGCCGCTGACCAGCGAGTTTATGAACATCTTTAAAAACTCAGCGGTGGCCTTGGTCATTGGGCTCACCGAGCTAACCTTTCAAATGCGCCAAATCACCGGCGAATACGCCCCCGCCAATCCAATTGAAGTCATGACCATCACCAGTGTGCTGTATCTGCTGGTGGCCTTTTCGGCCAACCGGCTGATGGCATGGCTGGAACGCAAAACCCGCATTCCGGGCACGATAGGCGGAGGCCAATCATGAACTTTGACATGGGCGCGATTACCCCTTCACTGGGGTTTTTAATGCAGGGCTTGCGCTACTCGGTGCAGCTCACCTTGGTGGCCACCGCTGTTGGCATTGGCTTTGGCACGCTGCTGGCCTTGGCGCGGCTGTCGCCATTGCGCTGGCTGAATCTAGCCGCAGCGGGCTATGTGAACCTGTTTCGCTCGGTGCCGTTGGTGCTGGTGATTTTTTGGTTTTACCTCTTGGTGCCGCTGCTGATGGGGGTGCAGGTGGGCGCGGAACGCTCGGCTTACCTGACGTTTGCCATTTTTGAATCGGCGTATTTTTGCGAAATTATCCGCGCAGGGATTCAGTCCATTGGGCGGGGGCAAGTCAGCGCGGGCTTGGCGATGGGGTTTACCTACGGGCAAAACATGCGCTACGTCATTTTGCCGCAGGCCTTCCGCAACGTCGTGCCCTTGCTGCTGATGCAGGTCATCATTCTGTTTCAGGATACGTCGCTGGTGTATGTGGTGGGTGCGACCGATTTGTTGGGTGCGGCCAGCAAAGTCGCCAACCGTGATAACTCGCTGGTGGAAATGTATGTGGCCGTCGCGGTGATTTATTTTGTGATTAGCTTTGTGCTGTCGCGGCTGGTGAAGCGGCTGCATAGCAGGATTGCGATAGTGCGCTGAGAACCTGTTCAAAGTCTCGCAAACACAGGGTCAGTCAATGTGCCGCCGCTGCCACGCGCGGCAGGGCTTCAGTCCGACCCAGCCGCTGCGTTTAAAAAGACTTTGAGCCTGTTCAAAGAAAGGAAAAACCATGCACACCCTAACGATTAACCAAGCCCGTGCCAGCCTTTCACGGCTGGTGGACGAAGCCACGCTCCGCCATGAGCCTATTGCCATTCGCAGCGAACATCACCGTGCCGTTCTCGTATCAGCCGCTGATTGGGCAGCCATTCAAGAAACCTTGTTTTTGCTGTCTGTGCCGCACATGCGCGAAACCATCCGTGAAGGCCTAGCCACCCCTGTCAGTGAATGTGCTCAGGCGTTAGATTGGTGAGCTGGGCACTGGTCTACACCAAGCAAGCCCAAAAAGATGCCGAAAAACTCGCCGCCGCGCACCTGAAAAGCAAGGCCGTGACCCTTTTGGCGGCGTTAAAAGCAGACCCTTTTCAGAATCCTCCACCCTACGAAAAACTGGTGGGCGATTTGTCGGGCGCGTATTCGCGGCGGATTAACATTCAGCACCGCTTGGTTTATCAGGTTGTTGAAACCCAGCACACCGTCAAAGTGCTGCGGATGTGGTCGCATTACGAATAGCCGTCCAACGATTTGAGGCCGCCGCGCTTTGTTGCAGGTGAGCCGTCTTTATTTAGCGAGAAAGCCATGATTCATATCAGCAACCTTTCCAAGTGGTATGGCGAATTTCGCGTGCTGACCGACTGTTCCACCTCCATCGCCAAAGGGGAAGTGGTCGTGGTGTGCGGGCCGTCTGGCTCGGGCAAATCGACGCTAATTAAGTGCGTCAATGCCCTAGAGCCGTTTCAGCAAGGCGACTTGGTGGTGGATGGCCTGTCGATTGCCGACCCCAAAACCAACCTGCCCAAGCTGCGTAGCCGTGTGGGCATGGTCTTTCAGCACTTTGAGCTGTTCCCCCACCTGTCGATTATCGACAACCTGACCCTTGCCCAAATCAAGGTGCTGGGGCGTAGCCGTGACGCGGCCAACACCAAGGGGCACGCCCTGTTGGCGCGGGTGGGGCTGACGGCACAAGCGGATAAATTTCCGGGGCAGCTATCGGGTGGGCAACAGCAACGGGTGGCGATTGCCCGTGCTTTGGCGATGGACCCGATTGTGATGTTATTTGACGAGCCCACCTCGGCACTCGACCCCGAAATGGTCAACGAGGTGTTGGATGTGATGGTGTCGTTGGCGCAAGACGGCATGACCATGATGTGTGTCACCCACGAAATGGGCTTTGCCCGCAAAGTGGCGCATCGGGTCATCTTTATGGATAACGGTCAGATTGTGGAAGATGCCAGCAAAGACGACTTCTTCGGCACCCCCCGCTCCGAACGCGCCCAGCAGTTTTTGTCGAAGATTTTGCAGCATTAAAGCCTGCACCC
>CALMOJ010000149.1 GCA_937871815.1 uncultured Neisseriales bacterium
CATCTTCGCCCAGCTTGGCTTGGGCAATCAACGCGCCGCGTGCCAACTGCCAGCCGCCCAACAAAATCCCCATCAGCTTGAGGAAAGGCACCGAGCCCGCAGCGGGCAAACGGGGCTGCGTGCCAAAGGTTTCCAGCACAAAGTTGACGCAGGCTTCAGCTTGCGCAATACCGGCTTCCAAATTGGCTTTCAGGCTGGCAAAGTCGCTGCCTGCGGCGGCCAGCTTGGCCACGGTTGCTTTGACCTCTGCCAAGACAGCCGCAGCGGTCACGCCTTTTTCCGAAGCCAATTTACGCCCAATCAGGTCAAGTGCCTGAATGCCGGTGGTGCCTTCGTAAATCGCGGTGATACGGGCATCGCGGTAATACTGTGCCGCGCCGGTTTCTTCGATAAAGCCCATACCGCCGTGTACTTGCACACCCAGCGAGGTGATTTCGTTGGCTTGCTCAGTATTCCAACCCTTCACAATCGGAATCAAGAAGTTGACCAACGCTTGGTTGCGGGCTTTTTCTTCTGGATTAGGATGGGTCGAAGCACGGTCAAGTGCCGTAGCGGTGTAGTAAGACAAGGCACGCTGCGCTTCAATCTGGGCACGCATCGTCATCAGCATCCGGCGCACGTCAGGATGCTTGATAATCGCCACGCTGTCAGGGCTAGGACTGCCCAGCTCACGGCTTTGCACGCGGTCGCGGGCGTATTCCACGGCATGTTGGTAAGCACGGTCAGAAATTGCCAGACCCTGCACCCCCACCCCCAAACGGGCATGGTTCATCATGGTGAACATGTAAGGCAGGCCTTTGTTCAGCTCGCCGACCAGATAACCAATCGCGCCGCCTTCGTCGCCAAAGCTCATCACCGCCGTTGGGCTGCCGTGGATGCCCAGCTTGTGTTCCAACGACACGCAACGGGCATCGTTACGCTTGCCCAGAGAGCCGTCTTCGTTGACCAGATATTTAGGCACAACAAACAGCGAAATCCCCTTCACCCCAGCCGGTGCGTCTGGCAAACGTGCCAACACCAGATGGATGATGTTTTCCGCCATGTCGTGCTCGCCCCAGGTGATAAAAATCTTCTGCCCAGTAATCGAGTAGGTGCCGTCGCCGTTGTCCACCGCCTTGGTGCGGACTTGTGCCAAGTCAGAGCCGGCGTTGGGTTCGGTCAGGTTCATCGTGCCGGTCCAGCGGCCTTCGCACATGGCAGGCAAGAACGTGGCTTTGACTGCGTCGCTGGCGTGGTGGTTGATGGCTTCAATTGAGCCCAAGGTCAGCAGCGGTGCCAGCGAGAACGACACGCTAGAAGCGCACCACATTTCTTCGGTTGCCATCGCCACCAAGGCAGGCAGACCTTGCCCGCCGTAGTCTTGCGGCGCACGCAGCCCCACCCAGCCGCTGTCGCGAAACTGGGCATACGCATCGGCAAAGCCTTCTGCGGTTTTCACTTCGAAGTTGTTCCAGACATTGCCCTTGTCGCCTGCCGCGTTAATCGGGGCAATCACGTTTTCGGCAAATTTGGCGGCTTCGTCCAAGACGGCATCGACCAAATCAACATTGCAATCTTCGTAACCAGGTAATGTGCAAACCGCAGGCAACTCGGCCAGCTCATTCAAAACAAAGCGAATTTCTTTTAGCGGAACTTGATAACCCATCGTGCCTCACTCCTTGCTGTGTCGTCCCCTGCGGCGGGGAAAGCGTCGTTATTTGGGACAGTGTCCCTCTTCATTACCCACCGAGCCATGCTGGTGGATACAACAAGGGCGCGGCATCAGGCTGTTCCCTTCTTTCCGCGCCCTACTGTGATACTTACTTGCTTAGCTCAGCCATCAGCTCAGGCACCACGGTGAACAAGTCACCGACAATGCCGTAATCCGCCACTTGGAAAATCGGGGCTTCTTCGTCTTTGTTGATAGCGACGATGATTTTGGAGTCTTTCATCCCTGCCAAGTGTTGAATTGCGCCGGAGATACCGACCGCAATATACAACTGCGGTGCGACCACTTTGCCGGTTTGGCCGACTTGGTAATCGTTCGGGGCGTAACCGGCATCCACCGCCGCCCGCGAGGCTCCCACAGCGGCACCGATTTTGTCCGCCAGCGGCTCAATCACCGCTGTGAATTGTTCTGCCGAGCCCAGCGCACGGCCACCCGACACCACTACCTTGGCCGCAGCCAATTCTGGACGGCTAGACACGGTCAGGTCTTGGCTAACAAAGCGCGAAAGTCCGGCATCGCTGCCGCCCGCAAGGGCTTCAATCGCTGCGCTGCCGCCGTTAGCGACGGGCTCAAACGCTGTGGTGCGAACGGTAATCACCTTAATCGCATCGGAAGATTGCACGGTCGCCATGACGTTGCCCGCAAACACGGGACGGACAAAGGTGTCCGCGCTTTCCACAGCGGTAATTTCGCTGATTTGTGCCACGTCCAGCAAGGCCGCCACGCGGGGCAAAATGTTTTTGCCAAAGGTGGTGGCTGGGGCAAACACATGGCTGTAGCCGCGTGCCAAGTCCACAATCAACGGGGTCAGGTTTTCAGCCAGTGGGTGAGCAAAAGCAGCCGCATCGGCCACCAGCACTTTAGCCACGCCAGCAAGGGCACTGGCCGCTTGGGCAGCCGCAGCGCAGCCGCTCCCTGCCACCAGCACATGCACTTCGCCGCCGATTTTTTGGGCAGCAGAGACGGTGTTAAGCGTGCCAGATTTAATCTGGGTATTGTCGTGTTCAGCAATAACGAGGATAGCCATTCTTACAGCACCTTTGCTTCGTTTTTGAGTTTGGCGACCAGCTCGGCCGCATTCGCCACCTTGATGCCGGCAGTGCGCTTAGCAGGCTCAGCGACCTTCAGTGTTTTCAGGCGGGGGGCAACGTCCACGCCGAGGTCGGCAGGGGTCGTTTTCGCGAGGGGTTTTTTCTTGGCAGCCATAATGTTAGGCAGCTTGACGTAGCGCGGTTCGTTCAGGCGCAGGTCAGTGGTCACCACGGCAGGCAAGGTCAAATTAACGGTTTCTAGGCCGCCGTCAATTTCACGGGTCACGGCCACATCGCCTGTGCCCAGCTCAACCTTGGAGGCAAACGTGCCTTGTGCCCAGCCCAGCAAAGCAGCGGTCATTTGGCCGGTTTGGTTGGCATCGTCGTCAATGGCTTGCTTGCCCAGTACCAGCAACTGAGGGGCTTCTTGAGTGGCAATAGCCTTCAGCAGCTTGGCCACGGCCAGCGGCTGTAATTCTGCATCGGTTTCAACGTGAATGGCACGGTCTGCACCCATAGCCAAAGCAGTGCGCAGGGTTTCTTCGCACTGTTTGACACCCATCGATACCACGACGATTTCGCTGGCTTTGCCGGCTTCTTTAAGGCGCACGGCTTCTTCTACGGCGATTTCGTCGAAGGGGTTCATCGACATTTTGACGTTGGCGATATCCACATCTGAGCCATCAGCTTTGACGCGAACTTTTACGTTGTAATCTACAACGCGCTTTACGGCGACTAGAACTTTCATATTTCTCCTATCAAACTCCAGATGGATGCTGAACACCCTGCCCGCTACGGCAGTTAAGCTGCGGGGGGGTAGGTGCTTTCGTTTTGTCTAACTAGGCTTGATGCCTTATCCGCCCTTGGTGACAGGCTTGTGGCGCACACAACAAAAGGGGGTGAATGCCAAACTTACTCGCCTCTGGGTGCGGATGCAAGTCGGACTGAAACGGATGTTTGATTTGCAGTGTTTGGAGTCGGACAAAGCAAGCAAATTGCATTTTTGCCCGTCCCCCAGCAGAATGGCAAACACTTACACCACGCTGCAACACAAGCTTACAAAAGCCTTTCAAACCTGCAACCAAATCTTTCAACACAAGGAAAAACACATGGCTACCGTTTATTTTGAAGACCTGTCGGTTGGGCAATTTGCTGAATATGCCAAGACTGTCACCGAGGCAGACATTCTGCTGTTTACTGCCGTTTCTGGCGACAACAATCCTGTCCATTTGAATGCCGAATACGCCGAAGCCACCATGTTTAAGGGGCGCATCGCCCACGGCATGTTGTCGGCGGGGTTTATCTCCACCATTTTGGGCACACGTTTGCCCGGCGAAGGCACGATTTACCTTGGGCAAACGCTGAAGTTCAAAGCCCCTGTCCGCATTGGCGATACCGTCACTGCCCGCGCCACCGTGCTGTCCCTCGACCCCGCCAAAAAACGCGTGGTGCTGTCCACTGTCTGCACCGTTAAGGGTGCGGTGGTGATTGAAGGCGAAGCCACCGTGATTGCCCCTTCACGCGGCTAATCCTGTTCTGTCCCGCTGCCCCCGCTATTTGGCGGGGGCAGTTTGCATTCTGCACCCCGACCTTGGTTGCAGTGCATCTCCGCGCCAAGCCCCTAGAATAAGCGCGCGCCTCATTTGGTACGTGCGCCCCCATGCTCTCCCCTGTGGTTGTCCACGCCCTGAGTGTATTGGTTAAGTGTCTTCGCACACCCTGATTGATAGGGTGTCAATGACTCAAACCTGCACTGGTACAGGCCTGCACTGGTACATACAGGTTTGAGTCAGCATAGTTTTTCAAACAGTGCTGGGCTTCAGAGGTGTTCGAAAAAATTCGACCACCACACCTCATAGCCCAAAAGCACACCCCCACTCCGCCAACTGGCCACCCTTGACCCAAGATAAGGCCGCTGCCTAGGTGCAGTCTTACAGTCCCCGCTTGCTTCACCACAAGGACTGTAATCATGGAACTTATCGCGCCCGCCGGTAATCTGGCGGCGTTGAAAGCGGCGGTGTTGGCTGGAGCCGACGCGGTATATCTGGGTCTAAAAAACGCCACCAATGCCCGCAATTTTGCCGGGCTCAACTTTACCGAAGCCGACATCGCCCAAGGGGTGGCATTTGCCCACCAGCATGGCCGTCAGGTGTTGTTCGCCATCAACACCTTTGCCCAGCCTGGCCGCACGCAGGAATGGCGCGCAGCGGTGGATGCCGCCTGTCGGCTGGGAGCGGATGCGCTGATTCTGGCCGACCCTGGCGTACTGGCTTACGCCCGCCAGCGCTACCCGCAGCAGCGCCTGCACCTGTCGGTACAAGGCTCGGCCACCCACGCCGATGCCATTGAGCTGATGCGCGAGCAGTTTGGCATCCAGCGCGTGGTGCTGCCGCGCGTGCTCACCGTAGCCGACATTGCGTGCTCACCGTAGCCGACATTGCCCGCTTGATTGAAAAAACCACCGTAGAAGT
>CALMOJ010000150.1 GCA_937871815.1 uncultured Neisseriales bacterium
CTAGGCTAAGTTCGCGGTATATAGCGTGTGCGGGGCAGAGCTATTGATGTCGAATTCGCAGCCGGTGCTGACTCCCAGCTGGGCGATTTCTGCGGCGGTGGCGGTGCTGTCATACACGGCACTCATCGCCCCCAACGCATAATCGCGCCCCGAGCCTATCGCCCAAAACCGATTGTATTCGTACACTTCACGCATCGAATACACCGCAAAAATACCGGAGGGGTTGGCAATCAACAGTGTCATCTGGCTAGATTCGTAGGGATCGTCTTCATCCTCGTCGGTTTTGAGGAAATAGTCGTCTTTGAGCTTGCTGTGCAGGCGGCGGAAGGTGTCAAAAATCGCCGCACGGCTCGAAAAATCGCGCTTTTTAAGCTTGGGGAGGGCGGCTTGAAATACGAGGTCGTGCGCGGCACTGCCTGAAATGCCGATAAAACTCTCGCCTAGCTGAAAGATTTTATTGGAGCGGGCATCGTAGGTCGCGCTCAGGCGAGTGTCGCCAAAAGTCGATTGGCTATCGGCGGCAATCGCCACCTCGCGCCCCTTTTTTACAATGGTAATCGTGGTCATGGCGGGTGTAAGCAATCTGATAAAAGACAGCTTCACATTGTAACTGATGTTACGCAGCCGCCCTGAACAGCGGAAGCTGGGCATAGGCGGCACGCGATGCGTTGATGCGTAATTTTCGACAAAGCGCAAAAAGGGGTTGAGCTTGTTCGCGATGCCCAAGCATTCGAGCTTGCTTGAAGGTGGTGTAAATGGCCATGAAGACGTGGTTACTTTGGTTTCGCAGCGTTCGCGTGGGGGACTTGGCCAAGTTGGCATTGGACTTCAAGGATTTGTGAAACACCTCCTTGGTTTCGTTACCCGCTCAAACGCCACCGGGATGGAGACGCCATTGCAGTAGTACGGCGCATTGAGAAGGCTGATCTCCCTGACGGTACGACCTACCAACACATCAACTCGCTCCCATCGGTCTAGGTTTTCTCCTGAATCGTGTCGTCAAAAATCAGCACGCCGTCCTCACGCCCCACCGACATGACGTTCGACTTGACCTGTTTCCATAGGTCTTTGGAGGTGTGTTCCTACACCGATAAAAACCGCGTGAGCTGGTCATGGCTAACGTCGCCGTCAACCATCGCCGACAAGCCCGTCGCCGTTGCCGTACCAAAGGTGCTCAAAAAATAGTCCGTATCACAAATCCAAGTCAGCTTTTTTCATCAGAGAAGCCTATCAGGGGCAGCTGCGTAACATCAATTGGTAAGGAATTTGTCAGTTTAGGTTGCTAAGTCCAATGGCAGATCACTGATGTCCTTTAACCGCTTACCATCAACCATGATGGCTAATAGCTCAGCCGAGTCGTCCATGCCTAGTGCCTTCACCGTTTCCTGAAGCTCATACAAGGCAAAGTGGTAAACGCAATCTATATCGCCAGTACCAAGGGCAATGGAGGCTAAACGGCTGGGTGTGGGCTCGGCTGTGACGACCATAATATTTGGCAGGTGGCCTTTTCTGTTGCGCATCAGGTTTAACGCTTCGGAGCGTGCGTTTTGCGCCCTATCACTTCGAATGGTCCATTTACATGAAACGCTTGCATGTAAAAGTGGTCTGCCCCCAGCAGCCGCCCGCAAGCTGGCTCTGGTGCTTACTGAGCTATCAACCAAAAGTTCGTGAAGGTTGATGGTGTCGTCACTTTCTAAGCCTCTAATCACGACAATATCGGGGGTGATGGTGTAGTCACTTCCCAAGGCCGCAGCAAGTTCGGGATCGGCTTTTGCTGCCCGATCTAACGCTATCAAATGTGCGTATTGTTCATATTTGGCAATCTCTAAACGATTCCGCCCAGACACTTGGTGTACGTCCCAGTCACCGGGGCGAAGGTGCCCCAGCTTTAAGAACGTATTTTTTACATATTCCGCACAAATCCCTTCGAACGCATTCCCAGAAGTTTGACCCGCTTGGCGTTCAGAAATTGTTTCTGCTTTCAAAAGCGCAGCGATGCCCTTGGCAATCGCAATGCTGCTCCTGTTGCTGCCGTCAGCATTACTGGGCACCCCTTTGTCATTGATGGTTAGCGTTGTCTTAAGTAGCGAAGCGTGGAAGTTTTTTCGTGCGTGCAAAAAATTAGGCGGAATATTCATCGGGCGACCTGTACCAATCGTTTTGCGGAAAGTGCTTTAAATATTTGCGTGGCCACTGCGTACGCAACAGGTGGGGGAAAGGCATTCCCTATCTGTCGATAGACCGCCGTTTTTTTGCCGTGAAATTGCCAGTCATCAGGGAAGCCCTGAATACGTGCTGCCATCCGAGTGGTTAGCCTTGGCATCCCTTCGAAGCACTCGGTAGGCGGTTCGTTCGCAATGCCCATCCCACAGACACCAATGGCAGCCCATGCTTTCTTTGCTCTTGTGGGGCCTAAGTCTGGGCCGCCGTGTTTTTTTGAGCCACCAACCAGTGTTGGTGCGATGGTGTTCGCTTGCGCTCTCCACGCATCAGCACCCCGCCAACCCTCTGCTTTCATGAGGTCATGAAGTAGCTCACCAACAGTCGGTGGCATGATGAGTTTGGGCTCAGGCCAAAAAAAGCCATCGGCAAGGTCTTTTCTAATGCCAACAAAAACCACACGAGGCCGAAGCTGGGTGACGCCAAAATGAGAGGCATTCAGCAATCGCCAGTGGGGCACATAACCAAGCTTTTTAAGTTGTGTCTCTATGTTGTTGCGGTAGTCATCGAAAACAGCGTCGAGAAGGCCGCGCACATTTTCCAGCATGACAGCTTTTGGTCGGCATTCATCCACGAGGCGTAACGCTTCGGGGAAAAGGTCACGCTCATCATCGACCCCGAGCTGTTTTCCCGCCTTAGAGAAAGGCGGGCAGGGCACGCCACCGGCGACTAGGTCCACCCCAAAATAAGGCAGGCCGTTAAATCGCCGTAGGTCTTGCTCTTGTACGTTCCAATCAGGACGGTTTAAACGGAGCGTTGCGCAGGCAGGAGGCTCTATTTCCACCAGCACTTCGTGTCCAAAGCCCGCCATTTCTAGGCCGAGAGCTTGCCCACCAGCCCCAGCGCACATTTCCAATGACGTGAATTGGCTCATTTTGTCTCCTTGCAACGCCCTTGTCTTGGCGCGGATTCTTAAAAATCGTTGATGCTAATAGGTTTGATGCTTTTACAGGGTACGCGGTGGCGGTAACGTTTACGGCTTCCCTGTCGTTTCGCCTCCCCTCGTCGCCCCACTCCTCATCCTCGTCACTATCCGCCCACTGCACCAAGCCGTGCTTAATCACTGATGTTACGCAGCCGCCCTGAACAGCGGAAGCTGGGCATAGGCGGCACGCGATGCGTTGATGCGTAATTTTCGACAAAGCGCAAAAAGGGGTTGAGCTTGTTCGCGATGCCCAAGCATTCGAGCTTGCTTGAAGGTGGTATAAATGGCCATGAAGACGCTAGTGCATAAACTGGTTTTCAGGCCACCTACACCGCCAACCGTGCCCGAATCGCCGCCTCAATCCCTGCGGCATCCAGCCCGCAGTCCGCCAGCAACAAGGCAGGGTCGCCGTGTTCTACATAGGTATCCGGCAGCCCCAGTTGCAGCGTGGGGACGGTCAGGTTGAGTGCGGAGAGGGCTTCGAGCACCGCCGAGCCCGCCCCGCCCATCACCACGTTTTCTTCGACAGTCACCAGCAAGGTATGGCGGCGGGCGAGGTCTTGCACCAAAGCGACATCCAGCGGCTTCACAAAGCGCATATCCGCCACGGTGGCATTGAGTGCTTCGCCAGCCAGCAAGGCCGCGCTGACCACGCTGCCAAAGGCCAAAATGGCGATTTTTTCACCTTCGCGGCGGCACACCCCTTTGCCGACAGGGAAGGCGGTAAAGGCGGCATCGGGCTTGACACCACTGCCACTGCCGCGTGGGTAGCGCACGGCGGTGGGGGCATCCAACGTAAAGGCAGTGTAGAGCAACTGCCGGCACTCGTTTTCATCCGAGGGGGTCATCACCAGCATATTGGGGATGCAGCGCAAAAACGAGAGGTCGAATGCCCCCGCGTGGGTCGGGCCATCGGCACCCACCAAGCCGGCGCGGTCAATGGCAAAGACGACGGGGAGATTTTGCAAGGCGACATCGTGGATAAGCTGGTCGTAGGCGCGTTGCAAAAAGGTGGAGTAAATCGCCACCACCGGCTTGATGCCATCACAGGCCAAGCCCGCAGCAAAGGTGACGGCGTGCTGCTCGGCGATGCCGACATCAAAGTAACGGTCGGGGTAGTCACGGGCAAAGCGCACCATGCCAGAGCCTTCGCGCATGGCGGGGGTAATGCCCACCAGTCGGGGGTCTTGGGCGGCCATGTCACACAGCCAGTCGCCAAAAATCTGGGTGTAGGTGGGCTTGCTGTTGGCTTTGCTGGTCAGGCCTTTGTCGGGGCTAAATTGGGCGACACCGTGGTAGCTAATGGGGTCGTTTTCGGCCAGCTTATAGCCGCGTCCTTTTTTGGTGACGATATGCAGAAACTGCGGCCCTTTAAGCTTGCGGATATTGCTCAGGGTATCGACCAAAGAGGTTAAGTCGTGGCCATCAATCGGCCCAAGATAGTTAAAGCCAAACTCTTCAAACAAGGTGCTGGGGGTCATCATCCCCTTGACGTGCTCTTCGGCGCGCTGTGCCAGCTTTTGTAGCGGCGGGGCAATGCCCAATACCTTGTTGCTGCCTTCTTTGACGGCTGCGTAAAACCGGCCTGACATCAATTTGGTGAAGTAGTGGTTCAGTGCCCCGACGTTGGGCGAAATCGACATATCGTTGTCGTTCAAAATCACCAGCAGGTCGGTTTCCATCGCGCCGGCGTTGTTGAGGGCTTCAAACGCCATGCCGGCGGTCATCGAGCCATCGCCAATAATCGCCACACATTTGCGCTGTATGCCTTGCTGGCGGGCGGCTTCCGCCATGCCCAAGGCGGCGGCGATACTGGTGGAGGAATGCCCGACGCCAAAAGTGTCGTAGTCGGATTCTTCACGCTTAGGAAAACCAGCCAAGCCGCCTTTCATCCGCATGGTATGCATCTTGTCCCGCCGTCCGGTCAGAATTTTGTGGGGGTAGGTCTGATGACCCACATCCCACACCAGCCGGTCGTTGGGGGTGTCGAACACATAATGCAGGGCGATGGTCAGCTCGACGCTGCCCAAGTTAGAGGCAAAATGCCCGCCGGTTTGGCTGACAGAATCGACCAAAAACGCGCGGAGTTCGGTCGCCAACTGGGGGAGCTGTTTGCGGTCGAGCTGACGCACGTCAGCGGGGGTTTGAATGGTGTCCAGCAGGGGGGTGGGTGCGGGAAGAGTCATCCAGCAGTCTCCAGAATTCAGAATGAGCGCACGACAATATAGTCGGCTAGTTCGCCAAGGCGGGCGGCACGCAAGCCAAAGCCTTCAAGGGCGGCAAAGGCCTCTTCACGGAGCTGGCGAGCAAAGGTTTTGGCTTCACCCAAGCCCATTAGGCTGACGTAGGTGGGCTTGTCATGGGCAGCATCTTTGCCGGCCGTTTTGCCGAGGGTGGCACTGTCGGCTTCGCAGTCCAGCACGTCATCGACCACTTGGAAGGCCAGCCCGATGCGGTTGGCAAAGTGTTCGAGCTGCTGGGATTCTGCGGCGGAGAGGCTTTGCCCTGCCTGCGCCCCCATTAGCACCGAAGCGCGTATCAGTGCGCCGGTTTTCATCAGGTGCATATATTCAAGCTGGGTGACAGACAAGGCTTGCCCGACCGCTGCGAGGTCGATGGCTTGGCCGCCGGCCATACCGGCATAGCCCGAAGCTTTGGCCAGCTCACGCACCAATTTGGCTTGGCGGGGGGCATCCAAGGTGTTGTCTTCGCGGGTCAGCACATCAAAAGCCAAGGTTTGTAGCGCGTCCCCAGCCAGCAGGGCGGTGGCTTCATCGAACGCCACATGGCAGGTGGGCTTGCCGCGCCGGAGGACATCATCGTCCATGCAGGGCAGGTCGTCGTGAACCAGCGAATAGGCGTGGATAAACTCAACTGCCGCTGCCACTGCCCCCACCGCCGTGGGCGAAGCTTGGGTGATTTCACTGGCCGCAAAAGCCAGCAGCGGGCGGACACGTTTGCCGCCGTCCAAGGCGGCGTAGCGCATGGCGCGGTGCAGGGCTTGCGGGGTGTGGTCTGGGTGCGGCAGGTAGCCCGCCAGCACGGTTTCCATGTGCTGTTGAATATGGGTCATCCAGCCGATAAAAGTGTGAGGCAGTGCGTTAGGCATGGGGATTTTCTAGGGTAAGGGGAACGAGGGTGTCGCCCTCTAAAACAGTGAGTGTGGCTTCGGCAGCATCCAGACGGGCTTGGCACAGCGTAACCAGCTCGCTGCCTTTTTGGTAGGCAGCCAAGGCCGCGTCTAGCGGCAAGTCACCGGCTTCTAGCGTGTGAACAAGGGCATCGAGCTGGGCGAGGGCTGCTTCAAACGTCAGTGCGGCGGCAGCGGGGGGTGATTTAGCCATGTGGAAGCGGTCTGGGCGGGGTTAATCGCCGAATTGTAGCGGCTTATGCCTCACCGCAATAGAAGCAGCGCGGGCGCGAAAGGATTTCTCTAAGCACGTCGTGGCCATAGCTTGCACATTTCTATGGCTTCCTATGCAACACATCAACAGCCCTTAGGCACTTCAACCCGCTGCAACAAGGCCCAGAGTGCGGCCTCTACGGCTTGGGTGCGTACCGCTTGCCGGTCACCGCTAAAGTGCCGCCAAAAGGTCTCGACCCCCTCGGCGTGAGCCAGCGCAAACCATACACCGCCCACGGGCTTGGCGACGCTGCCGCCGCCTGGTCCTGCAATGCCACTGACGGCGATGCTCCAATCCGCCTGCGCTAGGTGGCGCACCCCGACGGCCATTTGTGCCACGGTTTCCGCACTAACCGCCCCGTGCTGCGCCAAGGTCTCTGGCGATACGCCCAGTAGCTGCTGCTTGGCAGCGTTGGCGTAGCTGACAATGCCGTAGCCAAACCACGCGGAGCTGCCGGCCACGGCTGTTAAGGCCGCCGCAATCAGCCCACCGGTGCAGGATTCTGCCGTGGCCAAGGTGTGTTTGCGGGCGGTGAGTGCAGCGCCCAGCCGCTGGGTAAGGTTGTCGGTATCGGGAAGAGCGGGGGACATTGTGCACCTCTTGAGGTCGGGGGCGGGGTGGGTCAAGACGACGATACGCGGCAAACATCACCGCCGCCTGCCGCTGCAGCTTAGTGGGGAGAATGCTGGGCGCGATAGTGCGCAATCAAGCCATTGGTGGACGCATCATGGGTCAGCGGCAGTGGATGGTGTAGTTCAGGCTCAATCCGGCGGGCAAGCTGCTTGCCGTATTCCACGCCCCACTGGTCAAATGAGTTAATCCCCCAAATCACCCCCTGCACAAACACTTTGTGCTCGTAGAGTGCCATCAACATCCCCAGCGAATACGGGGTGATGGCCTCAAACGCGAGGGTGGAAGAGGGCTGGTTGCCCAGAAAGCGTTTTTGCGGCAGCAGCATGTCGCGGGTGTCGTCGGGCAAGTCGGCCAGCTCGACCAGCAGCTCGGCATCGGTCTTGCCCCGCATCAGGGCTTCGGATTGGGCAAAACAGTTGGCGACCAAGGCCGCGTGTTGCTGCCCGACGGGATAATGGGTGTGCATCGGCACGACAAAATCACAGGGAATCAGCCGCGTGCCTTGGTGCAAAAGCTGGAAGAAGGCGTGCTGGCTATTCACCCCCACTTCGCCCCAAATAATCGGGCCGGTGTCAAAGTCCAGCGTCTCACCTTGCCGCCCCACACGCTTGCCGTTGGACTCCATGTCCAGTTGCTGCAAATAGGCGGGAAACCGCGCCAGTCCTTGGTCGTAGGGGATGACGGCGTGGGAATGCGCTCCGTAAAAGGTGTTGTACCACACCCCCAGCAAGGCCATGATAACCGGCGCATTTTGGGCAAATGGCGCGGTAAAGAAATGCGTATCCATCGCCCGTGCCCCCGCCAGAAACTGGTCGAACCCCGCTTCGCCAATCGCCAGCATCAGCGGCAAGCCCACCGCCGACCACACCGAATACCGCCCCCCGACCCAGTCCCAAAATTCAAACATATTGACGGGGTCAATGCCGAATGCGCACACCCGCTCGGTCTGGCTGGAGACCGCGACAAAATGTTGGGCGACGGCACTGGCGGGCGCGGTGCGCAGTAGCCAGTCACGGGCGGCTTCAGCATTGAGCAGGGTTTCTGGCGTGGTAAACGATTTGGATGCAACGATAAACAGCGTGGTGGCCGGATTGAGGTCGGCCAAGGTTTGGGCGAGGTGCTGCCCGTCGAGATTGGACACAAAGCGCACGGTCAGCCCGCTATCGGCAAAGGGCACAAGGGCTTGGCACGCCAGCAACGCCCCCAAGTCCGACCCGCCAATGCCAATATTGACCACGGTTTTGATCGCCTGACCGTCAAAGCCTTTCCATACGCCAGACCGCACCCGCTGGGCAAAATCGGCCATCCGTGCCCGCACCGCCAGCACGGCAGGCATCACCGATTGCCCCGCCACACAATAATCATCGCTGGCCGTGCCGCGCAGTGCCATATGCAGCACCGCCCGCCCTTCACTCAGGTTGATAGGCGCACCACGCCGCAGCTGGTCGCGCCAATGGCTCAACTGTGCTGTTTCGGCCAGCTCAAACAGCAGCGCCAAGGTGCGCTCAGTCACACGGTGCTTGGCGTAATCCAGCAACAAGGGGCCAAGCCGCAGGGAGAACTTGTCAAAACGCGCAGGGTCGGCTTCGAACAGCTCGCGCATATGCAGGTGACGGGTCGCGCGTTGGTGCTGGTGGAGTTTGGCCCAAATGGCACTGTGGTTGAGGTCGTAAAGCTTAGGCGACGGCATAGGGGAGGAGGGCGCAAGTAGAAAGAGGGGCGTATTTTACCTGTAAGTGTGCGAAAAGCCCCGACCTTCAGGGTGGGGCAGGAGAGCACGGCACGGCGTGCCGCATCATCTGTGTGGAATGTCGTTGCCTATATCCCCAAGCCAAACATAGAGTGTGCCGCATGGAACGTCTTCAAGCCTTCTAATTTGAGCGACAGCCCAAATAGTGAGTCAGCACAGTGCCTGGATCGCTTCGGAGGGTTGTGCCGGTTCGTGTTTAACAAAGCATTGGCGTTGCAGTCAAAAGCAGGATTGCTGCGCCGTCCGTGCTATCCATCCCCGCCCTGAAGGGCGAGGCTTTCCGCACACTTGGCAGATCGTAAACAGCTTCTAAGAGCGAGTTCAAAGAACCCAGTGAGCCTTGAGCCCCCACCCTGCCCACCACACAAGCTTTTGCCATAAATAGACGAGCACAGCGGTATAATCTCTTCCTTTTTCGCTGCGGAACGCCTGCCATGCCAGCCTTGCAAAACGATGTCTTTCTCCGCGCCCTGCTGCGCGAACCCGTCCCCTACACCCCGATTTGGATGATGCGCCAAGCCGGACGCTACTTGCCGGAATACCGCGCCACGCGCCAGCAGGCCGGTAACTTTATGGGGCTGTGCACCAACCCCCAGTTGGCCACCGAAGTCACGCTGCAGCCACTGGAACGCTTTCCACTGGATGCCGCGATTTTGTTCTCTGACATCCTGACCATCCCCGATGCGATGGGGTTAGGGCTGTATTTTGCCGAGGGCGAAGGCCCCAAGTTTGAACGCCCGCTGCACGACGAAGCCGCCATCCTCGCCCTGACCGCCCCCGACCCCACCGACAAACTGCGCTATGTCTTGGATGCCGTGTCCAGCATTCGCCGCGCCCTGAATGGCCGTGTACCGCTGATCGGCTTTTCCGGCAGCCCGTGGACTTTGGCGTGCTATATGGTCGAAGGCGGCTCCTCGCCCGACTTCCGCCGCGTCAAAACCCTGATGTACGACCGCCCAGACCTGATGCACCACATCCTAGAAGTCACCACCGTGGCGGTTATCGACTACCTCAACGCCCAAATCGAAGCAGGGGCGCAAGCGGTGATGATTTTTGATACTTGGGGCGGGTCTTTGTCTTCGGCGGCCTACGAAACCTTCTCGCTGGCTTATATGCAGCGCATCATCGCGGCACTGACCAAAGAACGAGACGGGCGACGCGTACCGTCAGTGGTCTTCACCAAAAATGGCGGGCAGTGGCTCGAAAAAATCGCGGCTATTGGCTGTGATGCGGTCGGTCTGGATTGGACCACCGACATCGGCGAAGCCCGTCGCCGCGTTGGCGATAAGGTCGCCCTGCAAGGCAATTTTGACCCCACCGCGCTGTTTGCCAACCCTGCCGCCATCGAAGCCGAAGCCGCCCGCATCTTGGCTTCCTACGGCACCGGCAGCGGCCATGTATTTAACCTCGGGCACGGCATTTCGCAGTTTGCCAACCCTGACCACGCCGCCGCTTTGGTCGAAGCCGTCCACCGTCTGTCACGCCCTTACCACGCGGGATAATTGCTGCCATGCCTCGTTTTTGCGCCAACCTCTCACTGCTGTTTACCGAAGTGCCCCTGCTGCAACGCTTTGCCCTTGCGCGGCAGGCTGGTTTTACGGCGGTGGAAATCCAGTTTCCTTACAACGAAACTGCCGAAGCCGTGCACGCTGCCGCACAGGCTGCAGGTACGGTTATCACGCTGATTAACGTCCCTGCCGGTGATTTGATGCAGGGCGGTTTGGGCTTGGCGGGCGTGCCGGGGCAAGAGGCGGCCTTTAGCGCGGCAGTCGATACCGCGCTGCACTACGCTGAAGTGCTGGGGGTATGCAGCGTCAACGTGTTGGCGGGACGGCTGGCAGCGGGGGGCTGTCGCACGGCAGCCTTGGCGACTTTGGCCGCCAATCTCACCGCCTGCGTGCCGCGCTTTGCGGCAATAGGGGTGCGGGTGGGGGTGGAGGCTATCAACGCCTTCGATATGCCCCATTTCTTGCTGACCTGTTGGGCAGATATGGAAGCCGTGGTCACGACGGTCAACCATCCCAACCTGTTCGCCCAGCTTGACCTTTACCATCTGGCGCGTGCGGGGGATGACCTCGTGGGGATTTTGACTGCGCCCACCGTGCCCATTGGCCATGTGCAGTTTGCCGATGTACCCGGACGCGGCGAGCCTTATAGCGGCACGCTGGATTGGGCACAGCTGTTTGGCTTGCTCGACCAG
>CALMOJ010000151.1 GCA_937871815.1 uncultured Neisseriales bacterium
ACCCCCCCTTTTTTTGCCCCCACCAAAAACTCAAACACCCGTTTAGAATCCCGTGCTACATTGCCACTGATAGCCCTGATGTGCAGTGGCTCACCCTCAGTCGCCACCCTTTTTTCGAGAGGTTTTTATGTCTCAAGCTAAATTCAATGTGCGCCGCGTTGCCGTGTTGGGCGCAGGGGTCATGGGGGCGCAAATTGCCGCCCATCTGGTCAATGCCAGCGTACCCACCGTGTTGTTTGACCTTGCTTCGCCCACCGGCGATAAGAGCGCGATTGCCAAAAAAGCCATTGCTGGCCTGCAAAAGCTCAAACCTGCCCCGCTGGCGGCACGGGGTCGGGCGGACTACATCACCCCCGCCAATTACGAAGAACACCTCCACCTGTTGCAAGACTGCGACTTGGTCATTGAAGCCATTGCCGAGCGCATCGACTGGAAAACCGACCTCTACCATTTGGTCGCCCCCCACTTGGGCGCACACACCCTGTTTGCCACCAATACCTCGGGTCTCAGCATCAACACCCTTGCCGCTGCTTGCCCAGACAGCGTGCGACCGCGTTTTTGCGGCGTGCATTTCTTTAATCCGCCACGCTACATGCACTTGGTCGAAATCATCCCTTGCGTGACCAGCGATGCCGACGTGTTGGATAAGCTCGAACGCTTCCTCGTTACCACGCTGGGCAAAGGCGTGGTACGCGCCAAAGACACACCGAACTTTGTCGCCAACCGCATTGGCGTGTTCTCGATTTTGGCGACGATGGCCAATGCCGAAAAATTCGGGCTGCGCTTTGATGTGGTCGATGACCTGACCGGATCGCGCGTGGGTCGGCCTAAATCGGCCACCTTCCGTACCGCCGACGTGGTGGGCTTGGATACCTTGGTGCATGTGGTCAACACCATGCGCGACACCCTGCCCAACGACCCGTGGCATAGCCTGTTTGCCGCCCCTGACTGGTTATCTGCCCTGATGGCACGCGGTGCTTTGGGGCAAAAAACCCGCGCCGGCATCTACAAAAAAGACGGCAAAACCATGCTGGTGCTTGACCCTGCCACGGGGGAATACATCGGTGCGGGCGAAACCGCCGCCGACGAAGTCAAAGCCATCCTGAAAGAAGCCGACCCCGTCATCAAATTCCGCAAGCTGCGCGAAAGCGAACACCCGCAAGCCCAGTTTTTGTGGGCGTGCTTCCGTGACGTGTTCCACTACATCGCCTTCCATCTGGCCGAAGTCGCCGACAATGCCCGCGATATTGATTTGGCGATTCGCTGGGGCTTTGGCTGGACGACCGGGCCGTTTGAAACGTGGCAAGCCGCCGGTTGGCAAACCGTGCGCCAGTGGATTCAAGACGACATCGCCGCAGGCAAAACGCTGTCTCCCGCCCACCTGCCGATGTGGGTCAGCGAGGCCGACCGTGCCGGTGTCCATTCCCCGCTCGGCTCGTATAACGCCGCCCAAGATTGCTTGGAAGGCCGCTCTACCCTAGACGTTTACCAACGTCAGCTCGCCCCCGCCCAAGTGCTGGGCGAAACCGCACCCGATCTTGGCGAAACCGTGTTTAAAAATGCCGGTGTGCGTGCCTTTGCCGGTGAAGATGATGTGCTGGTGGTCAGCTTTACCTCCAAAGCCCACGCCATTAGCCCAGAAGTCATTGCAGGGCTGAACGCCGCGCTCGACTTGGCCGAAGCGCACTACCAAGCCTTGGTGATTTGGCAGCCCGACGCGCCGTTCTCGGTGGGGGCAGATTTGCAGTCGATGATGCCGGCGTTTATGTCTGGCAACTGGGCAGCGATTGACGGCATGGTGCATGCCTTCCAAAACACCTCGATGCGCTTGCGCCACAGTGCTGTGCCGGTGGTGGCAGCGGTGCAGGGTTACGCTTTTGGCGGCGGCTGCGAATTTGTCATGCACGCTGACCGTGTGGTGGCGGGGCTGGAAAGCTATATCGGCTTGGTCGAAGTGGGCGTGGGCTTGTTGCCTGCCGGTGGCGGCTGTAAAGAGTTTGCCCGCCGCGCCGCCCAAGAAAGCAAGGGCGACCTGCTGGCGGCGGTCAAAGATTACTTTATGACCATGGCCATGGCTAAAGTGGCCGCCAGTGCGTTTGATGCGCAAGACTTGGGCTATCTCAAGACCTCGGACAAGGTGATTTTTAACGCCCACGAGCTGCTGTATGTCGCCAAGAGCGAAGCCCTTGCCTTGGCCGAAGCGGGCTACCGCGCGCCCTTGCCAGAAAAAGGCTTTGCCGTGGCGGGGCGGGCAGGGGCTGCGTCGATTAAAGCGCAACTGCTGAATATGCGCGAAGGGCAGTTTATTACCGCCCACGACTTCACCATTGCCAGCCTGATTGCCGACGTAGTGACTGGCGGTGATGTGGAAACCGGCACCTTGGTCGATGCCGAGTGGATGCTGAATTTGGAGCGCGAAGCCTTTATGACGTTACTTAAAAATCCGCTGACCCAAGCTCGTATTGCGGGGATGCTGACCACCGGCAAGCCGCTGCGAAACTAAGAGCCTGTTTGCGATCTGCGATACTCGGGTGATCCTGCGTTGAAATTCGTAAAAAAATGCTCATTGACCTCGTGTCAACTGCGCTTTTTTTCCGAATTTCGCCTTGGCTGACCCTTCGTTCGCTAGATCGCAAACAGGCTCTAAGAGCCTGTTCAAAGTCTGCGAGACTCGGGTGATTCTGCGTTCGCGAGACTTTAAACACGCCCTAACAGTCTGTTCACGGTCAGCGAGATACGCCAGACCGTGAGCAAAGCACCCCCCTTATTTCCCCTTGGCCTAGCCCCTGCGCAACCCGCCCGCGCGGCCAAGGACGGGCAGCACCACGCTGCCTATCCGATGACTGGAGAATCCACCATGACCCAACAAATCCAAGAAGCCTATATTGTTGCCGCAACCCGCACACCGGTCGGCAAAGCCCCCCGTGGCATGTTGCGCCACACCCGCCCAGACGACATGCTGGCTCATGTGATTCGCAGTGCTTTGGCACAAGTCCCGAGCCTTGATGTCCATTTGGTGGATGACGTGGTGGCGGGCTGTGCCTTCCCCGAAGGCGAGCAAGGCTTGAACATGGCGCGGATTAGCGCGTTGCTGGCAGGGCTGCCGGTGACCGTCGGCGGTATGACCATCAACCGCTACTGCGCCTCGGGCATTAACGCCGTACAAATTGCGGCTGACCGCATCCGCACCGGTGAAGCCGATGTGATGATTGCCGCCGGTGCCGAGTCCATGTCGCTCATCCCAATGATGGGCAATAAAGTAGCGATTAACCCCGCCTTTTTTAGCCAAGACGACCATTTGGCGATTGCCTACGGCATGGGCTTAACCGCCGAAAAAGTCGCCCAGCAATGGGGGGTTTCACGCGCTGACCAAGATGCGTTTGCCGTCGAATCTCACCGCCGTGCCTTGGCTGCGATTCAGTCGGGCGCATTTGCCGCTGAAATCAGCCCGCTAGACGTGACCCTCCGCACCCCTAACCTCGACACCCACACCGTCGAGCTGACCACCCGCCGCCTCGACACCGACGAAGGGCCACGGGCAGAAACCACGCTAGAAGGCTTGGCCAAGCTCAAAACCGTTTTCCACGCCAAGGGCAGTGTTACGGCAGGCAATAGCTCACAAATGTCGGATGGCGCAGGGGCGGTGGTGCTGGTCAGCGAGCGCATTCTGAAACAATGCGGCCTCACCCCCTTGGCACGCTACGCGGGCTTTGCAGTCAAGGGCGTGCCGCCGGCCATTATGGGGATTGGCCCGAAAGAGGCGATTCCTGCCGTGCTCAAAGCCGCAGGGGTCAGCCAGCAGCAGGTGAAATGGATGGAGCTGAACGAGGCGTTTGCCGCCCAAGCCCTCGCCGTGATGCGCGACTTGGGGCTAGACCCTGCGGTGGTGAATCCCCACGGCGGCGCGATTGCCCTCGGGCATCCGCTGGGAGCAACCGGCGCGATTCGCACCGCCACCCTGATTCACGGCCTGCGCCAGCGCGGCGAAACCGGCTACGGCATGGTGACCATGTGCGTCGGCACGGGGATGGGGGCGGCGGGGCTGTTGGAAGTGTTGTAAGCCCTCTCTCCCTCGGTGACTCCGGCGCGAGGCAGGCTATCAAAGACCGCCCGCGCCGGTACTCGCCCCCCCTAGTGCGCCGCCTCCCAACTCTCCCCACTGCCCACTTCCGCCAACAGCGGCACTTTGAGCGCGGCCACCCCTGCCATTAAGCGCGGCAGCGCAGCTTTTACCGTGTCGAGCTCGGCATCGGGAACTTCTAGCACCAATTCATCATGCACCTGCATCACCAGTTTGCTGGCCAAGCCCTCGGTCGTCAGCCACTGGTCCACCGCAATCATCGCCAGCTTAATCAGGTCGGCTGCCGTGCCTTGCATCGGCGCGTTAATCGCCGCCCGCTCCGCCGCTTGGCGTTTGGCAGGGTTGGGCGATTGAATATCCGGCAGGTAGAGCCGCCGCCCAAACACGGTTTCGACATAGCCCTGTTGGCGCACGGCTTCGCGGGTGCGCTCCATGTAGCTGGCCACCCCAGGGTAACGGACAAAATAGCGGTCAATAAACCCTTGGGCGGCGGCACGCCCCACGTCTAGCTGGGTCGCCAGTCCAAATGCACTCATGCCATAAATCAGCCCAAAGTTGATGGTCTTGGCGTAGCGGCGTTGCTGCGCGGTCACTTCGGCCAAGGGCACGCCAAAGACCTCGGCCGCGGTGGCGCGGTGTACGTCTTCGCCCGCCATAAACGCCGCCAGCAAACCGGCATCGTCCGACAAATGCGCCATGATGCGGAGCTCAATTTGCGAATAGTCTGCCGACACAATGTGGGCATGAGCAGGGGCGATAAAAGCCCGCCGCACCCGCCGCCCTTCTTCGCTGCGGATGGGGATGTTTTGCAGATTCGGCTCGGCACTGGCCAGCCGCCCCGTGACCGCCACCGATTGCAAATAATGGGTGTGTATCCGCCCCGTGTGGCTGTCCACCATGCTGGGCAGCTTGTCGGTGTAGGTCGATTTCAGCTTGGCCAGCCCTCGGTAGCTCAAAATCAGACGCGGCAAAGGATAGTCTGCCGCCAGTTTTTCTAGCGCGTCCTCGTTGGTGGAAATCGCACCGGTGGGGGTTTTTTTCATGCCCTTGGTCGGGATGCCCAGCTTGTCGAACAAAATCTCTTGCAGCTGCTTGGGCGAGTTCAGGTTAAACGGCTGACCGGCTACCGCGTGGGCTTGGGCTTCGAGGGTTTGCAGCCGCAAGCCCAAATCGTGGCTCTGGTGCGCCAGCTCTTCGCGGTTGATGGCCACGCCCTGCCGCTCGGCGCGAAACAGTACACCGAGGGTGGGCAGCTCAATGCTGCGATAGACCTGCTCCAGCGCGGGGGTGAGCTGGGCTTTCAGCACCTGTGCCAAGCGTAGGGTCAGGTCGGCATCTTCGGCGGCATAGTGGCTGGCGGCGGGAATATCGACTTCGGCAAAGCTGATTTGCTTCGCGCCCTTGCCGCACAAAGACGCGTAGCTGGTGCCCTGAATGCCCAAATGCCGTACCGCCAAATCGTCCAGATTGTGGGTGAGATGGCTTTCCAGCACATAGGACAGCAGCAGCGTGTCGTCGGCAATCCCCGCCAAGGTGATGCCGTGGTTAGCCAAGACGTGGCAATCAAACTTCAGGTTCTGCCCCACCTTGTGCCGCGCGGGGTTTTCTAGCCACGGTTTGAGCCGTGCCAAGGTGGCTGCACGCGGCAACTGCTCTGCCAGCAAGCCCCCTGCGTCGCGGTGTGCCAGCGGCAGGTAAGCCGCATGGCCAGCGGTCAGACAAAAGCTGATGCCGACCAGCTCGGCGGTGCGGGTGTCGAGGCCGGTGGTTTCGGTGTCAATGGCGGCATAAGGCGCGGCTTCGAGCAGTGCCAGCCAGCGGGCAAAGTCCGCTTCGGTCAGCAGGGTTTCGTAGTGCGGGGTGAGGGTCGTGGCAGGCACGGCGGCGGCAGGGGGCTCGGCGAAAAGGTCATCCATCGGCAGGGGAGGCAGCGATGCGGCGGGGCGGGGCAGTGCTGTGGTGGGCGGGGGGGCAGGCGGGGCAGCCGCCTCGCCTTGTAGCTCGGCGTGCCATGTTTTAAAGCCCTGTTGCTGGTAGAGCGGCAGCAGCAGGTCGGTTTGGGGCGCACCGTGCCGCAGCCCCGTCAAGCCCTCGGGCAGCACGGCGTGGAGCGGCACATCGGTTTTGATGGTGACCAACTGCTGTGACAGCGGCAAATGGGGCAGGGCAGTGCGGAGCTTGTCGCCGACTTTGCCGGTGATGGCTTCGGCGTGGGCAACCACACCGGCCAAATCACCATAAGCATTCAGCCACTTGACCGCTGTTTTTGGGCCGCAGCCGTCTACGCCGGGCACGTTGTCCACTTTGTCGCCAGTCAGTGCGAGGTAATCGACGATTTGCGCCGGCGTAACCCCAAATTTAGCCAGCACCCCAGCGGGGTCCAGCACTTCGTTGCTCATGGTGTTGAGCAAGGTCACTTGGGGGTTGACCAGCTGCGCCATGTCTTTGTCGCCGGTCGAAATCCACACCTGCCAGCCCAAGGCCACCGCCTGCACCGCTAGCGTGCCAATCACGTCGTCAGCTTCTACGCCGCCTTCCATCAGCAGCGGCCAGCCCAAGGCGCGCACGGCGGCATGAACCGGCGGGATTTGCGCGGCGAGGTCGTCTGGCATACTGGGGCGGTGGGCTTTGTAGTCGGGGAACAGCGCGTCACGGAAGGTCTTGCCTTTTGCGTCAAATACGACCGCGCTATAATCGAAAGCGGTGTCTTTTTCGAGCTTTTTAAGCATATTCACCATGCCATACACCGCGCCGGTGGGTTGTCCAGCTGGCGAGCGTAAGTTGGGCAGGGCATGGAAGGCGCGGTACAGGTAAGAAGAGCCATCGACCAAAAGCAAAGTTTTCACGTTTTTATCCAAGTTGCGCCTTGCCCTGTCGTCAGAAGGGGGCGGGGCGTGCGTTTTTATATGCTGATTTCCCGACTTTGCCGGTTGTTCCCGCTGCTCGGCGGGACGTTCCAGCCCAGAAAGCGATTTTGATGAGTTTGTCAGACAAAGTGCCACAGACCCATGACCAGCCCGAGTCGCGGCAACGTTTCCGCGCCCGCGAGGCATGGCATGTGATGAAAATCATGTCGGAGTTTGTCGAATCGACCGAAGAACTCAGCGTGGTGAGTCCCGCCGTTAGTATTTTTGGCAGTGCACGCACCCCGCGTGACCATCCATATTATAAGCTGGCCGAAACCATCGCTCGGCAGTTGTCCGATGCAGGGTTTTCGGTCATTTCGGGTGGGGGGCCGGGCATTATGGAGGCCGCCAATAAGGGCGCGTTCTTTGGCAAAAGCCCCTCGGTGGGGCTGAATATTGTGCTGCCGCATGAGCAAAAACCCAACGAGTACCAAGACCTCAACCTGAAGTTCAGCCACTTTTTTTCGCGCAAGGTGATGTTTGTTAAACACGCCATTGCCTATGTGGTCATGCCTGGGGGGTTTGGTACGCTCGACGAAATGTTCGAAGCCATGACCTTGGTGCAAACCGGAAAAGGCCGCAAAATCCCGATTATTTTGGTAGGCACGTCATTTTGGCAGGGCTTGGTGGACTGGTTTCAGACACAATTGGTCACGGCGGGCGTGATTTCGCCAGAGGATATGCAGCTTATCCAGTTGATTGACGACCCCGACCACATCGTGGCGGCTATTTTCCAATATTACGAAGCACGCGGCTTTGAAACCCTGCCCGAAGAACACGTCCGCTTGCTCAACCTTTAAGAACCTGTTCAAAGTCTGCGAGACTCGGGTGATCCTGCGTTGGAATTCAGAAAAAAACGCGTGTGGATTTAAGTCCAACGCCGCTTTTTTTCTGAATTTCGCCTTGGCTGACCCGTCGTTCGCGAGACTTTGAATAGATTCCAAGACCCCCTTTTTTGACTGGATGCCTACCATGCGCTTGCTGATTGCCCTTATTGCAGCGGTTTCGCTGCCCGTCTTTGCTGCCGAAGCCCGTAAACCCGCCGAGGCTCCGCTGCCGCCAACCGTCGCCGTCGATGCCGATAGCCAAGCCGAGCCCGAAATTCGCATCATCCAAAAAACCGACCAAAAGGTGGAGGAATACCGGATGAACGGGCGGCTCTACGCCATCAAAGTCACCCCCAAAATCGGCCTGCCGTATTACCTTGTCGATGAAGATGGCAGCGGCAAAATGAACCGCATTGCCACCCGCAATGACCGGCTGATTATTCCGCAGTGGGTGTTGGTTCGCTTTTAAAAACCTGTTTACGGTCTAGCGAACAACAGGGTTGCCAAGGCGGGATTCGCACAACAAAGCGGCGTTGGGACTGAATCCACACGCAATTTTTGTGCGTTCCAACGCAAGCCCACCCGAGTCTCGCCGATTTTGAGCACGTTCTACTACCTCATGCCAAAGGGGGGCACCCCCCCTTTTTCGTGTGCCCTTTTTACCCGCCCAACGAGATACGCTATGTCGGTTTACACCACCGTCACCCCCGCCGAATTAGAGTCTTGGCTGACCCGCTACACCCTTGGGGCGTTGCAGGAGCTTAAAGGCATTGCGGCTGGGATTACCAACACCAACTACTTTGTCACCACCGCCCATGGCCGGTTTGTGCTCACCTTGTTTGAAACACTGAAGCTGGCAGACCTGCCGTTTTACCTGCAACTGATGAGCCACCTTGCGCGGCACAACGTCCCCTGCCCCGCGCCGGTGGCTGACCGTACCGACCACTTTGCCAGCCTGTTGGCGGGTAAACCTGCCTGCTTGGTGTCTTGCCTGTCGGGGCGCGATGTTGAAACCCCCAGCCCCGCGCAATGCCGCGCAGTGGGCGTTGCCTTGGCCGAAATGCACATTGCCGGAGCAACTTTTCCGCAGCGGATGGACAACCCACGCGGCCCCGCGTGGTGGGTCGCCACAGCACGGGCGGTAGAATCGTTTATGCCAGCAGACGATGCCGCCATGCTGCGCCAAGAAATCAACTTCCAAGACAACCACCGCTTTGACCACCTGCCTTCCGGCATCATTCACGCCGATTTATTCCGCGATAACGTGTTGATGGATGGCGACAAAGTGGCGGGGTTTATCGACTTCTACTACGCCTGCAACGATATTTTGGTCTACGACGTGGCGATTACCACCAACGATTGGTGTGGCTTGCCCGATGGCGACATTGACCCCGAACGCGCCCGTGCCTTGTTGGCGGGCTACCAGTCGGTGCGTCCACTCACCGATGCGGAAGCCAAAGCGTGGCCGGTGATGTTGCGGGCGGGCGGGCTGCGTTTCTGGCTGTCGCGGCTCTACGACAAGTTCAAGCCCCAAAGTGGCGAGATGACCTTTACCAAAGACCCTGCATTCTTCCAGCACATCATCGCCAAGCACCGCGTCCGTACGGACTTCTGGCTGTGAAGTGGGGCGTGCGACTGACGGTGTTGCTGGGCGGGACACTGTCAGCAGTTGCTGTGGCGGGTGAGCCCCTCCCCCAGCCGGTTGGCGATGCCTCTTTGCGGTCGATTAGCCGCCACACCGTGCAGATTCCGGCGCGTTTTAATGTACCGTTGGATTCGGTCTGCCCAGACCAAGCCGCCGCCCTCCGTGCCGCCTTCCCACAGGGTTTGCCCTTGGGCGTGGGGTCGGGCTTGCGCTGGGTGCGGCAGGCGGGGCACGCCCAGATTTTTCTGGGCGTAACCGACCGAGGCCCTAACGCCGAAGTGCCGGATGATTTCGCCTACCGCCAAAAAGTGTTCCCCGCACCGGCTTACGCCCCCAGCTTGGCATGGTTGCGGGTGGACAAGCACGGGGCACGCGTCACCCAGTTGGTGCCGCTCAAAAGTGCCGACGGCGTGCCGCACACCGGCTTGCCCTTGCCGGTGGGGTCGCTGGGCAGCACCAACGAACATGCCCTTGATGCCTGCCTCAATCCCCTGCCGCCCTCTGCCAAGGCCAACGGCTTAGACCCCGAAGGCGTGGCGGTCGATGCCCAAGGCAAGGTATGGATTGCCGACGAATATGGCCCCTTCTTGGTGCGGTTCGACCCCCAAACGGGGCGTGAACTAGACCGCGCTGCTCCCGCCGACGGCTTGCCCGCCCTCCTGCGTTATCGCCAGCCGAATCGCGGGTTTGAAGGCCTTGCCGTTGCGGATGGCAAAGTGTATGCCGTGCTGCAAAGCCCCTTGGCGCAGATTCCCGACCCCCATCACCCCGACGAAGCCGCCGCGCGTAGCCAACGTGCCACGCCGCGCTTTATCCGGCTGGTGGAATACGACCCCCTCACCCGCACCAGCCGCACCTTTGCCTATCCGCAAGATGCCGCCGAGCAGCAACCGGTACAGGGTGCAGATGGGGTCTATGCCAATGCCAGTGATGCCAAAATTGGCGACCTCGTGGGCTTGGGCAAGGGGCGGTTTGTGCTGATTGAGCAGGGCAAGGGCGCGGACAAGCGGCTACGGACGGTGCTGTATCGCATTGACCTGCGCCACGCCACCCCGATTGATGCCCTGACCGTGGACGGCAAGCCGCTGGAGTTTGTCCCCGACCGTGCCACTTTGCGGGCAGCGGGGGTGCGGTTTATTGCCAAAACACGGTTGCTGGATTTGCAGGACTACGGCTGGCAGCAAGAGCGCACCGAGGGCTTGGCCTTGGTGGGGCGGGATACCCTCGTGCTGACCAACGACAACGACTTTGGCTTGACCAGCAACGCGCGGGATTTCGCCGTCTTCCCTCGCCACGCACCGGTCGATGCCCGCCGCTACCGGCTGACCCCCAGTGCGCCAGAGGAGCAGCAGACCGCGTTGTGGTTGCTGCGGTTTAAGCGGCCGCTGTAGGACGGGGGCGAGGCGAGGGGTGGAGGGGATTACCGCCCCTTATTCCACAACAAAATGGCTTCTTTCTTGTTGTCTGCTTGTGGGCCTAGGGTGCTGCACGTCCCCTGCTTGGGGTAGCGCGAGCATTGCACCCAAAAACGCCGTGAGCCGGCCTTGACCAGCTCGGCGGGTTGGCCGCATTTGGGGCACGCATGGGGGGTGAGTGGGGCGGCATCTGCCATAGGAAAGACCTGTCAAAATCAAGTGAGAAGCCCGCCATTTTGCCTGATTCCGTGGCG
>CALMOJ010000152.1 GCA_937871815.1 uncultured Neisseriales bacterium
GTCAGCACCAGCGCGGCAATCAGGGAGGGCGTAGCAGGGAGTCGCACGGTCATGGTGTCCTTGTGAGTGGAGGAGGGGGGCGGTGTGAGTCACTTGGCAGGATAGTCGCATAAATCCGCCAAACAACACGAGGCACACAGCGGCTTGCGGGCTTTGCATTGGTAGCGGCCATGCAAAATCAGCCAGTGGTGGGCATCGTGCCGAAAGGCTTTGGGCACGACCTTTAGCAGACGGTCTTCGACCTCGCGCACGGTTTTGCCCGCCGCCAGCCCCGTGCGGTTCGCCACCCTAAAAATATGGGTGTCCACCGCGATGGTGGGTTGGCCAAAGGCGGTATTCAGCACCACGTTGGCGGTTTTGCGCCCCACCCCAGGCAGGGCTTCGAGGGCTTCGCGGGTGGTGGGGACTTCGCCGCCGTGACGCTGCAAGAGCAAGTGACAGGTGTCGTGCAGATAGCGGGCTTTGCTGTGGTATAGCCCAAGGGTGCAGATAAACGCTTCGAGTCTTTCAATGCCCAAGGCCAACATGGCTTCGGGCGTATTGGCGGCGGCAAACAGCGCGGCGGTGGCTTTATTCACCCCCACGTCGGTGGACTGCGCCGACAGCACCACGGCCACCAGCAGCTCAAACGGGGTGGTGTAAACCAGCTCGGTGGTGGGGTGCGGATTGGCAGCGGCCAGCCGTTCAAATAGCTGGCGGCGGTGGGTGGCGTTCATCTCATACCTCTTGCGGGGTAGCGGACAAAGGGGCGGTAGCCGCAGCGGTTTGGGCACGGCGGGCGGTGTGCGCCGTCCAGCCATTTTTGGCCGCCACCAATACGGCCAGCCCCATAAACGCCCCAGGCGGCAGCATCGCCAACAAAAACTGGTAGTTGTATTCGGCGGGCACAAGATGCCAGACCCAGCCCCGCGCCCCTTCGCCAAAAATCAGCTCAATGCCTGAAAACAGCGTGCCCCGCCCAAACAATTCCCGCAGCCCCCCCAGCACCGCCAGCACCAGCGTCAGCCCTAAGCCCATCGCCAAGCCATCAACCCCTGCGGCCAGTACGGTGTTTTTAGAGGCAAAGGCTTCGGCACGCGCCAACACAATGCAGTTGGTGGTAATCAGCGGAATAAAAATCCCCAACACGGCATAGAGTGCCGGCACATAGGCATTGAGCAGCACATCCACCACGGTCACCAAACCGGCAATCAGGGCGATAAATACCGGATTGCGTACCTCGGGCGAAACCCCATGCCGCACCGCCGCCACCGCCATACCGGACAGCGCGGTGACCAGTGCGGTGGCCAGTCCGAGGCTGGTGCCATTCACCAGCGTAGTGCTGACCGCCAACACCGGACACAGTCCCAGCATTTGCACTAAGCCTGGGTTTTGCCGCCAGAGTCCATCTTGTGCCAAACGAGTCAGGGCGACAGACGGGGCAGGCAGGGGGGAAGTGAGCATGAAAGTCCTTTGGGTTGAGCCAGCGTAGCGCGTAAACAACAGGCTATTTTAACGACTGAAAGACAGGTGTGGCCTGGTTTTACAACATCGACACCCGTGTTAAGCCCCGCTGGTTTTGGTGACAACGCCCCCCGCCATATTCGATTTTGGCTTAGAATATATCTGTTTATAGACTTTTTTTGAGTTAAATATGCAAACAAAATTTAAAACCCTTGCCGTTAGCACCCTATTGGTCACCGCACTCCCTGCCTACGCCACCAATGGCATGAACATGGAAGGCTACGGTCCTGTCGCCCACGCTATGGGCGGCGCGGCACTGGCTTACGATAACGGCACAGCGGCCTTGATGAACAACCCCGCGACCCTCGCCCTAATGGCTGACGGCACACGGCTAGACCTCGCAGCGGGCTTTTTGGGGCCTAACGTCAGCGTTAATGGCAAATCCTCCAGTGCTGATGCGTTTGTGATGCCTGCGTTTGGGGTGGCGCATAAGCGCGGCGACTTCGTGACCGGCTTTGGGGTGTTTTCGCAAGGCGGGATGGGGACGGAATTTGCCAATGCCGGTACTTTTTCCAGCTTGTCGTCGATGATGGGCAGCACTGTGGCGGATCCGGGTTTGCACAACCGCTCCGAAGTGGGCGTGGGACGGGCGTTGATTCCTGTGGCGTGGAAAGTCAATGACCGCCTGACCTTGGGTGGGAGTGTGGACTACGTTTGGGCCACGATGGATTTGCAAATGCTGATTGATGGCCGCCGCTTTGGCGACATGATCACCGGCATGGGCGGCAGCGGTCGGTTTGGCACCGCCAATGGCTCTCTGCTCAACGCGCTGGGCAGCATGGGCGATGTCAACTGGGGCTATTTTAATTTTTCCGACAACAACCGCTTTTCTGGCGCGGCCAAGGCACATGGCTGAGCGGGCAAGCTCGGCGCAACCTATGCCTTTACCCCCCAGTTGACTGCTGGCGCGGTCTACCAAACCAAAACCGATTTGTCGGATATGCACACCGGCGGCGCGACTCTGCTGCTGAACGGCGGCGGCATGACCATGCCAGTCAAGGGCAGCGTCACGGTCAAGAATTTCCAGTGGCCTGAAATGTACGGCATCGGCGTATCGTATACCCCTGACGACCGGTGGCAGGTGGCTGCAGACTACCGGCGCATTGGCTGGGCAGCGGTAATGAAACGCTTCCAAATGACGTTTGACGGCGGTGCGATGGGCAGCCTTAATTTGTCGCTGAATCAAGATTGGAAAGACCAAAATATCTTGATGCTGGGCGCATCCTACCGCTACACCCCCCAGCTGACCCTGCGTGCAGGCTTGAACGTGGCGAATAACCCGATCGCCAGCAGCACGGTTAATCCGCTCTTCCCTGCTATCGTGAAGAGTCATGTTTCCGCTGGTTTGGGCTACCAAATTAACAAGGGCTCTAGTGTCGATGCGTCGGTGGTTTACGCCCCCAAGGTAAAGATGCAGAGTGATTTTAGTGGCAGCCAAATTAGCCACGGGCAAACCAATGCCCAAATCATGTACTCGATGTTCTTTTAATCGGTGCAGGGTGTGAAATAGCCGCCTGAGGGTGTGCCTTGCGGTGCGTGGTATCTCATCAGGCAGCACAATTGGCGTGTAAGGGCGTGTGCCCTTGACGTATAAGGACAGCATATGTTTGGTTTTTTCAGCAAGCCCGTAGCAGACCCCCGCGTGGCTCTTTTAGAAGCGGAGCTGAGCACGCTCCGCACTCAATGCGCTGCTGCGGAGGCTGCCACTCTTGTTGCCGAGGGACAGGCGCGGCAAGCGGCTCAAGAAAAAACCGACCTAGTACAGCTGATGGCTGGGCTAGATGTGTTTTCGGCTTCGTTAGGGATGGGGCGTGAGGGTGTCGGCAAAATGGTGGAGGGCATTCAAGCGCAACGCGAAGACATCTTGTCACTCAAGGCCATGTCCGACCAAGCGATGGCCTCTACCTCGGGCACCAGTAGCGAGTTGGGGCAACTGTCCAGCATGGCCAGCACCATGTCCGCCATGATGCACCGCTTTAGCAGCGAAACCGAGAAGATCGATTCTATTCTCAGCTTAATTCGGGCCGTGTCCGACCAAACCAAACTGCTGGCACTGAATGCGGCAATTGAGGCCGCACGGGCAGGGGAAAGCGGGCGCGGCTTTGCCGTGGTGGCAGATGAAGTGAAAAAATTAGCTGAGCGCACCGAGGCGGCGACGCAAGAAATCTCCCAAGTGGTTCAAGAAATTAGTGGAGAAACTAAGCTGGCATGTGCCCAGTCGGATTTACTCGCCGAATCTATTTCTGCCGTCAGTACCCGCATGGCGCAAACCAGCCAAGGCTTGGTGCAGGTCATTTCACTGTCTGAAACCTTGGATCATGATCGCGATGCCAATGCCTTAGATAGCTTTTTGGCCGTGACCCGCTTTGACCACATTGCCTTTAAGCTGCGGATTTACCGTGGCTTACTGGGCTTAGAGAAAATCGACCCTGATGCCTTGCCGCAGTCCACACTATGCCGATTAGGTAAGTGGTGTGGCGAAGGGGAAGGTAAGCAGCGGTTTGGGCAGCTTGCTTCGATGCGGCGTTTGGATGCGCCCCATGCGTTGTTCCACGAATCTGGCAAACACGCCATGCGGGCGGCCTCGCTGGCGGCAGCGGTGCCGCATGTAATGAAAATGGAACACGCCAGTATTGATGTGCTGTCGGCACTGGATGATTTGGCGGTGGAGATGCGTCAAGCCTGCGCTAGGTCCTGAGCTCTGGATTCAGTGCCCCCAAAAAAAGCACACCGAAAGGCTGTGCTTTTTTGCTGCTTTTTCGGCTTAGTTGTGTCTTGGGGGGGGAAGGGATAAGTCTGTCCAATGCATCGCCTCGCTTGTCTGATGGGGTCTTGGTGCACACCAAACAACAAAAGAATGGAGCGCGGGGGAGCAAGTCCGATAGAATGACGCATTCTTAATTGCCGCCCCTTTCGCTGGTTATGCTGACATTTCAAGCCATTATTCTTCGCCTTCAAAATTACTGGAACGCCCAAGGGTGCGCCCTGATTCAGCCCTACGACATGGAAATGGGCGCGGGCACGTTCCACACCGCCACCTTTCTGCGTGCTTTGGGTCCCGAACCTTGGCGTGCCGCCTATGTGCAGCCGTCTCGTCGCCCCAAAGATGGCCGCTACGGTGAAAACCCCAACCGTTTGCAGCACTACTACCAATATCAGGTGGTGCTGAAGCCTAGCCCACCCAATATCCAAGACCTCTATCTGGGTAGCCTACGCGAGCTGGGCATTGATACCTCGGTACACGATATCCGCTTTGTCGAAGACGACTGGGAAAGCCCGACACTGGGCGCGTGGGGGCTGGGCTGGGAAGTCTGGCTCAACGGCATGGAAGTCACCCAGTTCACCTATTTTCAACAGGTGGGCGGGCTAGACTGCAAGCCGGTGCTGGGCGAAATCACCTATGGGCTGGAACGCCTTGCCATGTATTTGCAAGGCGTAGAAAACGTGTATGACCTCGTATGGACCGAGCTGCCTAATGGGCAAGTCGTGACTTACGGCGATGTCTTCCACCAAAACGAAGTCGAGCAATCGACCTACAACTTCGAGCACAGCAATACCGATTTGCTGTTCCGCCTGTTTAGCGACTTTGAAGGCGAAGCCAAACGCCTGCACGAAGTCGGGCTGGCCTTGCCGATGTATGAAATGGTGGTCAAGTGCTCGCATACGTTTAACTTGCTGGATGCACGCGGGGCGATTTCTGTCACCGAACGGGCGGCTTATATTGGCCGTGTGCGCACCTTGGCGCGTTTGGTGGCACAGGCTTACTACGATTCTCGTGCCGCGCTGGACTTCCCTATGCTGAAAAAGGACTGACCCCATGCGTCGCCTTGCGCTTGCTTTGGTTTGCAGTTCGTTTGCCTTGCCTGCCTTTGCCGCGCCTGCTGCCCGACCTGCCCCTAGCTGGCAGGTCTATCAGCAAGGCACGCACCTTGCCCTTGCTTTTGACCGCCATTCGCTTCGCAACGAGGCAGGGTTGTTGCACTTTACCCACGAAGAACGCTTTGCTGAAAAGCAATACGCCCCTGAATTTAAGGTCAGCTTCTTCTACCGCCGCACCCATGTGGTGGCGGATTGTGCCAAATACCGCTTTGCCTTTATTTCGACCGACCTTTTTGGTCAACGCGGCGAGCCGGTCTATCAATCGCTCTACACCCTCCAAGACTTCAAGTGGGTCTTTAACGCCGCACCAGAAGGCTCGATTGGATCTGCCATGCTGGATGCCGTCTGCCCA
The DNA here is from genome assembly GCA_937871815.1 of uncultured Neisseriales bacterium. Lineage (GTDB taxonomy): Bacteria > Pseudomonadota > Gammaproteobacteria > Burkholderiales > Aquaspirillaceae > Rivihabitans. Next base: position 5,735 of record CALMOJ010000152.1, read on the forward strand.
CTTGCTCCGCGCTGACCCTGACCCTCTTCTTTAGTTGTCCGCCATGACCGATACCCTGCTCGTTGAACTGTTTACCGAAGAACTCCCGCCCAAGGCGCTGTCCCGCCTCGCCACCAGCTTTGCCGATACCTTGCTGGCGGGCTTGCTGGCCAAAAAACTTGCCCCTGCCGAGGCCGTGGCGACGGTCTATGCCAGCCCTCGTCGCCTCGCGGTGAGTATTCCCGCTGTGTTGGCGCGGGCGGCGGACGAATCCGCCGAAGAAAAAATCATGCCGGTGTCGGTGGCCTTGACCGCTGACGGGCAACCCAGCCCCGCCCTGATTAAAAAGCTCGAAGCGCGGGGCATTCCGCTGACGGCTGTGGCGCAGTTTGAACGCCGGATGGATGGCAAAGCCGAGGCGTTTTTCTACCGCTACCAAGCCGCTGGCGCACAGCTGGCCGAGTGTTTGGCCGGATTGGTGCAAGACGCGCTGAAAAAATTGCCCATCCCCAAGGTGATGCGCTGGGGTGATTCCGAAGTCACCTTTGTCCGCCCTGTGCACGCTCTGATTCAGCTCCACGGGGCGAATGTGGTGGCGGGCGAGGTGTTGGGGCTAACCGCAGGCCGCACCACCTACGGCCACCGCTTTTTGTCTAGCGGCGCACTGACGCTCAACCACGCCGATGATTACGCCCGTGTGCTGGAAACCGAAGGCAAAGTGCTGGCCAGTTTTGCCGCCCGCCGCGCCACCATCCAAGCCGGTCTGGCGGCGCGGGCTGCCGCGCTGGGGGCGACCTTGGCGGGTGACGATGCGCTATTGGACGAAGTCACCGGGTTGGTTGAATGGCCGGTGGTGCTCGAAGGGCAATTTGCCGAGACTTTCTTGGCTGTGCCGCAAGAGTGTTTGATTCTGACCATGCAGCAGAACCAAAAATACTTCCCGCTGCTGGATGCCCAAGGGCGGCTGATGAACCGCTTCTTGCTGGTGTCTAACCTGCAAGCCGCCGACCCTTCGCACATCATCCACGGCAACGAACGTGTGCTGCGGGCACGGCTGTCCGATGCCAAGTTCTTCTTTGAACAAGACAAAAAACAAAAGCTGGATGCCCGCGTGCCTAAGCTGGGGAATGTGGTCTACCACAACCAAATTGGCACACAGCTTGAACGCATTACCCGCCTTGAGGGCATTGCCGGTGAAATCGCCCAGCTGATTGGGGCGGACGTGAGCCAAGCCACCCGCGCGGCCTACCTTGCCAAGGCCGATTTGGTCAGCGACATGGTCGGCGAATTCCCCGAGCTGCAAGGCATCATGGGCATGTATTACGCCCAACTTGACGGTGAAAACCCCACAGTGGCCGCAGCGATTGAAGGGCATTACCACCCGCGTTTTGCTGGGGATAGCCTGCCCACTACCTTGGTGGCGCAAGCGGTGGCCTTGGCTGATAAGCTCGAAACCCTTGTCGGGATTTACGGCATTGGGCTGATTCCGACCGGCGACAAAGACCCCTTCGGTCTGCGCCGTCATGCGCTGGGCAGCTTGCGGATGGTGTTGGGTTTGCCGCTCGACCTCAAGCAAGCCCTGACCCTGACCGCCGCCCAGTTCCCAGCGGGCAAGCTGTCGCCTACGGTGGTCGAGGATGTCTACGGCTTTATGTTGGAGCGGCTGAAAAACCTGCTGGCGACCGAAGCCCGTGCAGATGAAGTCGATGCCGTCTTGGCACTGGCACCGACGCGCCTAGACAGCTTGCAAGCGACCCTCGCCGCCGTGGCGGTTTTCCGCACCCTGCCCGAAGCTGCCACCTTGGCCGCCGCCAATAAGCGGGTGAAAAACATCTTGAAAAAGGTCGAAGGCGAGGTGCCTAGCCAAGTCCAGCCAGCCTTGCTGACCGAAGCCGCTGAACAGGCCTTGGCCGCAGCGATTCATGCCGTGATGCCGACCGCCGAAGCGGCGTTTGGGGCGGGGGACTTTACCGCCGCGCTGACGTGTTTGGCGGTGCTCAAAGCCCCTGTCGATGCGTTCTTTGACGGGGTGATGGTGATGGCCGACGATGCCGCCATCCGTGCCAACCGCTTGGCCTTGTTGGGCAAGCTGGCGATGTTGTTTAACCGTGTGGCGGATATTTCACTGCTGGTCGATTAAATTTTTCTGTCACCTTGTCCCACCTATGGCAGCCCCTATGGCTGCCATATTGCTGTGGGGCATAGCTTGCCACAAAGGAAACAGCGCAATGAGAGTCGTTATTTTGGACCGTGACGGGGTCATCAACGAAGACCGTGACGATTTCGTCAAAAACAGCCTAGAGTGGATTCCCCTGCCCCGCAGCCTCGAAGCCATTGCCCAGTTTTCTCAGGCGGGGTGGCGGGTGGTGGTGGCAACCAATCAATCGGGTATTGGACGCGGTCTGTTTGACATGCACGCGCTGAATGCCATGCACGAAAAAATGCACCATTTGGTCGGCAAAGTAGGTGGGCGGATTGATGCGGTCTTCTTTTGCCCGCATCGCCCCGACATCGGCTGTGCCTGCCGCAAGCCCAACCCTGGCATGGTCAAAGACATCGCCGAACGTTTTGGTACCAAGCCCGAGCAGCTTATTTTGGTGGGGGATAGCCTGCGTGACCTAAAGTCGGTGGCGACGGTGGGGGGGCTGCCTGTTTTGGTTAAAACGGGCAAAGGCGCGGCGACCTTTGAGGCGGGCGACTTGCCGGCCAATACGCGGGTCTATACCGACCTATTCGATGCCGCCCATGACCTGATTGCTACGTTTGGCGAGGGCTAAACCGGCGCTGTTGTCCCTGTGTTTGCGAGGAGTAAGGGTGTGTTGATTGTCCGTAATCTGCTGTATTGGGTGGTTTTTTTGACTTTGACCCCGCTGTATTCGCTGTTGGCGATTGCCATGCTGCCGTTTCCCCGTGTGCTGCGGCATCGGGTGGTGACGACGTGGACCCCGCTGATGCTGTGGTGGTTGCGCGTCACCTGTGGCTTGAAATTTGAGGTGGAAGGTGCGGCGCATATCCCCACCCAGCCCGCGATTATTGCCAGCCAGCACCAATCAGGCTGGGAGACGATGGCCTTGCAGCTTATTTTTCCGCGCCAAGTGTGGGTGGCCAAAAAAGAGCTGGCGTGGATTCCGTTTTTTGGCTGGGGTTTGGCGGCAGTCAGTGCCATTTTGATTGACCGCAACAGCCGAACCAAAGCCCATCAGCAGCTGATTAACCAAGGGCAAGACCGGATGAAGGATGGCTTCTGGATTGTGATTTTCCCCGAAGGCACGCGGTTGCCACCTGGGCAGCTCGGCAAGTTTAGGCACGGGGGGACGCGTTTGGCGCAGGCTTTGAACGTACCGCTGGTGCCGGTGGCGTTAAATTCGGGCGAATACTGGCCGAAAAACGCCTTTTTAAAGCACCCTGGCACGATACGGGTCATCATCGGTGAACCCCTCTACCCCGAGGGGCGCAGCACCGACGACATCACCACCGCCCTGCACGCGTGGATTGCTGCCCAGCAGTCCCGTTTGGTGGGGCAGGGGCCGTGTGCGGCGGGTGTGTGCTAACGCTGTCAACCTCCCAATACGAACCAAGGATTCCCCATGCGTTTACTCCACACCATGCTGCGCGTCGGTCAACTTGACCGGTCGATTGCGTTTTACACCGAGGTCTTGGGGATGCGCTTGCTGCGCCGCCAAGACTATCCCACCGGTCGCTTTACCCTAGCCTTTTTGGGCTATGGCGAAGAAGCCACCCACACGGTGCTGGAGCTGACCCACAACTGGGACACCGCCTGCTACGACCTCGGGACGGGCTTTGGCCATTTGGCGGTAGAAGTCCCCGATGCAGCAGCAGCGTGCGAAGCGGTACGCGCCAAAGGCGGCCGTGTGACGCGCGAAGCGGGGCCCATGAAGCACGGCAGCACGGTGATTGCCTTTGTTGAAGACCCCGATGGCTACAAAATAGAATTTATCGAACGCCAGCCGACGGCTTAATTTCACGTCGTCAAAAGGTTTACGCCCCCTATGTCCCGTTCCGTCGCGCTTTCCTTTGCCGGTGCAGGGCTAATATGGCCCGCTTTTACCCATGCGGCCACGCTGTCGGGGGCGGATTTGTCTCTGCTGTGGGGCGTGCCCTTTGTGGGGCTGCTGCTTTCTATCGCGCTGTGCCCGCTCTGGCTGCCGACCTTTTGGCATCATCATTTTGGCAAGGTGAGCGCGTTCTGGGGCTTGGCCTTTGTGCTGCCGTGTGCGTTTGTTTTTGGCGCACCTCTCGCCAGTGCCGTGGTGCTGCATACCCTTATCAGCGAATTTGTCCCGTTTATTGTGCTGTTGCTGGCACTGTTTACCCTGTCGGGCGGCATTGTGATTCGGGGCAACCTGCATGGCTCGCCGCTGCTGAATACCAGCTTGTTGGCGATAGGCACGGCGTGCGCCAGCGTGATGGGGACGACCGGCGCGGCGATGTTGATGATTCGCCCCGTGCTGAAAGCCAACGATAACCGCCGCCATAACGTGCATGTGGTGGTGTTCTTTATCTTTTTGGTGGCCAATATCGGCGGCGGGCTGACCCCGCTGGGCGACCCACCGCTGTTTTTGGGATTTCTCAAGGGCGTGAGCTTTGGCTGGACGGTCACGCACATGGCCGCCCCTGTGGCCTTAGCCAGCGTGCTGTTGCTGCTACTGTTCTTTGGGGTGGATAGCTACTATTTCCGCAAAGAGGGCCTGCTGCCCCGCGACCCCACGCCAGATATCCCGTGGCACTTGGCGGGTCAGGTCAATGGCCTGTTGCTGCTGGGCGTGGTGGGGGCGGTGCTGTTGTCGGGGATGTGGTCGTCGGGCATGTTGTTTTCGGTGCTGGGTGTGCCCGTGGCTTTAGAAGCGTTGGTACGCGATGGGCTGTTGCTTAGCTTAACGGGGCTCTCGCTGTGGCTAACCCCCGCCGCGCTGCGGCAAGAAAACCAGTTTGATTGGTCACCGATTAAAGAAGTCGCCAAGCTGTTTTTGGGGATTTTTGTGGCGATGATTCCCGCGCTGGCCATGCTGCAAGCCGGTGAGCAGGGGGCGATGGCGGGTTTGGTGCGCTGGGTAACAAGCCCGGAGGGGCAGCCGATTAACACGCTGTATTTCTGGATGACCGGTGCGCTATCGAGCTTTTTGGATAACGCGCCGACTTACTTGGTGTTTTTTAACCTCGCCCACGGCGATGCCACCCACCTGATGACGGCGCTGCCCAATACGCTGACTGCCATTTCGGCAGGGGCAGTGTTTATGGGCGCGAATAGCTATATCGGCAACGCCCCTAACTTCATGGTGAAGTCGATTGCCGATGGGCAAGGCGTGGCCATGCCGAGCTTTTTTGGCTACATGCTGTGGTCGGGGGCGATTTTGCTGCCGCTATTTGGGGTGCTGACGGTGGTGTTTTT
>CALMOJ010000153.1 GCA_937871815.1 uncultured Neisseriales bacterium
CGTGCCAGTACCCGCCGCACATTGCCATCCAAAATCGCCGCCCGCTCGCCAAAGGAAAAAGCCGCAATTGCAGCGGCGGTCGAACGGCCAATGCCGGATAGCGTTTGCAGTTGGGCTGCCGTAGCGGGGAGCTGCCCGCCGTGCTCGGCCATCACCTGCTGTGCCGCCTTGTGCAGATTGCGGGCACGGCTGTAATAGCCCAGCCCGCTCCAGTGCGCCAAGACAAGGTCGAGGTCGGCGTGTGCCAAATCCGCCACCGTCGGGAAGGTCGCCATAAAGCGGGGGTAGTAGTCCAGCACACTGCGCACTTGGGTTTGCTGCAACATGATTTCAGACACCCAGACCGCGTAGGGGTCGGTGACTTGCCAAGGCAAATCATGCCGCCCGTGGGTGCGTTGCCATGCAATGAGACGGGCAGAAAAAGACGGCAAGAGGGTGGGCAGCGACATCGGCAGCTTTGGCTTTAGAAAGAGGAAGGCATCATGCCTGCCCCATGCTGAGGGGGCAAGGCGGCAGGGCATCGCGTTATTGAGCACAACGGAAACATTGCCGTTCCCCGCCCCGAACCCAACAGCCTTATACTTTCGCCGCCTTCCTCCTGCCCCTTTTTGTTGCCATGCCCACCCCGTCCGCGCCCCCCTTGCCGCCCCACAATGCCCATCCCCTGTATCGCCCTGATATTGATGGCTTACGCGCCGTGGCGATTTTTGTCGTCGTGCTGTTTCACGCCTACCCCCAGTTGCTGCCTGGCGGCTTTGTCGGGGTTGATGTGTTTTTTGTCATTTCGGGCTTTTTGATTTCGACCATCTTGTTTAGAAGTTTGCAGCGGGGAGATTTTGATTTTGCCGAGTTTTACGTCCATCGGGTGAAGCGGATTTTCCCCGCCTTGGCCGTGGTGTTGGCGGTGGTGTATGGGCTGGGCTGGGTGCTACTCCTCCCCGATGAATTTGCCCAGCTCGGCAAGCACATGGCGGCGGGGGCAGGCTTTGTGCAGAATTTTGTGCTGTGGCAAGAGGCGGGCTACTTTGACACCGCATCCGAGCTCAAACCCCTGATGCACCTGTGGTCGCTGGCCATCGAGGAACAATTTTACCTGCTGTATCCGGTACTGATTTGGGGAGTATGGCGGCTGGGGCTGAATAGCCTAACCGTCCTTTTTGTGCTGGCTGCCGTGTCGTTTGGCTTGAACGTCTCCGGCATTGACCATGCCACCATCGCCACCTTTTTTGCCCCCCAAACCCGTTTTTGGGAGCTGCTGGCGGGGGCGGGTCTCGCCTATCTCCAGCTCTTTAAGCGGGCGGCTTTGGCGGCTGGATTGCGGCAGTGGGTGCTCGACCCCGTGCTCTCCCCTACCGTAGCGCAGACCGCCCAGCAAGACCGCACGCTGCATTCGGCGTTGTCAGTGCTGGGGGCAGGGCTGATTGTGCTGGCTGTGTTTGTCCTCAATAAAGAGCGGGCGTTTCCCGGCTGGTGGGCGATTTTGCCAGTGGCTGGGGCGTGCTTGCTGATTCTGGCGGGGGGCGAGGCGTGGGTGAATCGGCAAGTGCTGGCCTGTCGTCCTATGGTGTGGCTGGGTTTGGTCAGCTACCCGCTGTATTTGTGGCATTGGCCCTTGTTGTCCTTGGCGCAGATTGTCGAATCCGACACCCCACCTGGCAAAATTCGGGTGGCTGCCATGCTGTTGAGTGTCCTTCTGGCATGGCTGACCTACCGGCTGCTAGAAAAGCCCATCCGCTTTGGGCGCGGGTCGGGGCGCACCGTAGCGGTATTGTGTGCCACAGTGGCGACATTGGGCGGGGTGGGCTATGCCACCTCAGTGCAGCAAGGCATACCGACCCGTTCTATCGCCAAGGCCAATGCCCAAAACAAATTTGACTACCCCTACCGGCAAAGCTGCGCCCCGCTCATGGGTGCGCCCCATGCCGACGATTGGTGTCATGCGGGCAACGCCACAACAGCCCCCCCCAATACGGTCATGGTGGGGGATAGCATCGCCAATGCCTACGCCGAAACGCTGCTGCAGTTTGCGGCCAGCCACCCTGAACAGGGCGTGGTCTTTCGCCAGTTTGGGCGGGGACAATGCCCGATGCTGCTGGATTACGGTCCCGCCTATTGTCGCGAGCTGACCCGTGCAGCCATTGCAGAAATAGCCCACACCGCCACAATTCAGACCGTCATTCTCGCCGCGCATTGGCCGGCTTATTTCAACGGCAAGCATTTTGCGTGGCTGAACCACATCGAAACGCCAGAAAGTTTTGACCGTGCGTGGCGTGCCACGCTTGCCCACTACCAGCAGCAAGGTAAGCGCGTCGTGGTGTGGCTCTCCCCGCCCACCGGCTCTCAACCGCGAGATTGCTTTCCACGCCTTGGACGGCTGACCGAAAGCAAAAAATGCGTGCTGCCGTTGGCCTTAGCCCAGCAGCGAGAGGGGGCGTATCGCCTGATGATGTTGCCGGTGTTGGCTGAACGTGGGGTGTCCGTCTTCGACCCCTTTCCATCGCTGTGTACGGCACAAAGCTGCCAAACCACCGCAGGGGCGTGGACACTGTATTCAAACGGCGAACACTTCAGCCAATACGGCGGACGCTTTTTAGCCGAGCGTGCCGATGCCGACTTGGCGCGTGTCTTGGCGGCGACCGCACCCCCTTCAAACCCCACACCCCGCGCATCGCCCGCAAAACCTCACGCCAGAACGAGGCTGGGTGGGTGATAATCCGGCTTTGCCTTTTCGCCTGACCGGATAATTTCACATGCACGTTGACCGTTTTTTTGCCCCTTGCCCGCGCGGCCTTGAACCCGTTTTAGCCCACGAACTCAATACCCTTGGCGCGAGCCAAGTCACCCCCACCGAGGGCGGCGTTGCCTTTGCTGGTGATTTCAGCATCATGATGAAAGCCAACCTGCACTCGCGCACTGCCAGCCGTATTTTGTGGCGGCTGGGGCAGGGGCGTTGCCGCAACGAAGCCGACCTCTACAAGCTGGCTGCAGGGGTGGACTGGCCTTTGCTGTTTGCGGTCGAAAACACCATCAAGGTCAAAGTCGATGCCATCCGCAGCCCGCTGACCAATCTGGCCTTTGCCGCGCTCAAAATCAAAGATGCCGTCTGCGACGTGTTCCGCGACAAGCTCGGCGAGCGGCCTAGCGTCAACACCCGTACCCCAGACATGCGGATTCAAGCGTTTTTGACCGCAGACACCGCCACCCTTTATCTCGACACCTCCGGCGAAGCCTTGTTTAAGCGCGGCTGGCGGCGGGAAACCCAAGATGCGCCTTTGCGAGAAAATTTGGCCGCAGGGATTTTATTGCTGGCGGGCTATACCGGCGACACTCCGCTGTTTGACCCCATGTGCGGCAGTGGCACGCTGCTGATTGAGGCCGCCGACATCGCCCTGAACCGTGCCCCAGGGCGGGGGCGCAGCTTTGCCTTCCCCAAGCTCAACGGCTTTGTGCCAAACAATTGGGCGACGCTGCTAGAAGCCGCACGCGCCGCCGAACGCCGCGTCACCAGCCTGCCGATTCATGGCAGCGACCGCTACGTGCCCGCGCTCGAAACCGCCCATAACAATCTGGTGTCTGCGGGCTTGGAAAAGGCGATTACCTTGGCCTCGGCCGATATTCTGGAAACCCGCCCTTGGATTGACCACGGCTTGATTGTCACCAACCCGCCGTATGGCGTGCGCTTGGACGACCAAGACCGCCTTGCCGCGCTCTACCCCCGTTTAGGCGATTGGCTCAAGCAGCACTGGGCGGGCTGGAATGTGTTTTTCCTGACCGGCGACCCGCTGCTGGCCAAAAAAATCCGCCTGTCCGCCAGCCGCCGCACCCCGCTATTTAACGGCGCGATTGAATGCCGCTTGTTTGAATACCGGATGATTGCGGGGGGGAATCGGCGCGATTGAGAGGAGGGTATGGCTAAATTTACTTTTATCGACCTGTTTGCGGGTATTGGGGGCATTCGCCTTGGCTTTGAAGCGCAAGGCGGGCAATGTGTCTTTTCGAGCGAGTGGGATAGCGCAGCGCAAGAAACCTATGCGGCCAATTTTGGTGAACGCCCTTGGGGTGACATTACCCAAATTCCCGTAGAGACGATTCCTGACCACGATATTTTATTGGGCGGCTTTCCTTGTCAGGCATTTAGTATCTGCGGCGACCAAAAAGGATTTTTGGATACGCGGGGGACGTTGTTTTTTAACATTGAACATATCCTGCGCGAAAAAACCCCCTACGCGTTTATGTTGGAAAACGTCAAAAACCTTAAGTCACATGATGGCGGACGGACGTTCTTGACGATTTTGTCTCACCTCAAAGCTTTGGGGTATTTTGTTCACCATGCCGTCTTAAATTCTTTAAATTACGGCGTACCGCAAAAGCGTGAGCGCACAATTATTGTCGGCTTTCGTGAAGATATTGCCTTTTCCTTTCCCCCACCCAAAAACACGCCCCCTGATTTGGCGGCCATTTTGGAAGAAGACGCATCTGTGGATAAAAAATATTTTGCCACCGCTGCAATTCAAAAAAAACGGCAGGAAAAACTCAAAGCCCGCCCCCCTGTGCCGTCGATTTGGCATGAAAACAAAAGCGGCAATATCTCCACATTAAATTATTCCTGCGCCCTCAGGGCGGGAGCCTCGTATAACTATTTATTAGTCAACGGCATTCGGCGGCCTACACCAAGAGAATTACTTAGACTGCAGGGATTTCCTGATACTTTTAAAATTGTCGTCCCCGATACCCACCTGCGAAAACAGGTGGGTAATAGTGTCACTGTGCCGGTGATTCAGGCCGTAGCCAAACAGATGATTAAAAGCATGGAAAACAAAACCCCTGCTCGCCATATTCAAGTACAGCAAAGTTTGTGGAGTGAAGAATGCCAAAATCTACTTCTGTAGTTGAAGCAAAAAAGGCTCTTGATCTTGTTATTAAAAAATCGCGTGTTCATCTTTATAAACCCATCCAAATTGCAGAGGTGCTTTATCAGCATCGAATACAGCATGGTTCAAGTATTGATTTAATTAAGCTGGAAACCTATCGGTCTGCATCAAAAATATGGCGTGATGATGTGTGCGAAAAATTATTGAATCGGGTTAGCACCTCTAGCGCGAAGTTTCAAGATAACTTGTTTGAAGAAAATGCGATTCCACCTCATGTTTTGGCAAAATTAGGCACTGTTAACGTAGCTGGAGGAGGCATTGTAGAATGCGTACATCTACAGTGCATTCGAGGAGAAGCACCTTCAACTTGAGAATGCTTTGAGTTACTGCATCGACAATACGAAAGAAGATTTCGAGTTAACGAGCTTTTTAGACCAGTTTTGGGGGCAGGCAGGGCTGAAGCGTAGTATTGATAAAATTTTTGAGATTGTTGTTTATGCGTTGTTTGAAGTGTTGGCTCGCGCTATTGAGATAAAAGTGGATATTTATTTCAATCCAGACAAGCATGGGATAATAAGGTCATTTTCCTCATTTGCAGAGAAGGTCTTAAACATCACCCCTGAAGGCAATCGAAAAACATTGGATGGTCATTTTTATCGTGCAGGCGTAACCAATGCAGCAGATAGAGGCTTGGATATGTATGCTAATTTTGGCATGGTTGTCCAAGTAAAGCATTTGTCTTTAGATGAAGATTTGGCAGAGAACGTTGTAACCTCCATTACCGCAGACAGAATAATTATTGTCTGCAAAAGTGTGGGGAAGAAAATAATTACGTCTTTGCTCAGTCAAATAGGGTGGCGATCAAGAATACAATCAATTATCACCACAGATGAATTAGCAGAATGGTATACCCTTGCACTAAGAGGGGCTCACGCCCATCTACTAGGCAATGCTGTTCTTGCCACATTAACCGGCGAAATAAAAAGAGAGTTTCCCTCTGTAGGCGATAGCTACTTCCAAACATTCAAAATGGAGCGAGGCTATAACACCTTGAACATTAAACCATTTGCATCACTCATAGATTTGTAAGGCTTTGTTGCACAACTCAGGGGCTTTGTTGCACAAATCAGCGTCGTAGTGCCGCTGGTAGAATAGCTACATGA
>CALMOJ010000154.1 GCA_937871815.1 uncultured Neisseriales bacterium
AAAGCAGCCCAAAGCCAATACCTAGGCGTGCGCCGATTTTAAGGTTTTTAAACATCGTTATCCTTGAAGAAAAATAAATCATATTAAAAAAGGGACAGGCTATGGCATTAGAACGCCTCAGAATCTCCATGGATCGGTGCACGGCTGGGGTGTGGCGGGGGGGCTATTGCCAAATAAGGAACCTTTTTCGATCCCTTAGTTTAGCTGAAAAAAGGTCATAGTCTGCTGAAGCTGCTCAGCCTGTGTGCCCATTTCTTCTGCTGTGGCCGCCAGCTGTTCCGAGGCCGAGGCGTTTTGCTGGGTAGCTTGGTTGAGCTGGGTCATCGCCCCGTTGATTTGCGCCACACCAGACGATTGCTCGGCAGAGGCAGCGGCGATTTTTTGTACCAAATCGGACGTGCGCTGAATGGTGGGGACAATATGGGTCAACAACGCACCGGCCCGCTCGGCTTGCTGCACTGAATTGGTCGCCAGCCCACCGATTTCTTGGGCGGCAATTTGGCTGCGCTCGGCCAGCTTGCGCACTTCGGCGGCCACCACGGCAAAGCCCTTGCCGTGGTCACCAGCACGCGCAGCTTCAATTGCGGCGTTCAGCGCCAGTAGGTTGGTTTGGTAGGCGATGTCGTCGATGATGCCGATTTTGCCGGCGATGCTCTTCATCGCTTCGACGGTTTGCCCTACCGCCTGCCCGCCTTCAGCAGCTTCGCGAGAGGCTTGTGTCGCCATGCTGTCGGTAATTTTGGCGTTTTCGGTGTTCTGCGCGATAGAGACCGTCATCTGCTCCATCGAGGCTGAGGTTTCCTCGACGCTGGCGGCCTGTTGCGAGGAGGACTCGGACAGCGACTGGGCGGTGGCAGAAAGCTGCCCAGCGGCATTGCTCAGGTTATCGGTAGCAAGGCACACTTTGTTGATAATCTTGGATAGCGTGCCTATCATCTTGTGCAGGGCAGTCATCAATTCGCCGACCTCATCACTACTTTCTGCCCGAATGTCCACCGACAAATCCCCCCGAGCCAAGGCATTGGCGACGATCACTGCTTGTTTCAGGGGGCGGGTAATCGACCGGACAATCAGCATCCCGAAGAAAAATGCCAGCAGACCAGACAGCGCACCAATCCCCAACATGAGGTCGCGGGATTCGGTGTAGCTGGCATCCGCAGAGGCACTCAGGCTGCGCGAGCGTTTTTCGTAAAGCGCGGCCAGCGGAACTTGGGCTTGCTCCATGGCTTTAAAAGCGGGGTTAAGCTGCTTCAACAGGGCTTGGTTCGCTTTGTGGTATTCACCCGCTTTGAGTAGCTGCTCGACGGGGGCAAAGCCTTCTTTGAGTAACTGCGTTCGCGCGGCCTCGAACGCCGCAATCAGCGGACGCTCTTCTTGGTCGATGGTGTGCGCCATAAACTGCTGCCACAGCACCTCGTTTTCTTGATGCAGGCGGGCGATGTTATCGGCGTGTAGTGTTTGAGGGTGGTCGTGCATGGCGGCAAAGCTGCTGCTGGGGTCATGCTGCAAGGTCAACAGCACCTGCGACCGCCCTTCGCTGAGGCGGCGCAAAATATCGCCCAGCTGCGAATCGGGGATGGCGTTGTCTTGCAGCAGGTGTTTGCTCCCCGCCGCCAACTGCGCCAAAGAAGACACGGCGATGGTGGTAATCCCCCCCGCCAGCAAAATCATCAGGGTGAGTAATACCGCCAATCGGCGACCAATCGTGAGATTGTTTAGCAAGGACATAAAGGCTTCCTTCCATCTTGAGTTTAAGGGGGTACAAGAGAACGCATTGCATCGCCACGCGGCACAACCGTACGCACGCGGAGAAGCATAGCAATTTTTGTTACATCGCTTCCAACAGCCCACTTGCGCTACGTCATGGCAAGGTGGATTCGCCCCAAAAAAAGCCCCGTAACGACCTGCGTTACGGGGCTTTTGCCTACACATCATTACCAACAGATCAATTTAGAACTGCTCAAAATCCCCTTCGGTGGGTGCAACTGCCGCGTGGCGCGGGCGGCTGGCAGGGGGCGTGCTATTTGAACGCGGGGCAGAAGCGGTAGGGCTAGTGCCATGCGGCGCATAAGCCGTGGTGTGCGAAACGTGGTCTAGCTGAAAAAAGGTCATCGTCTGCTGAAGCTGCTCAGCCTCTGCGCCCATTTCTTCTGCTGTGGCGGCCAGCTGTTCCGAGGCCGAGGCGTTTTGCTGGGTGACTTGGTTTAGCGGCATCATCGCGCTGTTGATTTGTGCCACGCCAGAAGACTGTTCGGCAGACGCAGCGGCAATTTCTTGCACCAAATCCGATGTGCGTTGGATAGCTGGCACAATTTCAGACAGCAAATTTCCTGCTCGCTCGGCTTGCTGTACCGAGTTGGTTGCCAATCCCCCGATTTCTTGGGCGGCGATTTGGCTGCGCTCAGCCAGCTTACGGACTTCGGCGGCTACCACGGCAAAGCCTTTGCCATGATCACCGGCGCGTGCAGCTTCAATCGCAGCATTCAGCGCCAGTAGGTTGGTTTGGTAGGCGATGTCGTCAATGATGCCGATTTTGCTGGCAATGCTCTTCATCGCTTCAACCGTTTTCCCTACAGCTTGCCCGCCTTCGGCGGCTTCGCTGGCGGCTTTAGTCGCCATGTTGTCAGTCAGGTTGGCGTTTTCGGTGTTTTGCGAGATAGACGCTGTCATTTCTTCCATTGAAGCCGTGGTTTCTTCCAAGCTGGCCGCTTGCTCGGACGAGGCTTGCGATAGCGATTGGGCAGTCGCTGACACCTGTGCCGATGCGTTGGTCAGGTTATCTGCCGCTTGACGCACGTTGCCAATAATCTCCGACAGTTTGTTCACCATATTTTGCATGGCGGTCATCAGCACGCCGACTTCGTCTTTGCTATCAGCATTGAGGCGCACGGTCAGGTCGCCTTCGGCTAAACGTTGCGCTGCTGCAGCAGCTTCGGCGATGGGGCGGGTAATGCTGCGGGTGATAAACCACGCAAAACTGACGGCAATCAGCAGAGCGAAGATGCCAGACAAGATAAGCAGCTGCTGGGTGCTTTTCCCCGCTTCCTCTGCTTCATGACCCGCTGCAGCCATCAAACTTTCTTGGAAAGAAGCCAGCTTAATCACGGCAGCCAGATAGTCTCCTTGAGATTTGCGGATTTTGGTCAGCATCAGTTCGATGGCTTCATCACGCCGCCCTGCTTTTTGCAGCTCAGTAAATTTATTGCGGTCTTCAATAAATATTTTTCGGAGGCCTTGAACTTCTACCAAAAGCTTTTTGCCGGCCTCGGAGGTAATGGATTTCTCGAGCTGGTCGAATTTGTCGGCGATGATTTTCCGCGACTCGACTATCCGATCCATTTCTTTCTGTGCTTCTTCGGGGGATTTAACCAGCAGCGCGTTGCGCATGGCGCGGGCGGTGAGGTTGGCTTGGTCGACAATATTGTTCGCTATCACCGTTTTGGGGTAGTAGTTATTTACCACATCGTCCATTTGTTTTACGATTTGGCTCACGCGAACATAAGCAATCAAAGAAATTGTCAGTAGCAAAATAGAAAGCAGCCCAAAGCCAATACCTAGGCGTGCGCCGATTTTAAGGTTTTTAAACATAGTAACAATCAACTCTAAAAGGTAAATTTATAGAAGGGGAAAAAATCCCCCCGCGTGTCTGTACACGATAAGGGGGAAAGGGTGTGCTTTTAGCTCAATGCTTCAATCATGGCTTCGTCTAGCTCCGCCACACCGCCTAGCATGGCAATTTCTTCGGCTGACAAAATTTTGTCGATATTGAGCAAAATCACAAACTTACCCATGACTTTACCCATGCCCAAGATAAAATCGGCACGGATTTTTGCGCCAAATGACGGGGCGGGCTCAATCTCATTGGTGGGAATATCCAGCACTTCAGACACCGCATCGACCACAATCCCCACATCATGGCTGCTGCAGTCTTGGTCGCTGACTTCCAAAATAACGATGCAGGTTCGCTTGCCAATGGTGCTGGCTTTGCCGCCAAACCGTGCAGACAGGTCAATCACAGGGACAACGCTGCCCCGCAGGTTAATCACCCCACGGATAAAGGTTGGCATCATCGGGATTTCAGTCAAATTACCGTATTCGATGATTTCTTTGACATTCAAAATCTCCACTGCAAACATCTCTTTGCCTAAGCTAAAAGTGAGGTATTGCGAAGAAGTGGTCTCGGTGGCGGCAGGTAAGGCTGCGCGTTTAGAAGCAGTGGCAGCAAGGGTCATGTTGGCTCCAAATGGGGGCTACGCATTGGCAGGGGCGGGTTTATAGGACAAGGACGGGCTGGACTGAAGCTGGCGTTCTTCAGTTTGGCTGACGGTGTAGACAAGGGCGGCCACGTCTAAAATTAGGGCAACTTCGCCGCTGCCCAAAATAGTAGAGCCGCCAATACCGCGCAAATCTCGGAAAATTGCCCCTAGCGGCTTAATCACCGTTTGGAATTCGCCCATCAGCTGGTCCACCACAATACCGGCTTTACGGCCCGCAAACTGCACCACCACAATACTTTCACGCGGGGGCGGTGTGCCTTTGGTTTCAAACAGCTCGCGCAGCCGGATAAACGGCAGCGCCTCGCCACGCAAGTTCAGGAAGCTGCGCCCCAGCGGCAGGTCTTTCAGCTCAATGCACTCCACCACGGTATCCAGCGGAATCACATACGCGGCTTTGTCCACCCCCACCAAAAAGCCGTCAATAATGGCCAAGGTCAGCGGCAGGCGAATGGTAAAGGTCGTGCCTTGCCCTTCGGTGGAGGCGACTTCAACCGCGCCGCGCAGGGCTTGGATATTTCGCCGTACCACATCCATGCCCACACCGCGCCCAGACAGGTTGGAGACTTTTTCGACCGTCGAAAAGCCAGGCTCAAAAATTAGATTGACGATTTCACTTTCGGACAGGGTTTGCCCTGCCTGCAAAATACCGCGTTCGACTGCTTTGGCTTGGATTTTTTCTTTATTCAACCCGCCCCCATCGTCCGAAATTTCAATCACGATGCTACCGGAGTCGTGATAGGCATTGAGCGAAACCTGTCCGCAGGCGGGCTTGCCGTTGGCCAAGCGTGCCGCTGCCGACTCAATGCCGTGGTCTAGCGCGTTCCGTACAAGGTGCATCAGGGGGTCGCCAATTTTTTCGACAACCGATTTATCGAGCTCGGTTTCTGCGCCGTTAATAGTCAGCTCAATTTCTTTGCCCAGCTCTTTGGAGACATCGCGTACCACGCGGTGAAAGCGGTTAAAGGTCTCGCCGATTTGCACCATCCGCAGCTGTAAAGCCGAATCACGGATGTTTTCGACCAAGCGCGACAAAATAGAGGTGGCTTCGACCAAGTCGGACTGTTTACTTTTTTGCGCCAGAAGGTTAGCCGAGGCACCGGCAATCACCAGCTCCCCCACAAGGTCAATTAGTTGGTCGAGCTTGTCAGCATGAACTCGCACCAGTCTGGCTTCTTTGGCTTTTTTGTCGCTGACAATAGCCTGCTTGACCACGGCAGCTTCGATAATTTCTTTATGGATAACTTTATTATCTACTAAGATTTCGCCCAAGCGCGGTAGACCACTTTCATGGTTCTCGTCTTCATATTCTTCGGTCTCGCTGGCGGTGGCACGCTGACAGCGCAAGCCTTGCTCTACTTCAGCTTGAGTTAATGCGCCACAACGCACCAAAATTTCCCCCAGCCGCATGGAATCTTCGGGCAGGGCTTTGATGTGCTCGACGTATTCAGTCAGCTTGCTATGCGGGGCGAGGATGTGCAGGGTGCATTCGTCCCGCACAAAATCGAAAACTTGTTCGATTTCTGCTTTGGAACGCTGGGTTTGAAGCTGAATTTCAAAGCCCATGTAGCAGGATTCGGGGTCCATCTCAGCGGCTTCTGGCATGCCATCGCACAGGGTTTCAATGCCGATAATTTCGCCCAGCGTGGCAAGGTAGCGAATAAACGACAGCGGATCCATACCGCCTCGAAGTACGTCTAAACCAAAGCGCACCGAAATATGCCAGCTATCGTTGAGCACCACGCCATCTTGGTAAATTTCCAAGGCAGCAGGCTCAGACGCGAGGGCGAGCAGGGTGTCTAGCGGAGCAGGGGTTGCAGCGGCGGGCTGCTTGGCTTCAATCACCGCTTTGACGCGGTGGGTCAGGGCATCGCTATCGGCTTGCATCACCTCATCAGGGGCTTCTGCACCGGAGGCCAGTACGCCAAGCAGGCTGCCCATATGGTCGCAGCAGGCCAGCAACAGGGTGGCGAGGTCGGGGGTCACGGCAAGGTCGCCATTACGCAGCGAGTCCAGCAGGTTTTCGACCCCGTGGGTAAAGCGTTCAATAAAGCTGCACTCAATCACCCCCGAGCCACCCTTTATGGTGTGCGCGGCCCGAAAAATCGCATTGAGGTTATCGTAATCGGAGGGGTCTTGCTCTAAACGCAGCAAGCCGGCTTCCATTTCGACCAGTTGCTCGCGGCTTTCTTGAATAAAAACATTAACAATTTCATCCATTATTTTTCTCCCCAAAGGCTGTCAGGACGCTTCTCGCGCTGGAATCACAAAAGGATCGCCAAACACTGCCGCGAGGTTGCAAAAGTCGATAACGGAGCGTACCACTTGGCTGTGTGCCACGATGGTGGTCTGCTTACCAGCCCGATGGGCTTCGTTCTTAAGCAAAATTAGCAGCTGTAAACCTGCTGTATCCATTTCGCTGACATTAGAGAGGTCTAGCTCTAGTGTCTCAGTGGTGGCAGCAAGCGCATCTAGGAACTGCTGTTTTTGTGCGAGCGCGTGATACACGGTGAGGTCTTGCAGCAACGTAACGCGTTGGGAGGTTGGCATGGCGCACCTGTTTAAGTAAGGCTGTTGACTATCCCAACATGATATGCCGATAAGCTGGAATAGAGAAGGCATGGGCAAGACTACGGCCAAGAACGCGTTCTAAGAACCTGTTTACGATCTCAATGGCGCAGGGGTTGCCAAGGCGAAATTCAGAAAAAAAGCGCAGTTGACACGCGGTCAATGAGTATTTTTTTCTGAATTTCAACGCAGGATCACCCGAGTCTCGCAGATCGTAAACAGATTCTAAGAGAGGTGGGGGAACACGTACTATCACTGCGCAACATATTACAAAGAACATTTTACTATTTTGTAGATTGATGCTTTTGGTCTAGCGAAAAATTTTTTGGCCTAGCGTGAACCACACAGCCAAAAACCCGCAGTGCTGCGGGTTTTTGAGGGGGCTTTGCTTTTATTCCCCTCCGGTGGAGGGGAATAAAAGCAAAGCCGGACGGGGTGGTGGCGGGCGAGGCCGCCAGCGCTAAAAGCCAAAGGCCACCACCCCGCCCCACGGAGCACCCCCGCCACGGG
>CALMOJ010000155.1 GCA_937871815.1 uncultured Neisseriales bacterium
CGGTGCCGCAGTAACAGCAGGTTGATTTGACGGTGTGCATGGTGATTCCTTGTATTCAAGTCCATTTCACGGACGGGTTTTTATGCCCCTCCGCCGGAGGGGAGACGGTGTAGCTGGGCGGGGTCTGGCGAGGCTGCCAGTGCTAGAGCCAGTGCCAAAACCCAAAAGTCAAAGACAACCACCCCGCCCCGATGGGGCACCCCTCCTCCGAGAGGAGGGGAATTAAAGCCCAGCCCCAGCAGCCAGCAGCAGCGGGAAATAGCAGCCCAGCCCTGTGCGGCCTCATTGCGCCGACTCCCGACCCGCTCACAGACCGAATCTCCGCGCCGACCTCGTTTAACTCAGCTTCAGAGACACCTGCCCCGCCTCCACCTTCACCTCAAAGCGCGTGGTGCAGCCTTGGTCGGGGGCTTTGGCTTCGCCGCTGGCAAGGTCAATATTCCAGCTATGCAATGGGCAGGTCACACTGTGTCCCGCCACAATGCCTTGCGACAACGGCCCGCCTTTGTGGGGGCATTTGTCGTGCAGCGCGAACACGCTGTCGTCACTGGCACGGAAGATGGCGATGTCACCTTGGGCACTTTTGACCACGCGGCTGCCCAGCGGGGGAATATCCGTCAGGGCGCAAATCAGTTTCCAGTCCGTCATAATGGGCTCTCTTGAATCAATAAATCACAATAAATCAATCGGTTAAACTGCGTATTGGGAGGGGTAAGGGCAGCGCAGCGGCGGGGAGAAACCACACACCTCACGCCCCCGCCCTTTCCGCGACAGCGTAAACAGCTTCTTAGAACCTGTTCAAAGTCTCCCAAGGCGAGGGATGGTTAAGCAGGCACCGCCAAGGCGGCAAACTCATGTGCCTGCGCCCCAGCAATCCGTGCCGCCCAAGGGTCGGGCAAGCCTTCTAGCGAGAACAGCAGCCGCTCATACAGGGCTTGGCGGTTGTCGGCATCTTCCACCACCCGCGCTTTGACAAAGTCCAAGCCAACGCGGTGGAGGTAATGCACGGTGCGTTCCAGATAGAAGGCTTCTTCGCGGTAAAGCTGCAAAAACGCGCCGCTGTAGGCCTTGACCTCTTCGCTGGTGCTGACCTTGGCAAAGAATTGGGCGACTTCGGTTTTAATCCCGCCATTGCCGCCGACATACAGCTCCCAGCCGGAATCCACGGCAATCACACCCACGTCTTTAATCCCCGATTCGGCACAGTTACGCGGGCAGCCAGACACGGCGAGCTTGACCTTGGCGGGGCTCCACATATTGCCCAGCATGGTTTCTAGCTCAATGCCCATCTGGGTGCTATTTTGTGTGCCAAAGCGGCAAAACTCACTGCCGACACAGGTTTTGACGGTGCGAATGGATTTGCCGTAGGCGTGGCCGGAGTTCATGCCCAGCTCTTTCCAGACGCTGACCAAGTCTTCTTTTTTTACCCCCAGCAAGTCGATACGCTGCCCGCCGGTGACTTTCACCATCGGGATGGCGTATTTGTCGGCGACATCGGCAATGCGGCGCAGCTCGGCGGCATTGGTCACGCCGCCCTTCATCTGGGGAATGACGGAGAACGTGCCGTCTTTTTGGATGTTGGCGTGGGCGCGTTCGTTGATAAACCGGCTTTGCGGGTCGTCTTTGGCTTCTTTCGGCCAGCTTGAAATCAGGTAATAGTTCAGCGCGGGGCGGCAGGTGGCGCAGCCGTTGGGGGTGCGCCAGTTAAGGGCGGTCATCACGGCGGGGATGCTAATCAGGTGCTGGTCGCGAATGGCTTGGCGGATGCTGCCGTGGTTGTGGTCGGTACAGCCGCATACCGGCTTTTCGGTTTTGGGGGTGAGGTCAGCCGCGCCGCCAACGGTGGCAATCAGGATTTGTTCGCACAGTCCGGCGCATGAGCCGCAGGAGCTGGCGGCTTTGGTGCAGCGTTTAATGTCATCGACGCTGGTCAAGCCTTGTTCGCGGATGGCTTTGACAATCGCGCCTTTTTTGATGCCGTTACAGCCGCACACTTCGGCATCATCCGGCAGATTGGCCGCACTGCTTTTGCCTGCGTGGCCGCTGTCGCCGGTTTGGCTTTCGCCGAACATCAGGTGGTCGCGCATTTCGGCGATGTTGCGGCCTTCACGCACCAGCTGGAAGTACCACGCGCCATCGGTGGTGTCGCCATACAAGCACGCGCCGACCAGCTTGTCGGCTTTGACCACCAGCTTTTTATACACGCCGCCCATAGGGTCGGACAGGATGATGTTTTCGCTGCTGTCATCGCCGGTAAAGTTGCCCGCCGAGAACAAATCAATGCCGGTGACTTTCAGCTTGGTCGAGGTGACCGAGCCTTGGTAGCGGCCAATCCCAAAGCCTGCCAAGTGGTTGGCGGCCACGCGGGCTTGTTCGTAGAGCGGGGCGACGAGTCCATAGGCGGTGCCACGGTGGTTGGCGCATTCCCCCACGGCGTAGATGCGGGGGTCGTAGGTTTGCAGGGTGTCGCTGACCACAATGCCGCGATTGCAATACAGCCCACTGGCTTCGGCCAGCTCGGTATTGGGGCGTATCCCTGCGGCCATAATGACCAAATCTGCCGGAATCTCGTCGCCGTCTTTAAAGCGCACGGCTTTGACCCGCCCGCTGTCGTTGCCGATAAGCTGGGCGGTGTGTTTGGGCAGCAGGAAGTTCAGCCCACGGTCTTCGAGCGACTTTTGCAGCAGCTTGCCGGCGGTGTGGTCTAGCTGGCGTTCGAGCAGGGTATCGGACAGGTGAACCACGGTAACGGTCATGCCGCGCAGCTTCAGCCCGTTGGCGGCTTCTAGCCCCAACAAGCCGCCGCCAATCACCACGGCGTGGCGGTATTTTTCCGAGGCTTCAATCATCAAATTGGTGTCGCGGATGTCGCGGTAGCCAATCACGCCGTCTAGTTCGTTGCCCGGAATGGGCAAGATAAAGGGATTAGAGCCGGTGGCAATCAGCAAGCGGTCATAGGCGGCTTCGGTGCCATCATCGGCAATCACCACGCGGCGGGCACGGTCAATAAAGGTGACTTTGCGGTTGAGCAGCAGCTTGATGCCGTTTTCTTCGTACCAAGACAGCGGATTGAGGATGATTTCGTCTAGGGTTTGCTCGCCCGCCAGCACGGGAGACAGCAAAATCCGGTTGTAGTTGGGGTGGGGCTCGGCACCAAAGACGGTGATGTCGTACGCGTCGGGGGTGAGCTTGAGCAGCTCTTCTAGGGCACGCACCCCTGCCATGCCGTTGCCAATCATGACTAATTTAGGTTTGTTCATGGTGTTCTCCTGAGTCGGTGGAAGCAGCGCACCTGTATTCAATAGGGCGAAGTGGCTGGGACGGCATGGCGGGGTCACCCCGCTGCCGCCGTCCGCGCGGCACAATCAAGCGGCGGTCGCGGGGCGCAATTCCTTGTGATACAAAAATTCCAGCACCGCGCCGCGATAGCGGTGGTATTCGGCATCGTTGGCCAATGCCAGCCGGTCACGCGGACGCGGCAGCTTGACTTCCACAATGTCGCCGACGGTGGCGGCAGGGCCGTTGGTCATCATCACAATGCGGTCAGACAGCAGTACGGCTTCGTCCACGTCATGGGTCACCATCACCACGGTGGAGCCGGTGGCGGTAACAATCCGCATCAATTCATCTTGCAAATGGGCACGGGTCAGGGCATCCAACGCGCCGAAGGGCTCATCCATCAGCAACACTTTGGGTTCCATGGCGAGGGCGCGGGCAATGCCGATACGCTGCTTCATCCCCCCCGAAATCTCGTTGGGGAGCTTGTCGGCGGCGTGACCCATCTTGACCATGTCGATGGCGACTTGGGTGCGGGCCTTCAGTTGGGCTTTGTTTTCGGTGCTGCCAAACACGCGCTCTACCGCCAAATAAACGTTGCCAAAGCAGGTCAGCCACGGCAGCAGCGAGTGGTTTTGGAACACCACGGCACGCTCAGGGCCTGGCCCATCAATTTCGCGCCCCAGTGCCAGCGCCACGCCGGTGGTGGGGTTGAGCAGACCGGCGATGATGTTCAGCACGGTGGATTTGCCGCAGCCAGAGTGCCCAATCAGGGACACAAATTCGCCTTGGCGCAGGGTGAGGTTGACTTCTTTGAGGGCGACAAAACGCCCTTTTTTGGATTCGAACGCCATACCGACGTTTTCGAGGTGGACGTATTTTTCCATGGTGTAGGCTCCGGTGGGGTGGCTAGAGGGTGAACGGCTTAGTTGTATTGGAAGCGTTTGGCGATGACCATCAGCAACTGCTCCAAGGCCAGCCCAATCATCCCCACCACAAAAATCGCGACGATGATGTGTTCAACGTTGAGGTTGTTCCACTCGTCCCACACCCAGAAGCCCAGCCCTACGCCACCGGTCAGCATTTCTGCCGCCACAATCACCAGCCACGCCACGCCAATCGACAGGCGGATGCCGGTCATCAGGTGCGGCAACACCGAGGGAAACAGGATGGTGGTAAATACTTTCCATTCGGACAGTTTCAGCACCCGTGCGACATTCAGGTAATCCTGCGGCACGGTGGCCACCCCTGCGGCGGTATTCAAAATAATCGGCCACACGCTGGAGATAAAAATCACCCAAATCGCGGCGGGCTGGGCAGCTTTAAACACCAGCAAGCCGATGGGCAACCACGCCAGCGGGCTGACAGGGCGCAACAGCCCGATGATGGGCGAGAACATCCGGTTCACAAACGCAAACCGCCCCAGCACAAAGCCTGCGGGAATGCCTACCGCTGCGGCCAAGCCAAAACCAATGCCGACCCGTCCCAGCGAGTTGAGGATGTTCCAGCCTATGCCCACATCGTTCGGCCCTTTGATATAGAACGGGTCAGAGAACAGCTTAACCCCCGCCCAAAAGGTGGAGGCAGGGCCAGGGATGCTGGCATTGGCTTGGGCAATCAGCCCCCAAATGCCCAAAAACAGGGCAAAGCCCAACAGCGGGGGGACAAGGTGCTGGCCCATGACTTCGCGCCAGTCAATGCGAGAAGCTGAGGTCGGAGCGGCTTGGCTCATGGTGGTTTCCTTCAAAATCAAACAGGGGGCGGCGGGGGCGGCTCGGAAAGTGCCCCGCTGCCCTGTGTGGGGGGGGCAAATGGGGTGGGATAGAACCCGTTTACGGTCTAGCGAACGAAGGGTCAGCCAAGGCGAAATTCGGAAAAAAAGCGGCGTTGGACTTGAATCAGCACGCATGTTTTTACGAATTTCAACGCAGGATCACCCGAGTTTCGCAGACCGAAAACCGGTTCTTAGGATTTGATGGCGAAGCTGTTGGCATACCCTTTCGGGTCTTTGCCATCCCAAACCTTGCCGTCAATCATCTTGCTGGCGCGC
The DNA here is from genome assembly GCA_937871815.1 of uncultured Neisseriales bacterium. GTDB lineage: Bacteria > Pseudomonadota > Gammaproteobacteria > Burkholderiales > Aquaspirillaceae > Rivihabitans. Next base: position 5,327 of record CALMOJ010000155.1, read on the forward strand.
ATCACATCCTTAGGCAGGGCGACTTTGGCCAGCGTGGCGGCTTGCTTATACAGCTCGATTTGGTTGACCTTTTTGGCGATGGCCAAATAATCGGGCTCGGACTTGAGCATCCCCCAGCGTTTGTGTTGGGTCATAAACCACATGCCGTCGGAGAGGTAAGGGAAGTTGACCCGCCCTTCGTCAAAGAACTTCATCAGGTTAGGGTCTTGCCATTTTTTGCCGCTGCCGCTGTCGTAGTTGCCCAAAAAGCGGGATTCGATGACCGATTCTGGGGCGTTGACGTAGGACTTATCCGCAATCAGCTTGGCCACCCCTGCGCGGTTGGCTTTGGTGTCGATAAAGCGGCTGGCTTCCAGAATCGAGGCCACCAAGGCGCGGGCGGTGTTGGGGTATTGCTTGACGAAATCAGCGGTTGCGCCGAGGACTTTTTCGGGATGGCCGGCCCAGATGTCTTGGCTGGTAGCGACGGTAAAGCCGATGTTGTCGGCCACGGCACGGGCATTCCACGGCTCACCGACGCAGTAGCCATCCATGTTGCCAATCCGCATGTTGGCGACCATTTGGGGCGGCGGCACCACGATGGTTTTCACGTCTTTCATCGGGTTGACGCCAATGCTGGCCAACCAGTAGTAGAGCCACATGGCGTGGGTGCCGGTGGGGAAGGTTTGGGCAAAGGTGTATTCGCGCGGCTCGGTGGTGATGAGCTTTTTCAGGCTGGTGCCGTCGGTGACTTTTTTCTGGTCGCGGAGCTGGTTGGACAGGGTGATGCCTTGGCCATTTTGGTTAAGGGTCATCAGCACCGACATATCTTTTTGCTGCCCGCCGATGCCCATTTGCACGCCGTAAATCAGGCCGTAGAGCACATGGGCGGCATCCAATTCGCCATTCACCAGCTTGTCGCGCACGCCAGCCCACGAGGCTTCTTTGGAGGGGACGATGGTCAGCCCGTATTTTTTGCCCAAGTTCTGGGTAGCGGCGACAACGACCGAGGCGCAATCGGTCAGCGGAATAAAGCCGACTTTGACGATGGCTTTTTCGGGGGCATCAGAGCCACCGGCATAGGCCGCGCTTTTGACCCCCGCCGGAATCAGCGTGCCAATGGCAGAGGCGGACACCATGCCTGCGCCGGCGGCACAGGTTTTAAGGAAGCTACGACGGCTGGTTTCTAGGGCAATCACGGGGGTTTCTGGCGTGCTCATTATTGACTCCATTGCATTTAAGTGACAAAGAAAAGGGTAAAAAAAAGCCGTCCTTGACCCCCGCCGCCCTGCTGCGTGGCAGGGGGTGGGTCAAGGACGGCGTTGTCCGGTTTTTCTCGCCTTCGTTGGCGGGAGGGGGGGTGCGGCACCGGCGTTGGTGCGATGCAAGGAGTGTAAGCAGGATGTGTGCCAGCCAAGATGGCGGATGGCTGGGCGAGGGGTGCTATAGGCGCGGGTGGCCGAGGCAGTACGGGGCGGCCAGCAGCCTCATCATGCCCACCTGCGCGGGCATGGCAGGGGGCGGGCGGGCTTTAACCCGACATCGGGAGGGTAGCGGCGGTAGCGAAACCTACTGGCGGCGAGCATTTCAAGCCAATAAAGCCCGTTACTTTCAACGCTGACGGTCTGTTCAAGCTTTCTTCAATCAATCACCAGTCACAAAAATTCGATTGGTATTGCCCGCTTGCGCTTGTAATATCCGCCACACCCTTGAAATGGGCTTGCGGCTGTTTGGCATCGCCGCTACCTTGCCGAGACTTGCCGCAGAACAAAATACCGTCCCAATGGCGTGGCGTTCCCCAAAGGGATGGCTTAGCATTGCCCCTACTAGAGAAACCCTCCCAGACAAACCCTCTGGCTGCGTTTGCTTTTTGTAGGTTGGATTCCAACGAGAGAGCCATGTCCACAGACCCAACGATTGAACTTGCCCGCCAGACGCTGAAGCGTTTGACGACGCGCAGGCTGCCCCCTACCCCTGAGAACTACGCACGGGTTTATGCAGAAGTGTCAGGTCGAACCGCAGCGGACTTCACCGACCCTCAACCCTTGGCCACCCTGTTAATCAAAACCCTTGAAGACAGCGTCAGCAAAGACCTCCTCGGCCAAGTGCGCGTCAACCGGGTGCGCCAACTGGTACACGATCAAGATTGGGAACGTATTCCCGCGTTGCTGCTGCAGCACCTCAACCAAAGCATCGAACAACAAATCGCAGGTCAACACTGGGGCGAACTAGTGCAGGATCTTATCCGGCACTGGGATTTGCGCCAGCCAGGGCTGACCACTGCAATGAAAAGAGAATCGCTTGAACGGGTCATTATCAATCATGGCCAAGTCCCCTCAGTACTCTACAACAAGCTCACCAAACTGATTCAAAACTGGGGCACACCCACCGCCAACCCCAGCGGCACCCTCACCAACAACCAGCTCAGCGCGGGACTGCTGTTTGACAGCGTCACCCCCACCAACGACCTGCCGCACAATCCCGCCCCTGCCTCGGTCTATGCTCCGCTTTCTCCGCTAGACGATATGGTTGGGCGGTGGCGGCATATTTTGGACGACACACTGCGCTTTGGGGTGGCACCGTGGCTGGCCTCTTACCCCGACCTTGCCGATGGTGTCGCCGAGCAGCTGGGCGCATTGCCCCATATTCAAACCGAGCGCGAAATGGAGCTTTTTGCGCGGCAGCTTAAAAAATGTTGGATTAAAACCGACCTTCAGCTCCTCCACGATGGCCGTATCGTGCAGGGCATTGCGTCTTTGCTAAGACTGTTGCTGCAAAACCTGCGTGAACTCTCGGGACAAGACCAATCGCTGATTGGGCAAATCACCGCCATTGAAAATATCCTCGCCACCGAGCCCCTCAACGTTCGCGACATCTACGCCGTTGAAGCCAGCCTAAAAGATGTGATTTACAAACAAGGTGCGATTAAACACAGCCTAGACCAAGCCACGGCCTCACTGCGAGAGATGGTTAATTCGTTTATTTCTCGTCTCGGGGTGATGTCGGATAACACCAGTCAATATCACGAGAAAATGGCCGGTTACTCCACCCAAGTTCAAGCCGCAGACAGTGTCGAAGCCCTGTCTGAGGTCATCGACACCCTGATGAGCGACACCCGCACGGTGCAGCTTTCGATTGCCAGCAGCCGCGATGAACTGGTCACCGCCCGCGAAGAAGTTGATGCTGCCACCCGCCGCATCCACGAACTAGAGCGTGCCCTAGACGAAGCCAGCATTCAGGTGAAAGAAGACCAACTGACCGGCGCGTATAACCGCCGAGGGCTGAACGACATCTTTGCCCGCGAAATGAACCGTGCCGAGCGCAGCGGTGAGCCTCTCGGCTTAGTGCTGCTGGATGTCGATAATTTTAAGCGGCTCAACGACCACTACGGCCACCTCACCGGCGACCAAGTGCTGAAACACCTAGTCGATACCATCGCCGGCTTTTTGCGCCCTTCCGACAGTGTGGCGCGGCTGGGTGGCGAAGAATTTGTGTTGCTGTTGCCCGCTACCTCGGCAGAAGACTCCGCCAGCCTCACCGAGCGGCTGCAGCGTCAGCTGACCCGTGCTTATTTCTTGGCCAACCAAGACAAGATTATTATCACCTTTAGCGCGGGAGTCACGGTGTGGCTACCAGGCGAGCCAGAAGCCGACACCATTGAACGCGCCGACCAAGCCATGTACCGTGCCAAGCTGGCTGGCAAAAACCGTGTCTTGGTGGCGGAGCTGCCCTAAGCGCCTGTTTACCATCTCAATGGCGCAGGGGTTGCCAAGGCGAAATTCGGAAAAAAATGCGTGTGGACTCACCCCCAACGGCCTTTTTTTCCGAATTTCGCCTTGGCTGACCCTTCGTTCGCTAGATCGTAAACAGGTTCTAAAAAGCACGGCAATCTCTCCCTCCGCGTGCACACCCTCAGCGCGGCTTTGCTGGACTGACCACCGAGGGCTTCCCCCTGCGTAAGCCGCTATACTGACCGCTTGGCAATCCTGCCCTTTGCCCCGAATTAAGACTGCGCCCATGCTAAGTCCCGCCCTTCCCCTAAATGAGCTCAGCCGCCAAGCCTCGCTTGAACGGATGAACCTCACCACCACGCCAGATGACCTTGCCCTAGACCGCATCACCACCATGGCCAAGCTACATTTTGGCGTGCCAATTGCACTGGTTTCGCTGATTGATGGCGAGCGGCAGTGGTTTAAATCCTGCCAAGGCTTGTCGGTACGCGAAACGCCGCGCAACGTGTCCTTTTGCGGCCATGCTATTTTGGGGGAGGGAATTTTCCTGATAGAAGACGCGTTTGCCGATGCGCGATTTGCGGACAACCCCTTGGTCACTGGCGAACCCCATGTGCGCTTTTATGCCGGTTTTCCGCTGGAAAATAGCGAGGGCTATATGGTGGGCACGCTGTGTATTATCGACCACCAGCCACGGGCGTTTTCCGCCGCCGATGCGCAGATGCTCACCCTGCTGGGCGGCACCGCGCAGACCCTGTTGGCGCACAAGAAAACCGACTTCCGCCATAACGAACTGCTGGCACGGCTAGGGCAAGCCGAGCGTGAGCTGCTGTTGGATGCCCACCTACGGGTGTGGAACAAGCAAGCCATGGCTAACTTCCTCAGCAGCGAACTCGACACCGCCAACAATACCGGCCGTCCTTTGGCACTGTGTGTGATGGACGTGGACAACTTTAAGCAGGTCAACGACACCCTCGGTCATTTGGCGGGGGACAGTGTCTTAATACAGGTGGTGGCACACCTCCGCACCGCCATACGAACCGATGACCTACTGGGGCGGCTTGGTGGCGATGAGTTTATCGCCCTGCTGCCAGGGGTGGGGCTGGCGCACGCCGAGCGCATCGGCCAAAAAATGGCACGCGCCCTCCCCCCCCTCCGAGGACGTACCGAGCGGCTTACCCCCTGTGACGCTGAGCATCGGCATCGCCGTCTTTGACCCCGCCCAAGCCTCACAGCAGACCATTACCCTGCCCCGCATGTTGCTAGCCCATGCCGATGCTGCTATGTACCAAGCCAAGCGTAACGGCAAAAATGGCTACGTCATCCAGCTCGTCACCTAAACCGCCCCCCACCAAGACCCCGCCATGCCCCGCAAATGGTTTAAAAAATACCTGCCCAGTGCCGAGACCATCCACGCTAACCGCTGGCTGGCTTGGCTTGCACCGTGGCTGGGCGACCCCCATCTCTGGACGCTGCATCGCCGCACCGTGGCACGCGCCGTGGCAATTGGGCTGTTTGCTGGCTTAATGCCCGGCCCTACCCAGATGCCAACTGCGGCCTTATTGGCACTGTGGTGGCGCGTCAATTTGCCGGTGGCTTTGGCTACCACGCTTTACACCAATCCCCTGACTGTCGTGCCGCTCTATATGCTGGCCTACGAATACGGCACGCTGATTTTGCGCCATCCCGCCCGCCTGCCGCTGACCGTTGCACCCGAATGGTCCACCCAAACCTTGTCCGAATGGGCGATGGGCTGGTGGCATTGGACGAGTGCGATGGGCTGGCCTTTGCTGGTGGGGCTGGTGGCATTGGGGCTGACCTTGGCCGCGCTCGGCTATATCAGCGTGATGCTGGGCTGGCGGCTGTGGGTGGTGGCTGCACTCAAAAAACGAAAGGCTGAACGTGACCCTCACTGAGCACACCCTCGATTCAACCCTCGCCTACCAAGGTCAGTTTTTGGCGATGCGACACGATACCGTTCGCCTGCCCGATGGCCGCACCGCCACCCGTGAATACCTCAACCATCCTGGAGCGGTGGCTATTTTTGCCCTGACGGCAGACCAGTCGCTGTTGATGGTGCGCCAGTATCGCTACCCTGTTCGGCAGACGTTTTTAGAAATTCCGGCGGGCAAAATCGACCCCAACGAAAGCCCGTTGGCCACGGCCAAACGTGAGCTGGCCGAAGAAACCGGCTACACCGCCCGCCGCTGGACAGCACTGCCGGTGGCCCATGCTTGCATCGGCTATTCCGATGAACGCATCGCTTATTTTGTGGCGGAGGATTTGGTCGCAGGGGAAGCCCATCTCGACGAGGGTGAATTTTTGCAGGTACTGACCCTGCCGCTGACCGACGTACAGCGACAAGCCGCACAGGGCACGCTGACCGACAGCAAAACCTTGGTTGGACTGTATTGGCTACACGCATGGCAAACAGGGGTGCTGGTGCTTGAACCAACAGTCTGACCACGCCCGCAGTACCGGCGGACTCCCTGCCCACTGCACCGCTAAACTCCGCTCCTTGGTGACGAGCGAGATTTTTGACGCGCTGTGCTACCAAGTCACCTTCAAAGGGATGCGGGTGTGTAGCCCCTTTGTGCCGCAGCACGGCGAAGCCGTCGAATTGACCGTCTATCCCCCCGATATTGGTGGCCGCCCCAGTGAGCCTTTTGTGACGCGGGTCGAAGTAGTGGCCTGCACCCAAATCCGCCAAGGCCAGCTTTACGAACTGACCGTGAATATCGTCTCCAACACCCCCACCCCACCCAAACCCAAAGGGTTTAGACGAGGGTGAGGCAGGGGGAGCCTATGCAAAGAAGGGTGTGCAAAGAGGCTTCTTTCGCCAATAAAATGGTGCGCCACAGCCTGAACTGCATGGCGTAACCCATAGCCTAGGCTTCTTGCCTGACGCTGCTTCATTTGGGTGGGTTTCGTACGGAGCAAGCCACTTGACGAGGTTTTTTTTGGATACCAGACTTCAGGCCTTCGTATTTTGATGCGATCCCCCCCGCAAAACAATGACCGACCACGGCGCGGCCACGCTTTTTTGATACCATAGCGCGGTATTTTTCAACGCTTAAAAAGACCTCATGAAATCACTTTTTCGCGCACTGACGCTGGCGATTGCCCTGTGCATCCCCCCTGCGTTTGCTGCCCCCACCGCCGAAGCCGATGCGCCCCGCGCCGTCATGCCCGGCGAAGATGCGATGGCCGACCTCGTGCTACAAGCCGTCAGCCTGATGGGCATTGCCTACCGCTTTGGCGGCAACACTCCCGTTTCCGGCTTCGATTGCAGTGGGTTTATTCGCTATATCTTCCAACGCTCGGCGGGCATTGACCTCCCCCGTACCGCTGCCGAACAAGCCCAACTCGGTCGCCCGATTGAACGCGAAGAACTCAAGCCCGGGGATATTTTGTTCTTTAATACCCGTGGCTTTAAGTATTCGCACAATGCCTTGTACCTCGGCAATGGTCGGTTTATCCACGCCCCGCGCACCGGCAAAAACATCGAAATCGGCCACCTCTCGTCCGAATACTGGTCAGGGCGGTTTAACGGCGGACGACGCTTGTCCAAGGGCGGCGCGAATGTGCGGGAATTTACCGAGTCGCAACGCCGCGCTGAAAACGCCAAAATCGACAAAGCCGAAAAAGCCGCGTCCGAAGACACCGCCAGAGACACCGCCAGCGTCAGCCCCGTTTTAGCCGCAGCCACGTTGGGCGCGGTTGGCGGCGCAGGGGCGGTTGCTGCACTGAAAAGCAAGCGGGTTACCGTGACCTTGCCCGCCAAGCCAGTCAAAATCCCCGAGCTGTCGGCTGCGTGCAAACGTGCCAGCCAAGCCAAAACGCCGAAGTGCAAAAAGGAAAAAGTCGAGATTGCCCAAGCAGAAGCCGCTGCCAAAAAAGCCGGCAAGCTCGACCCGCGCGGCAAAGCCGATAAGGGCGGCAAACAGGGGAAAGACCGTCAAGACAGCAAGGCCAACGCCAAAGATAAAAAATACCGCGCGGTGTCGGGCAAAAACAGCAGCAAAGACAGCAAGCAGGGCAAAGTCAGCACCCGCAAACAAGCCCCGACCAAGCCAGTAGCGAAAAAGACAGGGCGGCGTTAATGGCGGCTTCCCTTCCTCCCTTTCCGATTTGGCTGAGTCCTGAAGGGCAGCCGGTTGCCTGCGTCGAAAAAATCAAGGTGATGCACGAAAACCTGACCGAGCTGCACCAGATGGCGCAGGACGCGCTAGAGGATGCCATTTTGATGGGCTGCGATGAACAGCAGGTCAAAGCCTATCTGCAGGACTTGATGGCGGCACTGCACAATCCTTATCCGCCGTAACCGGTTTGCCCTCCCCAAAAAACACCGACCCCCCAAAGGCAGCATAGCCATTGGGGGGTCGGTGTTTTTTTGGGGGGGGTGAGGCGAAGCTAATTTGCCTCACCGTTGCGCGGGGTTAATCGCGCTCGCCGCCAAACGCCATCAGCAATTGCAGCAGGCTGGTAAAGATGTTGTAGAGGCTGACATAAATCGACAGCGTGGCAGACACATAGCTGGTTTCGCCGCCATTTACCACGTCATTCACCTGATACAAAATCAGCGCGGACGAGAACAAAATAAAGCCCGCGCACAGCGTCAGGTGCAAAGCAGGGAGCTGCAAGAACAGGTTGGCCACGACCGCCAACATCAGCACCACTGCGCCCACGGTCAAGAACTTGGACAGGTTGCTAAAGTCACGCTTGCCGGACGAGGCAATGCCCGCCAAGACAAAGAACGTAATCGCCGTACCACCTGCTGCCACACCGACCAACTGTGCGCCGTTACTGAGTTTTAACGCCACTTGCAGCAAAGGCCCCAGCAGCACGCCCATGACAAAAGTCAGCCCCAGCAGCAAGGCCACGCCGAGGCTGTTGTTGCGGTTTTTTTCAACCGCGAAGAACAAGCCATAAATAACCGCCATCATGCCGAGTGCCGACATCAGCGGGCTGGCACGCATAAAGGCGAAGCTGAGGTTAATCCCCAGCATGGCACCAACCATGGTGGGAATAAGGGTCAGAGCCAACATCAAATAGGTATTGCGGAGCACTTTGTTGCGGCTCACAACCAGTGTCTCGGACGGCGCGTAAGCCGTGTTAAGCGGGGTTTGCATCATGAGGAGTCTCCTTTGTTTTTATCGTGCCGTAGATATACCACGGAACAGGAACAGACAGGGCAATCGGCAAAATGTTCCCTAGTGCCTGTTTACGCGCAGCGATGGGGGGCGAGGTCAGGCTGTCAGCCACCGCACACCGCCCTGCCGTGTGGCGCATCCCACCGCTTACCCTTCGAACGGACACCTCCGCCACTTTGTCGCACAGCCTGCCTCTTGTTGACTCACGCAAAACGAACATCGCCTAATCCAGATTCCGCCGCCAAATCATAAAATGCTCGCGCTCTAAAAAGACCGGCAAGCTGCCCTCGGCGGGGGCGTGGGTGTCGAGGGTGAAATACGGCGACAGCAGCCCCAGCAGCTCTTCTTTGGACGTACCGAAGGGCGGGCCTTTGAGGTTGTCATCGAAAAAGAAATAGCCGGCTAACACCCCTTCTGGCCGCACCAAACGCGCCATTTTGGCGGCCCAGTCCGGCCACACACGGCGGGGCAAAGCACACAGCAAGGCGCGTTCGTATACCCAGTCATACGGCTGGTTTTCGTCTTCTAAAAACACATCGCCGCAGCGCACGCAGTGGGCAAACACGCCCAGCGTTTGTTGGGCGAGGGTCACGGCGGCGGGGCTAAAGTCGATGCCTTCTACGGTGACCCCCCGTGCGGCCAGCCAAGCAACCTCGTGGCCACTGCCGCAGCCCGGCACAAACACCCGCCCGCCCGTGGGCAGCTCGGCGGCAAAGAGCGCGAAGTCAGGAGGAATGCCACCCACATCCCACGGGGTTGTGCCTTGCTGGTAGCGGGTTTCCCAAAAATCAGAGCGGGAGCTGTCTTGTGCCATGGGGGGATTCCTGTTGTTGAGAGGCAGGGAGAAGATAAAAACCTACGCCAATGCAGGTTGGCGCGTGAGTAACTGCATCAGGTCAGCGAGGCGTTGGCGCAGTGCGCGGCGGTCCACAATCTGGTCAATCGCGCCTTTTTCCAGCAAAAATTCCGCCCGCTGAAAGCCTTCTGGCAGGGTTTCCCGCACGGTTTGTTCAATTACACGCGGCCCTGCAAAGCCAATCAAAGCCCCAGGCTCGGCAAGCACCACATCACCCAAAAAGGCAAAGCTGGCGGAGACACCGCCCATGGTGGGGTCGGTCAGCAAGGAGATAAACGGCAGCTTGTGGTCGCTCAACAATTGCAGGGCGGCACTGGTTTTAGCCATCTGCATCAACGAATTCAAGCCCTCTTGCATCCGCGCCCCGCCCGAAGCCGACACGCAGATAAACGGCGTGTGGTTTTCGACAGCCGCGCGTACGCCCCGCACAAACCGTTCGCCAACCACCGAGCCCATCGAGCCGCCAATAAACTTAAACTCAAATGCCGCCACCACCACCGGCACCGACAAAATACTGCCCTGCATCACCACCATCGCATCGTCTTCGCCGGTGGCGGCTTGCGCTGCGGCAAGACGTTCGGGGTAGCGTTTGCTGTCTTTAAATTTCAGGATGTCGATAGGGGTAACTTCCGCGCCAATCTCAAACCGCCCTTCGGGGTCGAGCAAGGTATCCAGCCGCACCCGCGCCGAGATGGCATTGTGGTGGCTGCATTTGGGGCAGACTTGCAGATTGCTTTCGAGGTCGGTGTGGTACAGCACGGCTTCGCACGCCGCGCACTTGCTCCACAACCCTTCGGGTACGGTTGATTTGCCGTTTTTGCTGTCACGGTTAATTTTGGGGGGTAATAGTTTGGTGAGCCAACTCATGGGAACTCCAGTAAAACAGGGCGGGGACATACCCCCGACCCAGCAAGGCTAAAAACAAAAAACAGCGCACGGTGGCGGGGAGCAAGCACAGCTCATGCGGCGGACGGGATTACGCCGCATCCAGTGCCTGCCGGATGTCGGCCACCAAGGCGGTGAGCCGTGCGGCGGCGGTGTCGGGTGTGGCGGCTTCGATTTCTTGCACCAAGCGGCTGCCAATCACCACGGCATCGGAGACCGCACCCACTTGGCGGGCGGTCTGGCCATCGCGGATGCCAAAGCCCACGCCTATTGGCAGGGCGATATGTTGGCGGATGGTGGCGACGTGGTGGGCGACATCGGCCACATCCAGCGTGGCGGCACCGGTCACCCCTTTGAGCGACACATAGTAGACATAGCCTCGGGCATGTTGGGCGATGCGGGCAATGCGCTCTGGCGGAGTGGTCGGGGCGATTAAGAAAATCGGGGCAAGGTGATGCGCCAGCAGGGTGCTCGACAGCGCATCGGCTTCTTCGGGGGGGCAATCGACCGTCAGCAAACCATCGACCCCAGCGGCGTGGGCGGCTTGGGCAAAGGCGGTATAGCCCATCGCTTCGACGGGGTTGAGATAGCCCATCAGCACCACGGGGGTGGTGGGGTTGGTTTGGCGGAAAGTCGCCACCAAGCCCAGCACGTCCCGCAGCCCTACGCCATGCACCAAGGCGCGTTCGCTGGCCCGTTGAATCACGGGGCCATCCGCCATCGGGTCAGAAAACGGCACGCCCAGCTCAATAATATCCGCGCCGCCCGCCACCAAGGCGTGCATCAACGCCACGGTTAAGTTGGGGTGTGGGTCGCCTGCGGTGATAAACGGAATCAGGGCTTTGCGTCCAGCCAGCGCGGCAAAGCAGGTGTCGATACGGTTGATGGGATTCATGATGACCTTACAAAATCTGAAGCCTCTCCATACAGGGAGAAGGCATAAAAAAGGGGCGACGGCCTGTTTGCACAAGGCATGGCGCAACGTTGCGCGATGGGGCACAGGTCGCGCCGCCGTGGGTGTGCCGGATTTACAGGGTTAATCCGGTCAACTGCGCCACCGTATTGATGTCCTTGTCGCCACGGCCAGACAGATTGACCAGCAGCACCTTATCGCGGGGCAAGGTCGGGGCAAGCTGGGCGGCATAGGCCAGCGCGTGGCTAGATTCTAGCGCGGGGATAATGCCTTCGTAGCGGCACAGGTCGTGGAAGGCAGCCAAGGCTTGGGTGTCGGTCACCGACACATATTCTGCCCGCCCGCAGTCCTTCAGATAGCTGTGCTCAGGTCCTACCCCAGGGTAATCCAGCCCAGCGGAAATCGAATGGGTTTCGATGATTTGGCCATTGGCATCTTGCATCAAATAGCTGCGTGTGCCGTGCAACACCCCGGGGCGGCCCGCAGACAGCGGCGCGGCATGGCGACCGGTTTCGATACCATCGCCGCCGGCTTCCACGCCTATCATGCGGACGTTGGCTTCGGGGATATACGGATGGAACAGCCCAATCGCGTTAGAGCCGCCCCCCACACAGGCAATCACCACATCAGGTTGGCGGCCAATCATGGCGGGCATTTGGGTCAGGGCTTCTTGCCCAATCACCGAGACAAAATCCCGTACCAGCATGGGGTAAGGATGAGGCCCCGCCGCTGTGCCCAGAATGTAGAACGTGGAATCGACGTTGGTCACCCAGTCACGCATGGCTTCGTTGAGCGCGTCTTTCAGGGTTTTGCTGCCGGATTCGACCGGCACCACCGTCGCGCCCAACAGCTTCATGCGGTAGACGTTGGGGCTTTGGCGCTTGACGTCTTCTGCGCCCATGTAGACCACGCATTCCAGGCCGTAGCGGGCGCAGATGGTGGCGGTGGCC
>CALMOJ010000156.1 GCA_937871815.1 uncultured Neisseriales bacterium
GGCGGCACTACGACCGGTGGGGTGACAACGGGCGGTACGACAACCGGTGGCACCACAACCGGCGGTGGAGGTGGAGGCGGCGGTGGCGGCACAGCGGTAATGCTGGCGGTCAGCGCCAGCGGCGTGAGGATGTAGTTACTGGCATCGCCTCCTGCGGCCAAGCTCAAGCCCGCCACCGAGACGGCTTTACCCGCCCCGATGGCACTGTCGGAGAACGTGCCCACCCCTGCGCCGCTGAGGGTGACGCTATCGGTGAGCAAAGGCAGGACGGTAGCCGTGCCGACCAAGGTGGCCGAGGTGTTGCCATCCACGGTTTTATTGGCGGCAGACAGGCCGGTGATGCTCAGGGTGGCAGGGGTAATGTTGGCGGTCATGCCGCTGGGGGCAGGGCCGGCGAGGGCGTAGTTGCCGTTATCGCCGCCGCTACCCAAGGCAAAGCCCGCCAGCGTAATCGGCTTGGCATTGCCCACCATCTTGTCGGCAAAGCTGGCCGTGCCGGACAGGGTCAGCGCATCGCCGCCAATCCGGTCATCACTGTAATTGAGCGTGGCGGCAGTGGTGGCGGTATAGACGCGGTTTACACCGGTCGCGGTGACGGTCAGAGGGCGGGGGGTAATGTCGGCGGTAAAGCTGGTGCTGCCCACGGCGGGCGTGACGGTGTAATTGCCGAGATCCGCCCCTGCCGAGAGGTAAGTCACCGGCACCACCTTGCCCACGGCAGCTTGCTTGTCGGCAAACTGAGCCGTAGCGGTCACCGTGACCGTATCCCCCGCAATCGGGGTGACATTCGGCGCACCCATCAGGCTGGCGATGGGGGTGCCGTCATACACTTTGTTATTGACCCCTGTCACGCCGGTAATGGTCAGTGGGGCAGGCGTGATATTGGCCGAGAGTGTTGGCAGCATGTAGTTCGAGCCATCTATCCCGCCTAATACATAGCCGCTAAGGTCTACGGGCTTGCCATTGCCGACCGCTTTATCGGCAAAGGCGACGCTGCCCACACCCGCCAAGGTCACCACATCCCCCGCTAAGGCAGTCAACAGTGGCACGCCGGTAAAGGTGGCATTGGTGGTGCGGTCATAGACTTTGTTGTCTGCGGTGATGCCCGAGAGGGTAATGGTGGCGCGGGTGATGTCGGCTGTGCTGGCCAGCGGCTGGACGAGGGTGTAATTGCCGGCATCGGCTCCGCTCAAGCTGTAGTTTGCGCTGGTCAGGGTGACCGGCTTGTTGACCCCCACTTGCTTGCTGGCAAAGGCCGCTACGGTCGCCGCCCCGCCACCGAGGGTCAGGACATCGCCCGCGATGGGGGCAATGCTGGTACCGCTAATCGTGGCATTGGGGGTGGCATCGTAGGTCTTGTTTTGGGTGGTGACGCTGACATCCAGCGGCTTGGGGGTGACAGTCAGGGTCGAGGTGGTGGTGGCACCGATTTGCAAGGCATAGCCCAGCGCATTGGCCAGTGAGCCCAGCCCAGATAGGGTGGCGGTATGCGCCCCCACTACATGGTTGCCAGAGCCAGACGATGTCCCCGTGAGCGCAAACCCCGCGCTGCCTGAGAGGTTCGTATTGGTGAGCGTGTCGCCATCAATAAAGCCGGTATAGCCAAGCAAGTCTGCCGAGGAGACCGCCGTGCCGTAGACCTTGGTGGCATCGACGGCGGAAACGGTCAGCGTCGGTGTGGTACGGAAGAAGCCCCAGCTGCCGCTACTGGCATAGGCAGGGGTGCTACCGCGCACATAAGTTTGGTTATAGTGTTTGTTATATCCAGGGCCTGTCACACCGATATTGGAGGTGGTGGGGTCGCCGGCATAGATCAGATAACGACCTGCCCCGCCCCCAACATTATTAAACAGCCCCCCCGCGACCAGCGTCATAAGTGGTGTATTCACCCCTTTGGTTACGGTGAAATTAGAGGCTGCGCCACTGGCTTCTAAGGTGACGGCGGTCGCGGCACTCACCCCTTCAACGGCGACGTTGCTGGGTGGGCTGGCGGTGCCGACTTCAAAGCTCTGCTGGTTAATAAAATCAACCGTATTCGGGGTGGCGGCGGCAATGGTGTTAATCCGATGGCCGGTGGCGGTGGCGAGGGTGTAGTCGCCGCTGCCATTGAGCAGCAGCTTATCGGCCAGAATATTGCCGCTGCCCGATACCGTCCCACCGCTGGTCAGGGTCAGGGTATTGCCGCCAACATCCACGGTCGAATTCAGCACCATCGGCGAGGTGCCGCTGTTCACCAGTGCCAAGCTATCGGTAAAGGTGCGGGTGGTGTTGACCGTGAGGGTGGTGGTTTTGGCGGTGTCGCCAAGGGTGACATAGCGAAAGCCATCTTGAAATGTGCTGAGCAGGGCCTCCGTCAGCAGCAAGTCGCCGGTTGCGGCGGCACCAACCCCCACCGAAGCTGCTACGGTGGGCTTGACGGTCAGCGTCCCCGTTCCCCGTGCCGTTGCGCTGGTTTCGCTGCCGGTATTGGCGGCCAGCAGGTTGGACGTTGCAAGGGTGAGATTACCGGTGCCGCCATCAACCACCCCATTCAGGATAATGCCTTCTTGCCCTGCGCTGGGCGCGGTGCCGCTAGAGGTGCCGGTCAGAGTAAAAGGCCCTGCTGAGGCGGTCAGCGTGCTGCTGCCGCCCGCCGCTGCGCCATGTATCAGGATGCCCGTCCGCCCCCCGGTGGTTGTCGCGGCGGTGCTGTCTCCTGTTACGTTGAACCCGTTGACGCTATTGATGGTGTGGTTGACCCCTGCTGCACGGCTGTCGATTTCGACCCCATGACTGTCGCCCGTCGTGCCCCGTGCGATGCCACTGAGGGTGAGAATGCCTGCGCCGCTGTCGATTTGGGTGCTGGCGGTGCTGCCTATCCGTATCCCGCCGGCGTAGCCCCCTGTGGCTGCCCCCGCCGCACTTTTGCCTCGTACCGTAAGAATGCCCCCCAGCGTGCTGAGGGTCGCACCTTCCAGCAAGACACCGGTGGCTTGGGTGGCATTACCCGTGGCGTAATCCCAGCCGTTTACGCCCCCGCTGAGCGTGAGCGTGCCCCCAGCGGTGTTGATGTTGGTGTTGGTCAGACGGATAAAGCCATTGCCCACGCCGCCCGAATCGGCGTTTAGTAGGGTGTAGATGGGGGCACCCGTCGTGCTGATACTGCTGCCTGCATTAAAAATAATACTGCCTGGGGTCTGAAAGGTGAGCCACCCCCCCGTTCCGGTATAGGAAATGGCTTTGCCCGCTTGCCAGACAAAATCAGGCGCGGTGGTTTGCGTCAGAGTGGTGACGGTTGCGGGTAGGTTCAGGTTGCTGACATAGGTTTGCGTGCCGGTGGTGGTGACGTTGCCGCCCTTGAGGGTCGTCGTGGCTGCCGTGACGTGGAGGCTAGACAGGGGGGCGGTATTCCCAATCTGCCCAAGGTCAATATTGCCTGCGCCCGCATCGACGGTCAGGGCGTAGGCGGTGGCCGGTGCGCTGTTGATGTTTTTTGTGCTTGAGCCGAGGACGACATTGCCCCCGCCAGAGCTGAGGCTTAAATCACCGCCCAAGGTGATGGTTTGGGGAAAAGAAACCGCCCCGCCCCCTGTTTGAATGCTGCGATTGCCGGTCACCGAGAGCGTCGTGCCGGTCAGGTTGCCGCCCCCTGTGTTGAGGTTGGCATTGAGGGTGGTGCCGCCGGAGCCCGCAGGGGTGAAATCAAGGTGCAGCGGGCTGGTGCCGGTATTGGTTATGTCGGCATTAATGAAGTTAGAGCCCGCCGTCCACCCTGCGCCTGGGGTGAGCCGAAGCGTGGTGGCGGCGGTGACGTTGGCGGTAATCGGGCTGTTGACGGTAATGTTGCCCGCCTCCACCCCCACCCCCGTGGTGGTGATGGTGACATCGGTGCCTGCTGCCAGCTTGGCGGCAATGTCTGCAGCAGCAAGGGTGGAGCTGGTCGCCGAAGGGGTCCATTCATCCGGCACCGCGCCTGACCACGCCCCATTGGCCGAGGCCGCGCCGCCAATCACCACATCGTAAGGGTCAAACAGCCACACGCCAGCTTTGCCCAGTGGGGCGCGGGCATGGCCGCGCGCGCCTTGGGTGTCTAGCCAGTGCCCCGAGGTTTCGATGCGCCCGCCATCGCCGCCCAGTGCCCCGCCATCGGCTAGAAAGGTGCCATAAGCACGGGTCGCGCCCCCTGCCAAGCTGACGTTAGACCACGCCACCACGCTGCCCCCTGTGCCCCGCTCGGTGGCAGAGGCATCCAGAACGGCACTGGGGGCAATCCACGTATAACGGGCTTGGTGGAGGCTGGGGTCGGTGTTTTGCCAGCTTCCGCCGACGGCAATCTCCCCGCCGCCCGTCGCGCCGGTGGCGGTGAGGCGTGCGCCTTCGGCAATCTGGACACTGTCACCCGTAACGACAATGCGCCCGCCCTTGCCGCTGGGGTTGCTGACATCCAGTATGCCGGCCGCTTGCACGCGGCCCGTGTCCCCTGCGTCTAAGAAAATCCGCCCTTCGGCAGCACGCGCCCCTTGCGCCTGAATCAGCCCGTCGGTATTGACGGCAGTGGCCAAGGCATCGCCCGTGGTTTTTGCGCTGAGGCTGACCCGCCCCCCAGGGGCTTGGATACGGCCGGTGTTTTCTGCGAGGGCTTGGGCGGCGGCTTGGGTGACGGTGGCCTGAATCAGGCCATCGCCGCCGAGGTCTAGCCGAACAGCGTCCCCCGCTGCCAGCGCGACGCTGCCTTGGGGGGCAAACAGGCTGCCTTGGTTGCGCACCCGTGCGCCCAACAAGGCAATCTGCCCCGCCCGAATCTCCCCTTGGTTGGTGATGTCGCCCTGCGTGCCGGAAGCGGTGAACTGGTAATTTTGGTTGAGGAAATGGGCATCCGATAGCCGCAAGCTGGAAGCCACTAAGCCGCCTGCTTCGACCCGCGCGCTGGGGGCAAACAGTACGCCGCTGGGGTTGAGCAAAAACACCTGCCCGTTGGCGTTGAGCCGCCCAAAAATCTGGCTGGGGTCGCCGCCCAAGACACGGTTGAGCGCGACGCTGCTGGCATTGGGCTGCACAAAGTTCACGCTGGCTTGGCTGCCAATATTGAAGCTGTTCCACTCGGCAATCAGGCTGGGGCTGCGCTGGGTGACGGTCAGGGCAGTGCCTGCTTGGTTGAGGCTGCCTGCCCCCGCCGTGACCACGCCGCCCACCGGCAGGGTGCGCGGGTCGAGTGCCAGACTGAACGCGCTGCTGCCCAGCAGACTCGCCACCACCATCAGCCGTGCCACGCTGCGGCTTGATTTGCCTTTGCTGCGGGCGAGTTCACTGACCACCACCCAAGCGTTGGCGGGTGCACTCCAAATCAGGCGATAGCAGTGGTTCATGGTGTGTTCCTTTTGTGCCCATGCAGGGCTGTGCGCCGTCTATTGCAGATAAAACAAGGTTTGTAGCCAGAAGCGGCCAGTGTCTTGCGTGCCATCCGAATCCCGCCCCGTCATGCTCGCACCAGGGTTGTCGCCGATTTTCCACGCGTAGGCAAAGCGGACGGCGTGGCTGTCGCCTTTGCTCAGATTGATGCCGACCCCCGCACCACTGAGTCCGTAGCGGTTGGATTGGCCTGGGGTGAAGGCGTTTTGCCCCTCCCACACGGTTTTGTAGCGGGCAACCTGCCCCTTGTCGTAAAACCCAACAAACTGCCAATTCCCCCAGCGGCTTTGGAGGGGAAGGTCGTAGCGGACTTCGAGGTTGAGCAACATGCCCTCGTCGCCGCTGGCCTCGCCAGAGGGATAGGCGCGTACGCCGCTCGCCCCGCCCAGCAAAAATTTCTCGGAGGAGTCGAGGTTTCTATCGGCAAACTGGCCATTGAGTGCGCCAAATACCGCCCAGTTGCTGTCAATCCGCTGTAGCCGCGACAGGGAGTAGTTCAGCTTGGTGTAGTTGCCCTGTGTGTTCGGCCCTGCATGGTCGGCAGTGAGTGCTGCGCCCGCGCGGGACAAATCAACTTCGCCCACAGCCAGCGACACCCCGTACTGGGTCATGCCGCCGCCGCCCAAGCGGTCCATTTCGTTGCCGCTGATGCCCGCGTTCCACGTATCGACCCGCTTATCGCTGGTGGTGACCCCCAGGCTTTGGTCGCGCATGGCTTTGAGGTCATAGCTGACGTTGGCACTGAGGTTGTGTTCCCGCTGGCGGACAATGGGGTAGGTGGCGTTGAGGTTAAACGTCTGGGCGGTGCCTCGGTTATTGAGCGCGGCAAAGGCCTTGCCGACTTCGTAGCCGAGTGCGGTATAGCTTGCGCCCAGTCGCATCCCGTCATAACCCAGCGGCAGGCTATAGCCCAGTTTGCCGAGTCCAAAACGCTCTGCCACCGAGGCTTGGGCGTAAAATTGGTCGCCCTGTCCGGTGGGGTCGTTGACGTTGAGCTGCCCATTCAGCCGTGCCTCGCCGGTGTAGCGGTTGCCGGCGTTGTCTAGCCACAGCAGCCCCGATAGCAAGCGGCCTTCGCCCATATCCACACGGAGCTTGGTGTCGCCCTGTGTGCTGCCAGGGTCAAGGCTGGCTTGGGCACTCACGCCAGGCAAATCATTGAGCAGCAACAGCCCGCGTTCCAGCCCTTCAACCTTGAGATACGGCGTTTGGGAGACGGTGGCTGCGGCCAGTGTTTGACGCACCCGTTCCTCTTTGAGCCGCAGCCCCTCGCCGCCCTGAATGGCAATGCCGTCGCCCTTTTTGCCGCCCTCAATCCGCCCAAGCAAAATCGTAATGTCCACCACGCCGTCTTTGATTTCTTGGGCAGGAAGATAGGCACGGGCAAAGCCGTAGCCTTTGCTGCGCAGGAACTGGCTGAGGTTATCGACAATTTTTTTCAGCGCGGAAAACGTCATCCCCTTATCGGTATGAGGCTTGATCCACGTTTGAAGTTCCTCGGGGGAGAGCTTGTCGAGGCCGCCGGAAAACCGGAAAGTGCCAATGTAAATAACGGTTTCTTCGGTGGCTTTGGGCGCGGCGGCGGTGGGCGCAGGCGGGCGGCCAAGGTTTGCTGGAGAAGAGGGCAGCGGTGCGCTGGGGGTGGGGATTTGTTCTTGCAACAAGCGACCCGCATCCGGCAATACCGCCCACGCGCTCGAAGCGGCGCAGACAAAATAAGCGAGACCACCATACAAAAAATGACGCACACAAAAGGCAGGCGTTTTCTTGTACGGCTTTGGGTTAAAACGCTTATGTATCATAGCGTAGTGGGGTTACCAAGGGGTCAGGGGAGGGGGTGATTTTACGGGGGGGGGTAGGGTCAAGCTGCAAGCGTTTTGCACCACGCTTGGGCATTGTGTGGCGTTTTTGACCGTACCATTCAATATGCCCCCTCCCGTGCTAGTACCACTTTGACGGTCTTAATCAGAATCACAATGTCGTACCACAGCGACCAGTTCCGCACATACCACGAATCCAAGGCCACGCGACTGGCGAAGTCCACATCGTTGCGACCGCTGATTTGCCACAGGCCGGTAATGCCAGGACGGGCCATCAGGTAAAACGCCCAGTCCTCGCCAAAGCGTTCAATTTCATCGTGCAAAATGGGGCGGGGGCCGACTAAGCTCATATCTCCCTTAAACACGTTAAATAACTGCGGCAGCTCATCTAGGCTGGTGCGGCGGGCAAACGCGCCAAACCGCGTCACACGGGGGTCGTCTTTCAGCTTGCGGAAACGCTCCCATTCGGGTTGCACTTCGGGGTGGGCGGCAAGGTGTTCACGCAAGCAGGTGTCGGCATCCAGCACCATAGAGCGAAATTTATAGCAGGGGAAATCCACCCCGTTTCGCCCCAAGCGCGGCGCACAGTAGGTGGCTGGGCCACCATCACGGCGGGCGGCGATAAACAAGCCTATCCAGACGGGGAACAAGCCGACAATCAGCACCGAGGAAACACACAGGTCAAAGGTTCGCTTAATAAAGCGCGAAGCACGACGCGAGAGGTTGTTTTGCACCCGTAGCAGCAAGACTTCGTGGCTAAAGAAGTGGGTCAGCTCCGTGCCATAGAGCGGCAAGCCTTTGAGCGGGGGGGCAATATTGATGTCTGCCCCTGCCACACTAAACCGCTGTACCAAGAGCTGCTGGATGTCGAGCTGCTGCGGTTCAAGCGCAATCAGTACCGCAGGCTGATTAAGACGCGCCAAAAATGGGCGGGCAGGGCTGTCTAGCACATACGAAATAACCGGCTTGCCCATCAAGGTACTGATGCCAAGGTTTTCTGCTTCTGGGGCATCGACACAGGGCACGACAAAGGCCAAGACGTGATAGCCCAACCAGCGTTCGCTTTTAAGGGCGGCAAAGGCTTCTTGGCCGTTCTCACCCGCGCCAAAAATCAAAATCGGGCGTTGCCACCAGCCAAGATGGGTCAGCACACGGCGTAACAGTGCCCGCCCAAGAAGCAGGATGGGCAAGGCCGCCAGCCAAGTGGTCAGCCACCACAGCCGCGAAAAAGGAGCTTGAATCACAAACAACAAGGCTGCCTCGCCGACCGCCGCCACCAGCAGGGCAATGCACACATCGCGGGTTTCATCCCAAAAGGGGCGGCGCTGGGTGTAATGCCCACGCACCAACCAAAACCACGCCACCAGCGCAAACACCCACAAACCCCACACCGCCAGCCGAAGCATCATGCTGGGGTGAGCCCGCAGCACCGGCCACGCGGCGGCATAGCGCACGCCTTCGGCAAACCAAAAGCCGAGCCAGTTGGCCAACAAAAACCCGAGGCTATCGGTGAATATCTGCGCCCATTTGGTTAAGTGGGGGCGGGCAGCGGGCAGACCGGCTTCGTAGTGTTCCAGCAGCATCCGTCTAGCCTCGTTCTGTGGGCATCAGCCGTGAAGCCGTGTGGGGATTGTCGCGTTTAAGCACCGCAATCATGGCGGCAAAGTCCAAGCCCAAGGGCTGCAGTGCCGTGGCGCGGGTGTCTAGGGCATCCCAGCGCAGGCTATGGGGCGTGGCCGAGGTGGTCAGCCCCAGTGCCGCCGCATTGCCATGGGTTTCGGCGGGCACGGTCAGTACGTTGCCGTCAAACGCGGCGCGGAGTGCCGACACATGGCGGGCATAGTGTTTGTGACCCCGCCACAGATTCACCGCCAACACCCCGTGCGCTGCCAAGGCCATACGGCACTCGTGAAAAAACGGCTCGGTCACCATCGCGGGAATCAAATCCACGCCATCAAACGCATCCAAAAAAATCAGGTCATAGACTGGCTCGGCGCGGCTGACAAAATCCACACCATCGCCAATATGCACCACCATCCGTTCGTCGTCGGGCAGGGCGAACATCGACCGTGCCACCGCCACGACCGAGGGGTGCAGCTCCACCACGTCATTCACCGCTTCGGGCAAATACGCATGGCAAAAGCGCGGCAAACTGCCCCCGCCCAGCCCGATATGCAAAATCCGGCGGGGCTGGGTAAACAGCAGCGAGGCCATCATGGCGTGGGTATAGGTCAAGACCAATTCGGCAGGGGCAGACAAGCGCATCGAGGATTGGATGGTGTCCGTGCCCAGATACAGCGAGCGGATGCCGTTTTCTTCGCTGACAGTGACAGCAGGCTCACTGTTTTTGCGCCGAAACAGCCGCTGAGGCAAAAAACTAGCCATGCGTCGGAGACTCCTTGGGGCGCGAGTCGAGAATACTGATGACCGAACGGCGTGTGATGGCTGGGGCATCGTCAGGGTCGGGCGAGGGGTCGCTAAATTCTTCGCGGTCAAACGCCGTATCGCCGCCCTCTGCGGGCAGTGCCCCGCCCAAGGCCAGCCCTGCAAAATCAAACAAGCTGGTGTCGGCAAGGTGCGAGGGTACGACGTTTTGCAGTCCACGGAACATGGTTTCAATCCGGCCAGGGAAGCGTCTATCCCAATCGTTCAGCATCTCTTTAATCACCTGCCGCTGCAAATTGGGCTGCGAGCCGCAGAGGTTGCACGGGATGATGGGGAAATCACGCAGGGCGGCATAGCGTTCGAGGTCTTTTTCGCGGCAGTAGGCCAAGGGGCGAATCACCATATGGCGACCATCGTCCGACAACAGCTTGGGCGGCATGGCCTTGAGCTTGCCGCCGTAAAACAGGTTGAGGAACAGGGTTTGCAGGATGTCATCGCGGTGGTGGCCGAGGGCAATTTTGGTCGCGCCCACTTCGTCGGCCACACGGTAGAGAATACCGCGCCGCAGCCGAGAACACAGGCTACAGGTGGTCTTGCCCTCGGGAATCAGCCGCTTAACGATGCTGTAGGTGTCTTCTTCGATAATCCGGTATTCAATGCCCAAACTGTCTAGGTAGGTGGGCAAAACATGCTCGGGGAAGCCGGGTTGCTTTTGGTCGAGATTGACGGCAATCAGGCTGAAGTCGATGGGGGCGGATTTTTGCAGGCCTTGCAAAATATCCAGCAAGGCATAGCTGTCTTTGCCGCCCGACAAGCACACCATCACGCGGTCGCCGGATTCAATCATGTTGAAATCGTTAATGGCATCGCCGGTGTGGTGGCGTAGTCGCTTGGTCAGCTTATTGGCTTGCAGCGTGGCTTTGTGGCGGGCGGCTTCGGTGTCGGTCGCCGCAGGAGGGAGAAGAGAGGAATCAGTCATCGCAAGAGGGGGTGTTGCGCCGCACCTGCTATCCACCACAGGCCAGACACTAACAAGCTGTAAAAGCGCGAGATTTTACTCCCAAGCGGTGTTTGCGTTCCGGTTTTTACAGCGGGGCGAAAAAAGCGACGCGCCCCCACGACCCGAATGACCTATCGCTGCCAATAGGTTTTGACGTTTACAAATTCATACAGCCCAAATTCGGACAACTCGCGCCCATAGCCAGAAGCCTTGACCCCGCCAAAGGGCAGGCGCACATCGGAGCTGGTGTGGCGGTTGATAAACACGCTGCCGACTTCCAGCTCGGCGGCAAGGGCTTCGGCTTTGGCAAGGTCGGCACTGTAAAGACTCGCGCCCAGCCCAAATGGTGTGTCGTTGGCCAGCCGAATCGCATCGGCTTCATCCTTGGCGCGGAGCACGGTGGCAACGGGGCCAAAGACCTCTTCGTGGTAGACCCGACATGCCGGACTGACGTGGTCCAACACCGTGGCAGGGTAGAAAAACCCCGCACCGGTAGGGCAGGGACTGCCGAGCACATCCACCGCCCCATGCAGCAAGGCATCTTCGACTTGCGCGGCGACCAAGCGGCGCAAATCTGCCCGCGCCAAGGGAGCAAGGGTGGTGCGGGGGTCGGTGGGGTCGCCACACACGAGGCTGCGGGCTTCGGCGACAAAAGCAGCGATAAAAGCCTCGGCGATTTCCGGCACGATAATCATCCGCTTGGCAGCGTTGCACGATTGCCCCGCATCCCGAAAGCGCGACAGGGCGGCTTCGTGGGCGGCAAGCGGCACATCGGCATCGGCCAGCACAATGCAGGCATTGCTGCCGCCCAATTCCAACACGCTTTTTTTGATATGCCGCCCTGCCAGCGCGGCAATATGGCTGCCGGTTTGGGTGGAGCCGGTAAAGGCCACGGCATCGCAGCCGACAATGGCGGTTTCGACTTGGGCGGGGGCAAGCCATGCCATCGCAAAGGGGGCGATACCGGCTTCGGCGACGAGTTCGGCCAGATACGCGCTGGTTTGCGGCACCGAGGGGGCGGGCTTGACCAGACAGCCATTGCCCGCCGCCAAAGCTGGTACGGCAAAGCGCAGCACCTGCCACACAGGGTAATTCCACGGCATCACGGCCAGCACCACCCCCAGCGGGTCAAACGAGACACCAGAGCGGCTGGCGAGGGTCGGGATGGCTTGGGGGGTGAGCAGGGAGGGGGCGACTTCGGCGTAGTAGTGGCACAGCCGCGCGGCTTTTTCGACCTCGGCGTGGCACTCGGGCAGCAGCTTGCCGACCTCGGCGCAAATCGCTTCGGCCAGCGGGGCTTGGTGTGCCAGCAGCAACTGGCTGAGGCGCAGCAAGCCGGCGCAGCGGTCTTCGACGGGCGTGGTACGCCAAGTGCGTTGGGCGACCCGCATCTGTGCCAAGCAGGACTCTAGCTGGGCGGGGGTCCAAGCGGGGCGGGTAAAGCCCACGACCCCTGTCGCAGGATTGCAGCTTTGAAAAATCATCGGCAGCAGAAATTAAAATGCCGCACGCCCTGCGAATCAGGGATGCGGCTTGTTTTAAGACACCATTACACAACTTTGAACTGTGTACCCAAAAACCAAGCCCGCCGCGCCGCGCCGTGTCATGGCTACGGTAGCGGCGGGGAAAAGCAGATTAGGCCGTCTGCAAGTCGGCGGGTTTGACCCCTGTCAGCAGATATTCAACGACTTCTCGCGCACTGCGGATTTCCGCCCCAAACGGTACGCTTTCCGAGCCACGGAAGAACAGCCCTTTGCGGAGGTCGCCCCGATACGCGGCGGCCAAGTTGAGGTCGATACAGAACTGCCCCACCTTGGGCAAGCCGTCTCGCAGCCCACACACGGCCAAGCAGTTGAGGGCTTGGGTGCAGCGGCGGGGGTCGGGCTTGGCGTTGGCTTGGAGGATTGTTTCGCGGCGCAGGTAGCTTTTGAGGAAGGGGGTGAGTACGCCCCGTGCTGGCAAACCGGCCACGCTCATAAATTCGACTATGTCTTCGGACTTGGCTTCGGCCAGCACTTTTTTGAATTCTGGCGCGGCATCGCCTTCTTGGCAGACGGCAAAGGGCGTGCCCACTTGCACGGCGGCTGCGCCCCAGCCGAGGTAGGTTTTGACTTTTTCGTGGCTATTCACCCCGCCCGCGACAATCAGCGGAATTTGTTCACGTTCAAGGTCTAGGGTTTTGAACAGGGCGAAGGTTTCTTCGAGCACGCGGTCAAAGTTAAAGCGGTCATCGTTGATGTCCTCTTTTTTTGCGGCACCCAAATGCCCCCCCGCATATTTGGGATGCTCAATCACGATGGCATCGGGCAGGCGGTTTTTCTTCATCCACCGCTTAATCACGATGGCGATGCCCCGTGCCTCGGACAAAATCGGCAGCAAGGCCACGTCAGGGAAGTTGGCGACCATTTCTGGCAGGTCGAGCGGCAAGCCCGCACCCATGGTGACAACCTGTACGCCGGATTCGCAGGCTTGACGGACGTAGTCAGCGTGAGAGGCCACGGCCTTCATCACGTTAACCGATACCATGCCGTTGCCGTTGGCCAGCTTGAGCGCGGCTTTGACTTCGCGGTCAAGGGCAATCAGGTTAAGCCGGTCGTATTCGGCTTCGTCGGTGAATTTAAGCGACTCTTCGACCAAGTCAGGGTGAAGGTGGCGTAGGTCAACACTGGCAATCGTGCCTACCCCCCCCAGACCGGCGACTGTGCCAGCGAGTCGGTGCGCCGACACGCCAATACCCATGCCGCCCTGAACAATCGGCAACAGTGTTTTATTTTTGAGAATAAGTGGGGAGAAGGCGTGTTCAATCATGTGCAGATAGGCTCATTTAGGGGCAAAAATGCGGCAGGAAGCGGCTTTATCTTGGCGTTAACCCTGCCAAATTTCACCGCACGCCGCATTATAGGAGGGTGGGGCTATCCTGTCTTGTGGAACACGTCCCCACCGTCAGCAGGGCATTAGCCCCATAGCAGGGGTTTTTGCACCGCCAAGAGCACCATAGCTGCTGCACAGCCCCCCGCCAAGCCTAGGCATACCCCCCGAATGGTGCGTGTTTTGCCCCGTTTGAGCGCCACCGAGCCTAAGCCAATATAAGCCAGCAGCAGCCCCAGCTTGGTGGCCAACCAAGGCTGGGTGAGGGGGTTGAGGTCCGCCATGACGGCAAGGCTGATGCCCGCCACCAGCAAGACGCTATCGACAACATGAGGGGCAAACCGCCAAAAGGGGTGGCTTAAATCGGCAGCGGGGCGGCGTAAAACGCGCTGACCCCGCAGTGCGAACAGGCTCAAAGAGAGCACGACGCAGGTTAAATGAAGGTGTTTCACGGCAAGGTAGCTCATACGCTGTATTCCATTCCTGTCTGCTGTAAGAAGCTGTTTACGATCTGCGAAACTCGGGTGATCCTGCGTTGAAATTCGTAAAAAAATGCTCATTGACCGCGTGTCAACTGCGCTTTTTTTCCGAATTTCGCCTTGGCTGACCCGTCGTTCGCTAGATCGTAAACAGCTTCTAAGCCCGTCAGGTGGATATGGTCGGCGTTTTCGGTGGAGTCCGCTACCCATACCCCGATGGTGGCAGGGTGTTTCGTCGGCCTAAGAACCTGTTTACGATCTGCGAGACTCGGGGTGATCCTGCGTTGAAATTCGTAAAAAAATGCGCATGAATTCAGTCCCAACGGTGCTTTTTTCCAGAATTTCGCCTTGGCAACCCCTGCGCCATTGAGATCGTAAACAGCTTCTAAGGGCTATGGCTGGAGTACTTGGCGCAAAGCCCAGTAGATACACTATTTCAAGCGTCTGCTTTACACAATTCACACCAAAGCAGCATGGAATGGTAAGGTTCTGCGTGTGCCGTGGCACGCAGCAAAGCTTGGCTTTGCTGTACGTCATTCACGGCAATTTCTCGATACCCAAAATAAGGAATGAGCATGAGTAAAGACGTCGTTGTATTGAGCGCGGTTCGGTCGGCAGTGGGCACCTTTGCAGGCGCGTTGAGCGGGCTAGAGCCAGGCGATTTGGCTGGCCGCGTGATGAAAGAAGCCGTGGCACGCTCGGGCGTAGCGGCAGCCGACATCAACTATGTCACCGTTGGTAACTGCATCCCCACTGAATCGCACTTTGCTTACGTTGCCCGTATTGCGTCGATTCAAGCCGGTCTGCCGATGGAATCGGTGGCCATGGCCGTGAACCGTCTGTGTTCTTCCGGCCTGCAAGCCATTGTCAGCAGTGCCCAAGCTATCATGCTGGGCGATTGCGAATACGGCATTGGCGGCGGCGTAGAAGTGATGTCCCGTGCGGCCTACATGCTGCCAACGCTGCGGAGCGGCGCACGCATGGGCAACACCCCTGCCATCGACATGATGGTGGATACCCTGACCGACCCGTTTGGCGTGGGGCATATGGGCGTGACCGCTGAAAACTTGGCCACCAAGTGGAACATCAGCCGCGAAGAGCAAGATGCTTTCGCGCTGGAATCCCAAGTTCGTGCCGCCCGTGCCATTGCCGAAGGCCGTTTCAAGTCGCAAATTGTGCCGATTGTGCAGCAAACCCGTAAGGGCGACGTGGTCTTTGACACCGACGAACACCCGCGTGCCACCACCATGGAAGCCTTGGCTAAGATGAAGCCCGCGTTCAAAAAAGACGGCTCCGTGACCGCAGGTAACGCGTCTGGCCTGAACGATGCAGCTGCTTTCTTTGTGTTGGCCGATGCCGCCACTGCGGCTAAAGCCGGCCACAAAGCCATGGCACGTATCGTGTCCTATGCCGTTGCAGGTGTGCCGAACGACATCATGGGCGAAGGTCCGATTCCGGCTACCAAGCTGGCACTGAAGCGTGCAGGTTTGTCGCTGGACCAAATCGACGTGATTGAATCCAACGAAGCGTTTGCAGCACAAGCCATTGCTGTGACCCGCGCCTTGGGCCTCGACCCTGCCAAGACCAACACCAACGGCGGCGCGATTGCCTTGGGTCACCCTGTGGGCTGCTCCGGCGCGTTGATTGCCACCAAAGCACTGTATGAACTGGAACGGGTGCAAGGTCGTTACGCACTGGTCACCATGTGCATTGGCGGCGGCCAAGGCATTGCGGTGATTTTTGAACGGGCGTAATCCTACCTGACAGGGCACGGCACACCGCCGTTGCCCGCCAAACAGAACCCCCCGACCAGCGTGGCTGATTCGGGGGGTTCTGTGTTTAGAACCTGTTTACGATCTGCGAAGCTCGGGTGATCCTGCGTTCAAATTCGGAAAAAACATGCGCATTGACCGCGTGTCAACTGCGCTTTTTTTCCGAATTTCGCCTTGGCTGACCCGTCGTTCGCTAGATCGTAAACAGCTTCTTAGAACGTGTTCTTACTGCACCAGCGGGGAGTCACTGCCTTCTAGCTCGACCCCTTGAACATCCGCCCCGCCCACCAACTGCTTCAGGTATTGGTGCAGGGCACGGGCGTGGCTTTGCTGATTCAGGTGCTCGGCCAAGGCATCTTTAATCTCGGCAAAGGGTAGCAAACGGCCATCCTCGCGGCGGTCGGCACGGATGATGTGCAGGCCAAAGCGGGTTTCAACCAGCCGCTCGCAGGTTTCGCCCGAGGCAAGACTAAACAAGGCTTGCTCGAACTCCGGCACCGTTTGCCCGCGTGACAATTGCCCCAAGCTGCCGCCCACTTCGGACGAAGGGCAATTGGAGTTGGCGCGGGCCAGCTCGGCAAAACGGCTGGGGTCGGTGCGCACATCGGCCAACACCGACATGGCCTGACCGCGCAATGCGTCCAGCGATACGCCCTCGGTGACTTGGAACAGGATGTGGCTGGCTTCCATCAATTCGCCGACGGTAAAGGCCGTGGGGTTGGCGGTGTACCACGTTTCGCACTCGGTGTCGGTGGCTTCGGGGGCGTGGACTTCGGCGGCAATCACACGGTCGATGCGGGCATCGTCGTTATCGTCAGGATGGGCAAAGCCCAGCTTGGCGGCTTGTTGGAGCAGCAACTGGCGCAACACGACTTCATGCACCGCCCGCTTCAGCGGATTGTCTGCGTCGGCGTGGCGGGGGAGTTCGTTTTCGATCATCTCATCGGTGATTTCTACACCGTTAACCGTAATGGCCATGGGGGTTTTCTTTCTGGATGTTAGAA
>CALMOJ010000157.1 GCA_937871815.1 uncultured Neisseriales bacterium
CCAGCTTTAACGGCACGTTGCCGTCAATCAGCCCGCCAATACAAATCACCACCAAGGCGATATGCGCCAAAAAATAGCCCAGCTTATTCGCCGAGCCTTGTTTGGCCGCCAGCAACACGCCATCTTCACGCTGGGCTTCACGCACTTTAAAGCCTTGGGCTTTCAGGTAGTCGTTCACCTCGGTGGCGTGCAAACGGCCTTCAAATTCAGCAGAATGGGTCATAGCGGCCAGCGAAGCATCACTGGCTTTTTCGCGGTAGCCCCGCATTTCGTGCAGAAAGCCTGGGGTGTTGCGCCAAATACACAAGCTGGTGGACAGCACCAAAAAGCACAAAATCACCAAAAACCACGCGCTGTGATACACGTCAAACAAGCCTAGCCAGTCAAACGCCGTAAACCAAAACTGACCAAATTCAATCAGGTAGCCCGGATAGGGTTCATTTTGCTTGAGGACAGTGCCAATGACTGAAGCAATGGCCAAGAGGGAAAGCAGGCCAATGGCAAAACGCATGGAGCTCAGCAGCTCGTACACATCGGCGGCAAAAGAAGTTCTGCGGGAGAGCTTAGACATAGGCTAGGCGGGACATTCAAAAAGAGACAAGCGGAGAAAAAACCAAGGGCGGTGCGTAGAACAGCAGCAGCGTTATAAAGTTCCGCTGTTTGACCCCACAAAGCAAAACGCCTGCAATCCCATGCAGAAGCGCAAGGGTGCAGGCGCATGGCGGCGTAAGCCCCAAGAGGGATTAACGCAGACCGGACATATATTCGGAGACGGCCTTAATTTGGGCATCGGTCATTTTCAGCGCGATGTCGGTCATGACTTGGCTGTTGCCACGCTCGCCAGAGCGGAAGAGATTGAGCTGGGCAGCCAGATAGCCCGCATGTTGGCCACCGACGCGGGGGTACTGGATGGGCAAGCCGTTGCCGGAAGGACCATGGCAGGCCATACAAGCAGGGATGCGAGTCGCAGCAACGCCACCGGTATAGATGGTTTTGCCCAATGGCATTTGGGTTTTATCACCGGCTTCGCGGGCTTTAGGCTTTTGCTCGGCGAAAT
>CALMOJ010000158.1 GCA_937871815.1 uncultured Neisseriales bacterium
CAGCAGCAGGTGCAGGTGCTGCTGGTGCTTCAGCAGCAGGTGCAGGAGCTGGAGCGGGTGCAGGAGCTGCTTCTTCTTTTTTGCCGCAAGCGGACAGAGCGATAGCCAACAGAGCTGCGACGAGGAGCGATTGTTTCATTATCTTTACCTTTAAAGCAAAAAGTAACAGTGGACAGAAATTTAGATGTTACGGCACTGAGCGGTGCGAAATTTATTGCGAAATTCTCAATGCTGAACAGACTTAAAGATTGTAACACGAAAAAAAGCGACCGAAAGCGGCAAAGCCCAAAAACTAACGTCTGAAAATCACGAAGAAATCGGGATGACTAACGCGCTGTCGAACTCTTGAACCGTCATTAAATACACTCTGGCCGCGCTTGGCAAATAGTTTATGTCGCAATGCAGCATGGGATTGTGGCATTGGCACCACAGTCTTATTCTGCGTACCAATAGCCAGACAAATAGCCTTCATACAGACCTGCGATGAAGTCCGCAGGGTAAGCCGCCGGTGGGAGTTGTCGCTGGTTGGCCAGTTGCCGCCACAGTGTTGTGTCTTCTGCCTCGGTACCGATTGGCTCGCCATTGCAATACACCTCTGTTTCGGTAAACAAAATCTGGGTTTTGAGGTCGAGTGACAGTCCATGCGTGGCCAGTGCCTCGGCAAAGTCGTCTTCGCCCATAGGCTCGTCTGGGGCATCGTAAAAGACGTGGGGCTTGGGCTCGGACAGGTAGTGGCCCAAGAAATCAGCCACGGTGGCATCATCCCACTGAATGGCTTTGAGCATGGTTGCAACCTGCGTCACCATCTCCGGCGCAATCCGTGCGGGCTCGGTGGGTGGTGTCAGGTTGGGGTCGGCATACATGCCCTCCAAGGCCACGCGGTCTTGCAGGTAAATCAAAAATTGTGTCACCAGCTCTTGCTGGGTGGGGGCACGGAAGCCGATGGAGTAGGTCATGCCGGGCTCAAGTGCCACGCCATAGTGGGCATATTTGGGCGGCAGATACAGCAAGTCACCGTGATTGACCTCCCACGTTTGGTCGGCCTCAAACGACTGCAAAATTTTAATTGGCGCACCCTCGACCAAGCGGATGTCTTCTTGCCCCGAAATCTGCCAGCGTTTTTTGCCGCCCACTTGCAGCAAAAAGACATCGTAAGAATCAAAGTGCGGACCCACCGTTCCGCCTGGGGGGGCGTAGCTAATCATCAGGTCGTCTAGGCGGGCAAACGGCAAAAAATCAAATCGCCACAAAATGTCGGCGATATGGGGCAGGTGGTGATTGACACTTTGTACCAGCACCGTCCAATCGCTTTCGGGCAGCCGGTCAAAGCGGCGGGCGGACAAAGGGCCGTGCTCGACCAGCCATTTGCTTTGACGATACTCAATCAGGCGGGACTCTACCTCATCTTGACTGGCGAGTTCTTTCAGCCATTCCAGCCCTACGGGTTCGCCAACATCGGTCAACGCTCCCCGAATCAGAAGGGGGGCTTTTTGCCAGTAGTCACGGATAAACACATCAGCGGTCATGCCGCCTAAAATCTCAATCGGAGGGTGGGTCACAGCGGGGGCTTGGCCTTAGGTGGGATACCCATTTGCCTAGCAAAGGGGTGGGATGGGGTTAGGAAAAAGTCGGTAAAGCAGGGGGTGGGCAGTTTACAATGGCGACTTGTCTAGTCTAAATTCCAGCCATGGCGCAGTGGTTCGCGCACATACTCCTCTCTCCGACAGAAGGCTTTCTTCATGCAAATCGCTAAAAACACCGTTGTCTCGCTTCACTATGAAATGCTCGATAGCAACAACACCGTAGTGGACAAAACCGAGGAGCCGATTAGCTATCTTCACGGCGGCTATGATGGCATTTTCCCGCTGGTGGAAGAAGCGCTCCACGACAAAAAAGCAGGCGACAAGGTCGATGTGCTGCTGACCCCTGACGATGCTTTTGGCGACTACGAAGCCGAACTGGTGCGTGCTGAACCCATGGATGTGTTCCCCGATGATGTGGAAATGAGCATCGGCATGGTCTTTGAAGCAGACGACCCCGACACCGGCGATGTCTTGCTGTTCCGTGTCACCGATATTGCCGATGGCAAAGTGATGGTCGATGCCAATCACCCCCTCGCCGGTCAGACCATTCGCTTTATCGCTACCGTGACGGACGTAAAAGTAGCATCGGCTGAAGAAATCAGCCACGGCCATGCCCACGGCGCACACGGTCACCAGCACTAATCGTAAGGTGGCTTCTCCTGTCTTTGTCGGCATATCATCGGGCAGACAAAGGTAGGGGAAGACCCAAAAAAGCGGGCAGTCTCTCTAAAGAGGCTGCCCGCTTTTTTGGGTGCTGAATGGAGGGGATTAGCTGGTGATGGTTTTGTCTCGCTCAATTAGAGCATAGGCCGAGTGGTTGTGAATTGACTCAAAGTTTTCGCTTTCCACCACATAGGCCTCAATCCGCCCATCTCCATTAAGGGCAGCGGCGACATCGCGCACCAAATCTTCGACAAACTTAGGGTTGTCGTAAGCGCGTTCGGTAACATATTTTTCATCGGGACGCTTGAGCAACCCGTATAGCTCGCACGAGGCTTCGCGCTCGGCAATAGCCACCAGCTCTTCAATCCACACGCGGTCGGTGGTACGTGCCGTCATGGTGATGTGGGACCGCTGGTTGTGTGCCCCACGCTCAGAGATTTGCTTGGAGCACGGGCATAGGCTGGTGACCGGCACCAGCACCTTCATGGTGAAGTGATATTCGCCCTTGAGGATTTCGCCGATAAAGGTCACGTCGTAATCCAGCAGGCTTTTGACCCCCGACACCGGCGCGGCTTTGCTCATAAAGAAGGGGAAGCGCATTTCCAAATAGCCGGATTCCGCTTCGAGCCGTGCCACCATAGCGCGGGCGATGGACTCGAAAGAGCGCACTGAAATTTCGCGTTCGTGGCTGTTTAAAATTTCGACAAAGCGCGACATATGCGTGCCTTTGAAGTTGTGCGGCAAGTGCACAAACATATCGAACGTGCCAATGGTGTGCTGCACGCCACCTTCGCGGTCTGCCACGATAACAGGGTGGCGAATGGCTTTAATCCCCACTTTGTTAATCGCAATGTTGCGGGTGTCGGCAGAGGATTGCACGTCAGGAATAGCGCAAGGGGCGGTCATGGAGAAGGTCCGAGGGGGATAAGAATGGTAAAAGTATAACGTGACCAAATAGTTGAGTAAAGTAGTCGGGATTTGCGGGTTTTTGCGCTGTAGGTTGAATCTGATTCATGGTTGCGACACACGAGCCCACCTCGTGTGGCAAGAACGATGCACCTCTTCTTAAATGGTATTGTGCAGTGCAACATTTTCTTGACGTAGGGCTCAGGGTTGCGTAATCTTCAGTTCAAGGATGCTGCAACGCAACATGATTTGCCTGTGAGCGATAGCGGCAGACCCAGCTTAAATTAAGAAGTTGAGTCACATTTAATGAAGCGGCCACCCCGCTTTTAACCCTGTCACGCATACAAAAGGAAATACCATGTTCTCCACTAAAAACGAACAACTCCAAGCCCTCGGCCAAAACCACTTCGACAAGGCTGTTCGCCTGTCCAACATCGTACTGGCTAGTGCAGAGCGTTTCGCCAACCTCCACTTGGAACTGTCCAAGAAGCTGCTGGAAGACCAAGCCAACGCTGCTAAGGCACTGGTTGAAGTGAAAGACCCTAAGGCTTTGGTTGAACTGCAGGGCAACATGGCGCAGCCTTCGATTGACCAAGCTTTCGGCGTAGCCCGCACCGTATACGACGCAGCCGTTCAAACCCAAAACGAAATCCAGTCG
This sequence comes from uncultured Neisseriales bacterium, assembly GCA_937871815.1. Taxonomy (GTDB): domain Bacteria; phylum Pseudomonadota; class Gammaproteobacteria; order Burkholderiales; family Aquaspirillaceae; genus Rivihabitans. The sequence continues at coordinate 3,811 of CALMOJ010000158.1, forward strand.
TTTGTTGAAGAGCAAGTGCTGGAATTCAACAAGCAACTGTGCGCTAACCTCGACAAAGTGTCGCAAAATGCCCCAGCCGGTTCTGACGTTGCCATCAATGCAATGAAGAACGTACTGACTTCTGCAACTGCTGCTTACGACACCGTGACCCGCACTGCTAAAAAAGTCGGTACCGAATTGGCTGAAGCTGGCGTAGCTGCTGCAACAAACTCGGCTAAAGCAGCCACCGCTGCTGCCGCCGCCACCACCGCTGCTGCTGCGCGTGGCAAGAAAGACAGTACCGCTTCCTAATCGAAGTGTTGTGCTGGGCAGGGTTTGCGCCCTGTCCCCCCAAACACCGCCTGACCGTCAACGGTCGGCGGTGTTTTTGCGTCCCCAGTGCCCCACGCCCCACATTGCAGCAAAGGCAAACAGCAACATGCCCAAGGCCAAAGTGTGGGCGGCGGCCAAGTTGCCTTGTTCCACCTGCTGATATAGGGCAATCGACAGCACCCTCGTTTCACCCGGCACACTGCCGCCCAACATCAGCACCACACCAAATTCGCCGAGGGTGTGGGCAAAGCTCATGGTGGCGGCGGTCAGCAAGGCGGGACGGGTGGCGGGCAATACAATCCGAAAAAATTGCTGCCAGCGGTTCGCCCCCAAAAGTTGGGCGGCCTCAAGGGGTTCACGGCCAAGTTGGGCAAAGCCCGCTTTGAGCGGCTGCACGGCAAAAGGCAGGGAGTAGCACAGCGAGCCCAGCACCAAGCCTTCAAAGCTAAACGCCAACTGCGGCAAGCCGAGGGCGTGCAAGCCTTGTCCCACACTGCTTTGCGGACTCAGCACCATCAGCAGGTAAAACCCCAATACGGTAGGCGGCAAGACTAAGGGTAGCGTGACCAAGGCCTCGACTGGCGCACGCCAGCGTGTTTGGTTTTGTGCCAGCCACCACGCCAGCGGCAGTGCCAAGCCCATCAAAATTAGGGTGACCAGTCCTGCTAGTTTTAGGGTAAGCCAAACGGCTTGCAGGTCGTCTAGACTCATGGCGGGCTATCAGTCAGGGGGGGTAAATCGTAGCCCGCTTGGTGAATGACACGGCGAGCCGTCGGTGAGCGCAGCCATTCCATAAACTGCCGTGCCGTAGGGGTGCCTTTAATCAAGACAACTTCTTGCACAATCGGGTGATGCAGCGTGGGGGGGACGTGCCAAACCAAGCCGCTACGTGGCGGAACTTGCGCCGCCGAGACAAACGCCAGCTCCGCGCCCCCCACTTGGGCAAAGTGCAGGGCTTGCCCCACGCTTTCGCCGGTCACCACTTTGGGTTTAACGGCAGCAACCAAACCTAGTGTGGCCAAGGTTTCCCACGCTGCACGGCCATAAGGCGCGGTCTCGGGATTGGCGAGGGCGAGGTGCTGAAACGTGCCCTGCCGTAATACCTGCTCGGGGCTGTCGCCGGTTTTGGGGTTGGGCTGCCACAGCACCAACCGTCCTAAGGCATAGGTAAAGCGCGTGGTGGCTTGGGCAGGGAAACGGTCATCCGCAGAGAGAAAGACCTCAAATGGCGCACCCTGCTGAATCTGTGCTGCCAACTTGCCGCTTGCACCGGCGATGATTTGCAGGTGGTGGCCTTGGGCTTGGGTAAAGAGGGGGGAAAGTTGCACCAAGGTGGGCGCAAAGTTGGCGGCGACAGCGACCCGTACGGTGTCTGCTTGGCAGGCCAAGGGCCAGCACAGTACCCATGCATAGAGGGCAACGAGGATGGCGGGCATGAGCTTTCTCTGCGTAAAGAATAAAGAATAAGCACTCTAGCCGCTCCGTTTTGCAGGTGCAATGTGGTGAGTCAGGCAAAAAGAGTTGTTCATCCGCTCATTGCCGCGTGTGAATAGGTTTTTACGGTATGCGTATTTAGCTGGGTGTCTCCATGAGTGCCGCCGTAAACAAGGCGACTTGTCCCTTGCCTGCTGCTTTGGCGGCATAAAGGGCGCGGTCAGCATTTTTTAGGAGAGCCTCGGTAGTGGCTTCACTATCAGTGATATGCGCTACTCCTGCGCTGGCACCGACCTTCACATGTAGATTTTGCTTTTTTAGCCAAATGGGGAGAGCCATTCGGTCAAGGGCACGTTGCGCTACGCCAGTCGCCGCGTGTGCCGCACAGCCGCGCAGCACAATGGCAAACTCGTCCCCCCCTAGCCGTGAAGCAAGGTCAGAGAGGCGGTCGGTGTGCTGTAGGCGTGCCCCGATGGCTTGCAGTACTTGGTCACCGGCATCGTGACCATAAGTATCGTTAATCGGTTTAAAACCATCTAAATCGATGACAACGACCGCAAAAGGAATGCCTTGGTTTTCCCAGTCGGCCAAGGCGCTGTGGAGGGCAATCTGTAGGCTGGCACGGTTGGGCAGGTCGGTCAGCATGTCGCGGTAAGCCAAACGCCGCATCGTATTTTCTGTTTTGCGGCGGAGGCTAATGTCTTCTAGGGTCAGAATCGCCATCATGGGTTTGATGCCGTGGTGCAGCACCAGCGACACTTCGCACAGCACGGGGAGCCCTGCCGCGTTGGATAGCGTCATTTCGACTTTATCGAGCGAGCCGGTCGGTGCTTGATGGAGACGCTGCAGCAACATGCCCCAATCCGTCGAATTGCGCCAAATAGGTTGTTGGCCAAATGGGCGGGTTCGGTCAGCTAATTTGCCTAGTGTTTTTTCCCATGCGTGGTTGGTGCTGACTGCCTGATCGGTTTCTGCCTCAATACGTATCACTGCTGCGGCAACCGGCATGACCCGTAGCAGCTCCAGTAACCGGTCTTTCATGGTGTGGACAGCGGCAATTAAGGGGAGGTCGGCCATGCTGTCGAGGTTGTCTGCGCCCTCATCTTCGGTCAGATTGCCCTGAATAATGTGCTGTGCCAGCACAATCACCCGCTGACCTTCGTAGCCTTCGCGCCGCAGCCAAATTGCCAAATAGCCCATCATGCCAACAAATGGCAAAAAATAAGCTACATGGATGCCAAACAGTAGCCAGAAGTGGTTCTCATCAAACACATAGAGGGGAACCCCTCGGCTTTGGGCATAGCCCAAAATAAGGTGGTGGAGATAAATCACCACGGTTGCCATCAAAATGGTGCGCCAGTCGCGGTAGTACAGCAGTACGCCAATCAGCCCAAAGGCAGAAAAGTGCGCTTCGATGTCACCGCCTGTTTGGTGGATGATCAGGCCGGTAAACACCATAAAGCTGCTGGCCATAAACAAGCGGGTCGTCAGCGTGCCAGCATAGTGACGCAGCAATACGAGGGAGAGTAGCCATGTAGGCACGCCGACCAGCAGCACAGCCGCAAGCGTGTTTTGAAGTGGCGTAAGCATGAAGCAAACCAACAGCAAAAAGCTGTTCATGCCGACCATGATGCCATCTGCACGCACACGGAAAGACAGCAGTAACGGGTCAAATGCGGCTTCGTTAGCCAATAATTTGCGCATCATGGCGGTGCGATGCAAATGCCCAGCCAAGCACGCTGGTTGCCCAAATAGGCGAGCATGAGCAAGGCGTACACCAGCCACATGCCGACCCAAAAAGCGGGGCGACGGACAAAGGGCAGGCGGGAAGTGAGTCGTTGCGCCAGCAGGGTCAACGGCATTGGCCGACAGAAAGGGGCGGGGGACATGGCAAAGTGCATCCAAAAATAAAGCCAAAAATGACGAGGTGTGTTGAGTGTGATGGGTGCAATTCTGAACATACTAGAGCCACGCTATCATGTGCAACCTTGACATCCTCCCCCACCTCTCGCCAGA
>CALMOJ010000159.1 GCA_937871815.1 uncultured Neisseriales bacterium
GGGGAATAACGGCCAAACCGGTGGGGTGCGCGGCCTTGGGGGGGCATGGCGGCGCGTGGCAGCTAGGCCAACAAATCCGCCATCGCCAACACGCGCTCGGCGACCTCAACCAGCTTAAGGTTGTTTTGCATGGCGTTGGCGCGTAGCCATGCGTAGGCGGCGTGTTCGTCTAGGCCTTTGTGCTTCATCAGCAGCCCCTTGGCGCGGTCTATGGTTTTGCGCTCGGCCAAGCGGTTTTCGGCGGTGGCGAGCTGGGTTTTAAGCTGCTGGTCGGCTTCAAACCGCGCTTGGGCCACCTGCAAAATCGGGGCAAGCCGCGCCTCGCTCAGCCCTTCGACAATATAGGCACTGACCCCAGATTGAATCGCAGCACGGATGCTGTCGCCTTGGCTGTCGGCGGTAAACATCACAATCGGGCGGGGGTCGGACTGGCTGACCACACATACTTGCTCTAGCGCGTCGCGGCTCGGGGATTCGGTATCGACAATAATCACGTCCGGCTGCAAAGCGGCCACTTGGCGCGGCAGCAAAAACGCATCGCTGGATTCGCCCACCACGCAATAGCCCGCTTTCTCTAGCCCTTCGCGCAGCCGTCCAAAGTGGCGGGGGGTATCGTTTACTAGCAAAATGCGAAGCATGGGGTTTCCTATTTTTTTGACCAACTTAAACGACAAGCAAAAATCGTGCAGGGTGCGCCAGTGAGGGATGGAGGGTGGAATCGCCGCCACGCCAAGCACAACCGCCCTTGCCGCGCTATTATCCCAAGACAAAAACAGCACACCGCACCGTGCCCCACAAGAGGAAGCCCATCATGAACAAGTCTATCTGGCAAAAGCATTACCCTACGGGCATGCCCACCACTATCGACATCAACGCTTTCCAGTCGATTCCTGACGTGTTTGCCCACACCGTACGCCGGTTTTATGACCGCCCCGCCGTGGCCAATATGGGCAAGACGCTGACCTATGGCGAGCTAGATGCTGTTTCCATCCAATTTGCCTCGTATCTGCAAAACGTGCTGAAGCTGCCCAAAGGTACGCGGGTGGCGGTGATGCTGCCCAATTTGCTGCAATACCCTGTGGCGGTGTTTGGCATTTTGCGGGCGGGCTGTGTGGTGGTGAACGTGAACCCGCTCTACACCCCACGAGAATTAGAGTACCAGCTCAACGATTCGGGGGCGGAAGTGCTGCTGGTGGCGGAGAACTTTGCCCGCGTGGTGCAAGACACCCTGCCGCGCACCCCCGCCCTGAAGACCATTATCGTGACCGGTATTGGTGACATGCTGGGCTGGTTTAAAGCCCCCGTGGTCAACTTTGTGGTCAAGCACATCAAGAAGCTGGTACCCAAATGGAAGCTGCCCGATGTGGTGCAGTTTAAGGCGGCGATGAAAGCCGGTGCAGCAGAAGTCTTTGTCCCCGTCAGCTTGGGTCACGACGATTTGGCGTTTTTGCAGTACACCGGCGGTACCACCGGCGTGGCCAAAGGGGCGATGCTGCTGCACAAAAACATCATCGCCAATATGCTGCAAGCAGGGGCGTGGATTAAGTCCGTGGTGACCCAAGGCGAGGAGGTGATTGTGACCGCCCTGCCGCTGTATCACATCTTTTCTCTGACCGCGAACCTGATGATTTTTACCCACATCGGGGCATTAAACGTGCTGATTACCAATCCGCGTGACATCGGTGGCTTTATTGCCGACCTCAAACGCTACCCTGTCACCGCGATGACGGGGGTCAATACGCTGTTTAATGCGCTGCTGAATCACCCTGACTTCGCCAGCATTGATTTTTCGACGTGGAAGCTGACCTTGGGCGGGGGCATGGCGGTGCAAAAAGCAGTGGCCGATAAATGGCAAGAGGTGACGGGGCTGCCGCTGATTGAGGCTTATGGCCTGACCGAAACCAGCCCTGCGGCCTGCATCAACCCTATGAACCTCAAAGCCTATAACGGCACGATAGGCCTGCCGATTCCCGGCACCTTGATTGAAATCCGCGACCCAATGGGGCGCGAGGTGGGGCAGGGGCAGCCCGGGGAGCTGTTTATCAAGGGGCCACAGGTAATGCGCGGCTACTGGAACCGTCCCACCGACACGGCCAAGACGCTCGACCCCTACGGCTTTTTGGCCACGGGGGATATTGCGATGATGACCGCCGATGGCTTTGTCAAGCTGGTGGACCGCAAAAAGGACATGATTTTGGTGTCCGGCTTTAACGTCTATCCCAACGAGGTGGAGGATGTGATTGCCACCTTGCCAGGGGTGTTGGAAGTGGCTTGCGTGGGGGTGGATGACGATAAATCGGGCGAAATCGTCAAAGTGTTTATCGTGAAAAAAGACCCCGAGCTCACCGAGGAGCAGGTGTTGACCCACTGCCGCCGCAACCTGACCCCATACAAAATCCCCAAGCAGGTGGAGTTCCGCACTGAGCTGCCTAAAACCAATGTAGGCAAAATTTTGCGGCGGGCGTTGCGCTCGGCCTAGGGAGGGTGTTCAAAGTCTTTCAAAAGCAGCGACTTGGCCGTGATGCCCCGCCGCTGGTGGCCGATGGGGTTGATCTGTGATTCCTCTCCCGTGGAGGGGTGCTTGCCTTTGGGGCTTGGTTTTAGCTTTCGCTGCGTCGCCAGCCACCACCCCGTCCGGCCTTGCCGTCGCCCCCCTCCGACGAAGGGGAATGTAGCCAAGACCGCAGCAATTGCGCTTTTTTTCTGAATTCCGCCTTGGCAACCCCTGCCCCATTGGGGCTTTGAACAGGTTCTAAGTGACTTAAAACCCCGCGCCCCACTTATGTTGGGGGCACTGCCGAAGGAATCCCCAGCGCGGCCCACCCTGCATGACCCAGCGCGTTCACCACTTCAATATTGCGCTCAAAAATCGCTTCGGGATTCGGGAAACTCTCCACCGCCTTGGCGATGCTGGCTTCCCGAATCAAATGCAGCGTGGGGTAAGGTGCGCGGTTGGTCAGATTGCTGGGGTCGTTGGGGTCGGTGTCGGCAAAGCAAAATTGCGGGTGAAAGCTGGCCACTTGCAGCACGCCATCCAGCCCTAAATCAATCGGGGCGGCTTCGGCGTGTTCTAAAAAGTCATTGAACAGCAGAAAGTCAGCAAACAGGGTGGGGTGAATCAGCAAAGTGGTATCGGTGATAGCGGGGTCGGTGTCGGCAAGCAGCTGAAGCTCGGCATCCAGCGTTTCTAAAAACGCATCCATATGGGGGGCATCGCTGACCACAATGCGAATTTGGTCTTTCACATACACCGACTTGGCAAAGGGGCAGAGATTCAGCCCAATAACGGCTTTTTCTAGCCAAATTCGGGTGGCGGCGATGATGTCAGCGTGAGGCATGGTGGGCTTTCTGAGGTCGGTGGGACAATAATTAGGCAAAACGAGCAGCCAGCTCTTCCAAGCTAAATTCTGCCAGCAGGGCAGCCATCCGTTCACGGGCATTGCCACGGGGCTGGCCGGTGTGCCGCGCAATAATCAGCTCGTTTTTCATCGAATGCTCCCAACCCACCAGCTCGGTGACGGTCACTTGGTAGCCGTGCGCCTCAAGCTGCAAGCAGCGCAAAACATTGGTCAGCTGACTGCCCAACTCGCGGGTGTGGATGGGATGGCGATAGAGCTCGGCCAGCGGAGAGCGGCTCAGGCTTTGGTTTTTGTGCTTTTTCAGCACACTGGCCACTTCAGCTTGGCAGCACGGCACCAACACCATAAACCGCGCCTGCTTATCCAGTGCAAAGCGGATGGCATCGTCGGTGGCGGTATTGCAGGCGTGCAGCGCGGTCACGATGTCGAACTGCGCGGGCAAGCTGTCCATTTGGCGCGAAGCTTCGACCGACATATTCAAAAAGTGCATACGCGGAAAATCAAGCTGCTGCGCCAAGCTCACCGAGCGGCTGACCAGCTCTGGGCGGGTTTCGATGCCGTAGATGTGGCCGGTGTCGCGGGCTTTTAAAAAGAGGTCGTACAGAATAAAGCCAAGATAGGATTTGCCCGCGCCGTGGTCGGCCAAGGTCAAATCCCCCTTGTCTGCCATGACTTCGGCAAGCAGCGGCTCAATGAAGTTATAGAGGTGGTAAACCTGCTTCAGCTTGCGGCGGCTGTCTTGGTTGAGCTTGCCGTCGCGGGTCAGGATGTGCAGTGCTTTGAGCAATTCAACTGACTGCCCTTCGCGGATTTCTGGGGTTTTTTCTGTGTTACTCATTGAAATATATAATCTTTATTTTTTATCGCAAAAAAACAGGAAACAAATCTCCCCAAGTGGGAAGGTGGGTTGTGCCCATGTTGCCCGCTGCCCTCCCCCCCGTCAACGCGCCCCAAAAAACCAAAAGGCAGGGCTGAAAGCTCAGCATCCTGCCTTTTGGTCGCGCCCCTAGCGGCTAGGCACTGGGCAACAGATTACTTACCCGACACAGGGATTTTACCAATTCGTGCTTGCCATTCTTTCGGGCCGGTAATGTGAACCGACGTGCCTTTAGCATCCACGGCAACCGTGACCGGCATATCCACCACATCAAATTCGTAAATGGCTTCCATGCCCAAGTCTTCAAACGCCACCACACGGGCGTGTTTGATGGCTTTAGAAACCAAATACGCTGCGCCGCCCACCGCCATCAAATACACCGCTTGATGGTCTTTAATCGCGTCAATCGCTTCGGTGCCGCGCTCAGATTTGCCCACCATGCCCAGCAAGCCGGTTTCAGCCAGCATTTGGCGGGTGAATTTGTCCATACGGGTGGCGGTAGTGGGGCCTGCTGGGCCGACCACTTCATCCCGAACCGGGTCCACAGGGCCGACGTAGTAAATAAACCGGTTGCTAAAGTCCACGGGCAATTTTTCGCCCTTGTTCAGCATGTCAGTCATGCGCTTATGTGCCGCATCACGCCCCGTCAGCAGTTTACCGTTCAGCAGCAGGGTTTCGCCCGGCTTCCATGTCGCCACTTCGGCGGGGGTAACGTGGTTTAAATCGACGCGGCGGGATTCTGCCGAGGGGGTCCATGTCACCGCAGGCCAGTCCGCCAGATTCGGCGTTTCCAGCTTGGCCGGGCCGTTGCCATCCAAGGTGAAGTGGATATGGCGCGTGGCGGCGCAGTTTGGAATCATGGCCACCGGCAAGCTGGCTGCGTGGGTTGGGTAGTCTTTGATTTTGACATCCAGCACTGTCGCCAAACCGCCCAAGCCTTGTGCGCCAATCCCCAAGGCATTGACCTTCTCGAACAGCTCAATCCGCAGTTCTTCTACGCGGTTGCTCGGCCCACGGGCAATCAGGTCGTGAATGTCGATTTCTTCCATCAGGGCTTCTTTGGCCAGCACCATCGCTTTTTCAGCCGTGCCGCCAATGCCAATCCCCAGCATCCCAGGCGGACACCAGCCCGCGCCCATTTGCGGCACGGTTTTAATCACCCAGTCCACGATGGAATCGGATGGATTCAGCATCACAAACTTGGTTTTGTTTTCAGAGCCGCCGCCCTTGGCCGCGATGTCCACGTCGATGGTGTCGCCAGGCACGATTTCGTAGTGAATCACGGCGGGAGTGTTGTCACGGGTGTTTTTACGCGCACCAGCAGGGTCGAGCAAAATCGACGCACGGAGCTTGTTGTCAGGGTGGTTATACGCACGGCGCACCCCTTCGTTAATCATGTCGGTAACGCTCATGCTGGCATCGTCCCAACGCACATTCATCCCCACCCGCACAAAGCAGGTCACGATGCCGGTATCTTGGCAAATCGGGCGATGGCCTTCGGCACACATCCGGCTATTGGTCAGAATTTGGGCGATAGCATCCTTGGCGGCAGGGCTTTCTTCTTGCTCGTAAGCCTTGCCCAGTGCCTGAATGTAATCTTTAGGATGGTAGTAAGAGATAAATTGCAGGCTGTCGGCAATGCTGTCGATCAGGTCTTGCTGGCGAATAACGGTCATGTGAGCCTCTCGGTTGGTCTGACAAAAACACAGCAGCGATTTTATGCCATCTTTCCATTAAAGGGGCGCAAAACGTTTGCCAAACCCGCACCTGCCGCCTAGCATGGCTCGCCTCTTTCCTTACGCCGCAAAGCTCGCCATGACCTCACCCCTTCCCTTGCAGCCCCAATCTGGCTGGTTACTCTACTGCCGCGCGGGTTTTGAGCCTGATTGCGCCGAAGAAGCCCTGCGTGAAGCCGAGCGACTCGGCTTTGCCCTGACCGCCACCCATGCCGTGCCGAATAGCGGCTTTGTGGTGCTGACGTACAAGGGGCAAGCCCGTTTGCCGATGCCCGATTGGCGCAGTTTTATTTTTGCGCGGCAAGCCCTGATGCTGATTGCAGGCACGACTTCTCTCACTGGCTCGGACCGCATTACCCCGCTGCTCGATGCCCTTGCCGCCCCGCGCCCCCCGTTTTCGGATGTATGGGTGGAAATGCCCGACACCAACGCCGGCAAAGAGCTGTCTGCCTTTGCGCGGCGGGTCACGCCTTTGCTGTCCGATGCCCTGATTAACGTCGGTCGCTTGCGGCTGGGGCTAGAAACCGCACGGTTGCACGTCTTTTTTGCCGACAAGTACACCGTCTGGTTGGCCAGCGGCGACACCCGTTGCACCATGCCGGAGCCAATGGGGATTACCCGTTTGCGGATGCCTGCCGAAGCCCCGAGCCGCTCCACGCTCAAGCTGGCCGAAGCCTTCGAACAGTTTCTGACCCCTGATGAGCAGCAAAAATGGCTGCACGATGGCGGTCGCGCGGTCGATTTGGGGGCGGCACCAGGCGGCTGGACGTGGCAACTGCTGCGCCGTGGTTTGCGGGTGATGGCCGTGGACAATGGCGCACTCAAAGGCTTGGTCGCCGAGCATCCGTGGGTCACGCATCTCAAAACCGACGGTTTGCGCTTCCGCCCTGACCGCCCTGTGGATTGGGTGGTGTGCGACATGGTCGAAAAGCCCTCCCGAGTGGCCAGCTTAATGGCACGTTGGTTGGTCGATGGCGATGCGCGGTTGGCGATATTCAACCTGAAATTGCCGATGAAAAAACGGCTACAAGCGGTCGAAGCCGCGCTGCAAGACATCCACACGATTTTTACCGAAGCCGATGCCCGCTACCGTTTAGCGGTTAAGCAGCTTTACCATGACCGCGAAGAAGTGACGGTGTTTTTGGTGCGCGAATCGGTGCGCACCCAGCGCGGCCAGCGTGCCGCCGCCCCCAGCGTCGAAGAAGCCGCCCCGCAGCCCCGCCGTACCGGCAAGCCCCGCCAACGCAATCCCCAAGCCGCCAACACCGGCGAAGGCCGTAAACGCATCAACCAAGGCCGCAGCAACCAAGGGCGTAAGCCCGGCGCGGCACCAGGGTCGCAGCGCAAAAAAGGGCGCGGCTAAGCGCGGGTTCACCGTCTTTTTAAAACCAGCGGCTTGGTCGGGCTGAACCCCTGCCGACTCCCCTGCCACGGATTCGGGTTTGGGCTGTACTTGTTGTTGCGCCTTGTCTGTCTGAAGGCCGACACGGCATGATGAACCCTAGCGGTGATGCTCCACTGCGGCCAACCGTGGCGCGGAAGCGTCTTTCGGCTATATACCCCACCCCCAACAGGTTTAGAGCACTGGGGGGCACCACGCCGCCG
>CALMOJ010000160.1 GCA_937871815.1 uncultured Neisseriales bacterium
CCGCCACCAGCCCCGACCCCCGTGTGGTGGTGGCCGGCGACCATGTGGCGGGATCTTACCCTGCCACCCTAGAAGGCGCGGTGCAAAGCGGTGAACAGGCGGCGCGACGGGTGCTAGGAACATTGGATTTAGTGGCTTGATTTGTATCACTTTTATCCCTCACTCTCTAACTTAAAAAGGAAACACCCTATGGCGGGTAGCAGCCTTCTTGCCCTAATTGACGACATCGCCAGCATCTTGGATGACGTTGCGGTACTCACCAAAGTAGCGGCACAAAAAACAGCAGGTGTGCTCGGCGATGACCTCGCGCTGAATGCCCAGCAAGTCAGCGGCGTGGCCGCCGACCGCGAGTTGGCGGTAGTGTGGGCGGTGGCCAAAGGCTCATTTAAAAACAAGTTTATTCTTGTGCCTACGGCCTTGCTGATTAGTGCTTTTGTGCCGTGGCTGATTACCCCGCTGTTGATGGTGGGCGGGGCATTTTTGTGCTACGAGGGCTGTGAAAAACTGGCGCATTCTCTGCTGCACAGCCCAAGCGAAGACGAGGCTGCCCACGCCGAGCTGCTGGCCGCCTTAACCGACCCTGCGGTGGACTTGGTGGCCTTTGAGCGCGACAAAATTGCAGGGGCGATCCGCACCGATTTTGTGCTGTCTGCCGAGATTATCGCCATTACGTTGGGTACCGTGGCCAGCAGCTCGTTTGCCACCCAAGTGACGGTGATGACCAGTATTGCTTTGGCCATGACCGTCGGGGTATACGGCATTGTGGCGGGGATTGTGAAGATGGACGATGCGGGGCTCTACCTTAGCCAGCATACGGGGCATGGCTTCCGCGCTGACTGGATTCGGCGCGTGGGGCGCGGGCTGTTTGCCGCTGCACCGCCGCTGATGAAAACCCTCTCGGTGGTGGGCACCGCCGCCATGTTTATGGTGGGCGGCGGCATTTTGAGCCACGGCATACCGGTGGCGCACCACTACATTACCGCCTTGGGCGAAGCGGTCAGCGTCGGGGCGTTGGGCGGTGTGTGGGGCGCGTTGCTGCCTACCGTACTGAATGCTCTGCTGGGTGTCGTGGTCGGCGCGGCGGTGTTGCTGCTGGTGAGTGGTGTCCAACGGCTGCGACGTTAGAACCTGTCTACGATCTAGCGAACGAAGGGTCAGCCAAGGCGAAATTCGGAAAAAAAGCGCAGTTGACATGAGGTCAATGCGCATGTTTTTTCCGAATTTCAACGCAGGATCACCCGAGTATCGCAGATCGTAAACAGGTTCTTAGACGCTGTGCTCGCCCTGCGCGGCTCGGGTAAGCCCGCAGTTCGAACACCGCAGATACGCCGCCGCAGGGCTTCGGCCTGCTTGGCTTGCCGTGGTAATCTTGGCCCAGGACAACCCTATTCGGCGATAGGCAGCAGATAGACGTGCAGGGACGGCTGGTATAGGGTTGGGCTGGCTTTTAAAAACATTAAAAACAACAGGTTATCGGTATCTACATGCGCATTTCCCCCATCCAAGACATCATCGCTGACATCAAAGCGGGCAAAATGGTCATCCTCGTGGATGAAGAAGACCGCGAGAACGAAGGCGATATTGTGATTGCCGCCGAGCATATCACCGCCGACAGCATCAACTTTATGGCCAAACATGCCCGTGGGCTGATTTGCCTGACCCTCTCTGAAGCGCGTTGCCGCCAGCTTAATTTACCGCTAATGGTCAGCAATAACGGGTCTTCCCACGGCACCAACTTTACCTTGTCGATTGAAGCGGCTGAAGGGGTGACGACCGGTATTTCTGCGGCTGACCGTGCTTGCACCGTGCAAGCCGCGGTGGCACGTCATGCCAAGCCCGCCGACATTGTCCAGCCGGGGCATATCTTCCCGTTGAAAGCCCAAAATGGGGGTGTGCTGGTGCGGGCAGGGCACACCGAAGCCGGCTGTGATTTGGCCGCCTTAGCGGGGCTGGAGCCTGCCTCGGTGATTTGCGAAATCATGAACGACGACGGCACGATGGCACGGCTGCCCGAGTTGCTGGTTTTTGCCGCAGAACATGGGCTTAAAGTCGGCACGATTGCAGATTTGATTCACTACCGTAGCGGCAGCGAGTCGCTGATTGAACGCGCAGGGCAGCGGATGTTGACCACCCCGCATGGCGTGTTTGAGCTGCACGCCTTCCGCGACAACACCACCGACCAAACCCACCTCGCGCTGGTCAAAGGGACGATCAACCCCGATACCGCCACGCTGGTGCGAGTACACGAGCCCTTCTCGGCGATGGATGCTTTGGATATGGATGGCACGCTGCATTCGTGGAGCCTAGGGCAGGCCTTGTCCCGCATTGCCGAAGTCGGCTGCGGCGTGGTGGTGTTGCTGCACCGTACCGAGACCGGCGTGGACTTGCTGGCGCGTGCCCTGCCGACGCTGTCCCCCGCCGCCGTTCGCACCAAATGGGATGCCAAAACCTTTGGGATTGGGGCGCAAATCCTCAAGGCCTTGGGCGTGGGCAAAATGACGTTGATGTCGCCACGGCGCAAAATCCCGAGCATGACCGGCTTTGATTTGGAAGTGACAGGGTATTTGATGCCGGAGGAAGGCTAACCGGAGGGGAATTGTAGTGGTCAAGTTTTTTCGCACCCCCCGATAGGGGGCTGATGGTGGCCAAATAAGGAAAAGAGGATATTGAAATGGGTTTTGCGGCGTTGATGACGGACACTGTTTCCATCCTGAAACAGAACGGGGAGTCGTTCGAGGGAATAAAGGCGAGCGTGCAGTCCGACAAGATTTTAATTGAGGGTGCGCAGCCGTTCATTGAGACGGGTGACCTTGTCAGGCGGAAGATGTCGAACGGAGGTGAGGAGACGTTCAGTGTTCTCGATCCGGGCTTTCACGAGAAATTCCACGCGATACCAGCCGGATACCAGATGACGGTCGTCAAGCTTGGCGTGCCCGAGGCGGCCAAGCACACCCAGAACATCACTTACAACGTCTCTGGGCACAACGCGCGGATCAACCAGAACTCCGCGGACAGCTCGCACAACATCGTCTCGGTCAATCCGGACGCCATTGAACTCCTTTCAGCATTGAGGGGAGAGATATCGAGGATGGGCCTTACGTCCGAGCAGGAAAGGGAGGTATCGGAACTGCTGAACTCTGCTGAGGCACAGATACAGAGCGGGAAACCAAGCAAGCCCGTGTTGTCAGCGCTCCTGAAGGCGTTGCCGCATGCCACTAACGTGGCGGCAATAGTGTCATCCATCCTTTCCATGTTCTGAATGGAGGGTGCAATGGCTGAGACGAAAAGCGGTATAAAAATCACGGATGTTCGGGTCTCCAACTTCAGAACCCTCAAAAATGTTGAGGTTCCGCTTGGCGACCTGACGATACTCCTCGGGGCGAACAACGCGGGAAAGACCAGTTTCCTCGACGCGTTCTACGCCGCGATTGGCGCTGGGAGGAAAATCCTCGGGCAGGACGACGTGCGCCTCGAGGGGGCCGAGGCTCTTCCACCGAAGGATCGAGTCGTGACCGTGGATGTCAGGATCAGGCCTGTCGGTGATGACGGGGAGATCGTCCTCGCGTTTCCCGGGGGCAGTTTCTGGACGAGTCTCTGGGGAACTGGGATCCAGCAGGAGTTGGACGGTGACTACGCGGAGTTTGCGGGGATACGGACGACCCTTTCATGGAACGTCCCGAAGGGCGATTACGTCCTCGAGCGCCGCTTTCTCAAGGAGTGGCGCCCCTTTTCCGACTGGCTGTCGGCACCGGTGGACGAGAAGTCGAGGCTGAACGCGGCGCAGATTGAGCCGCTAGCGCTCCATTACATCGACGCCAAGCGGGACCTCGAGGACGATATCCGTAAGCAGGGGTCGTTCTGGCGTCGCATGACGGAAGATCTGGGACTATCGGCAGCAGACGTGGAGACCTTCGAGAATGCCCTTTCGGACCTGAACCAGGAACTCGTCGGCAAGAGCGGGATACTCAAGCATTTAAAGGAGAACCTGGCGGACATCAGCCCCATCGTGTCGGCCGAGGGCGGGGCCATCGACATCTCCCCGGTCGCCCGCAAGTTGCGCGACCTCTCGAAGGGCGTGGATGTCTCCTTCACGGCGACGGGGGTCCAGTCCTTCCCGCTGGCGAGGCACGGTATGGGGACGCGAAGCCTCGCGTCGCTGCTGGTGTTCCGGGCCTTCGCCTCGTGGAAGGCCAAGCAGGCGGCTGATGCCGGGGACCACGTGCATTCCGTCCTCGCGCTGGAGGAGCCCGAGGCCCATCTCCACCCGCAGGCTCAGAGGTCGTTCTTCGCCCAGGTGAGGTCCATCCCGGGGCAGCGCGTCGTCAGCACGCATTCGCCCTATTTCGCGGGTCAGGCTGGTCTTGCCGACCTGCGCCTGTTCATTCGCAGCGGTGGCGAGACGACAGTCTCGCGGCTGGACCTATCGGCGCTGACCCACGACGAGCTTCGGAAGCTAAGGCACGGGGTCGTGAACACGCGAGGCGACCTGCTTTTTTCGCGGGCAGCCGTCTTCTTCGAGGGTGAGACGGAGGAGCAGACCCTCCCGATACTTGCTGAAGCCTACTGGGGATGCAGCATCCACGAGTTGGGCTTCAGTTTCGTCCGGGTCGGAAGCAATTCGAACTACTTTCCATTTATCTGGCTTGCCGAGAGCCTCGACATCCCATGGTACGTCTTCTCGGATGGGGAGGCGGAAACAATCACGCACTTGGGCCGCGCGCTCCACAAGTCGGGGAAGGCAACTCCTGACGCCTGCCCGGAGGTTTTCGTAATTCCCGGTGGCCGGAATTTCGAGCGCCAGTTGGTTGCGGAGGGGTATCTTCCAGAGATCGAGGCGACTTTCAACGAGGTTGAGGGCAAGGCCGCCTTTCTGGACGACTACATCGCCCGCATGAACGGGAAAACAGGCAAGAAGGGTGTAATACGCGATTACACGGTGGTAGGCGGCCGCCTGAAGGCCGTCTGCGACGCCATGTCCGAAAGCAAGACACGGATGGCCGAGCCGCTCGCGACGAGCCTTAGCGCCATCGCCGACGAGGCACGGAGGTTCCCCTCCAGCATTAGGGCGTTGTTCGCAAAGATCTCGGCCGACTACGGGCTGACACAGGCAGGCAAGGAGGAGTCATGAAGAAGACAAGGC
>CALMOJ010000161.1 GCA_937871815.1 uncultured Neisseriales bacterium
CTGATTTGCCCTATGGTGGGCAGACTTATCGCTCGGCTGCATTGACCTTAGTCCGCCTCCCCGCGCCCCACGGAGCCGCCTTGCTGTTTGTGGGGCATCGCCACACTCCCTATACATGGTCACCTGCCGAACAAGCCATTCTCAGCATGTTGGGCGGGCTATTTGGTTTGCTGCATCAGTGCAGCCACGCCACGTACCGTGCCGCCGAAACCGAAGACGACTACCGTAAGGCGATGGATGCCAGCGCCGAAGCCATCTTGGTTCACACCCACGACCGCATTTTGTTTGGCAACCTTGCGGCTACCAAGCTCCTAGGTGTAACCGACTTCGATGCTCCGCCCTCCCGCTCGTTTCTGACCTTTTTTGCCCAAGACGACCAAAGCAAGGTGCTGGCGCGTACCGCATTGGTTCAAGCTGGTGTGCCCGATGTCGCTGCGCCACTCAACCTTGCCCTGTGCGATACCCAAGGGCAAATGCACACGGTTGAACTGCGTACCCAGCCTTTTACCTATCGCGATGAAGCCGTGGCATGGACCACGCTGCGCGATGTCTCACGGCTGCATGTGCTGACCCAACAACTGCACCTTAGTGAAGCCTACTTGGACCAAATTCTCAATCGGCTACCGCTGATTTTGTGGGCGGTGGATAGCACCAATCGCTTTACCCTCAGTGTGGGCGCGGGGCGGCACGCGTTGCCGCCGCCGTTGTCGATAACCGAAGGCGTACAGGTCGAAGACGGGCTACCTAATATGCCCGAGTTGCTTGAACAAATCGACCTTGCACGGGGTGGACAGCGGTTTAGTGCCTTGCACCGCATAGGCGCTTTGTGGCTAGAAACCTACTACGCTCCTATCACCGACGAACAAGGCGGGGCAGGTGTGATTGCCCTTTCGCTGAATGTGACGGACCGCGAACATGCCAACGAGCAGCTCCAACTGGCCGCGCAGGTGTTTCAGTATTCTGGCGAAGGGATTGTGATTACCGACACTAATGGGCACATTCTCGCCATCAACCAAGCCTTTGAACGTATCACCGGCTATGGTCCAGAAGAAGTCATTGGGCAAACCCCTAGCCTGATGGCCTCTGGCTACCAAGCCACTGATTTTTATAAAAATATGTGGGTTTTACTGCAAGAAAACGGATGTTGGGTAGGCGAGATTTGGAACCGACGCAAGTCGGGCGAAGTGTATCCAGAATGGCTGTCGATTACCGCAATTCAGAATGGGGAAGGGCAGGTGTATCGTTATATCGGTATCTTTACCGACATCACCACCCGCAAAGAAAAAGACCGTGCCATTTATCAGCTGTCCAATTACGACTCCCTGACCCACCTGCCTAACCGCAACCTGTTTAACGACCGTGCCACCGCGCTATTGGCGCAAGAAGTGGCGCGGGGCGGGGTGGCCACCATGCTGTATATCGACTTGGATGGCTTTAAGCTGGCCAATGATGCCGCCGGTGCGCAGGCAGGCGATGCGATGTTGGTATCAATTGCTCAGCGGCTGCAAGCCTGTCTGTGCGATTCCGCCCCGTTGGCGCGGCTAGAGAGCGACCACTTTTTAATTCTCCACACCGGCAGCGACTGGCATAGCGTGGTGGACAGGGTGCTGTTGGCACTGCGTGAGCCGCATCACCTGCCAGACCGCACCATCCATCTCACCGCCAGCATCGGGGTGAGCCGTTTCCCTGCCGATGCCGACACTGTAGGCGTGCTGACCCAACATGCTGAATCGGCCATGCAAGCTGCCAAAACCCAAGGCGGCGACTGCTTTGCTTTGTTTGAGCAGGATATTTCTACCCGTGCGGCAGAGCGGTTCACCATCTACAACGAGCTGAAACACGCCACCGCTAAAAAGCAGTTCTGCCTCTTTTTGCAGCCGCAGTTCCATGTTGAAAAAGACGGCTCGCAGACCCTGCTGGGTGCGGAGTCGCTGATTCGTTGGCAGCACCCACAGTGGGGCTTGGTCAGCCCTGTGCGGTTTATCCCGATTGCGGAAGAAAGTCATCTGATTCACGAAATCAGCGAATGGGTGCTAGAAGAAGCCTGCCGGATTCGGGCAACGTGGCCTACGCCGCGTTATGGTGACCCCTTTTTGGCTCTCGCCATCAATTTGTCGCCTAGCCACTTCCAAGACCCTGCCTTGCCCGAAAAGGTTTCGGCGGCCTTGGCACGGCACGGCCTGCCGCCTTGCGCCCTTGAGCTTGAAGTCACCGAGCGCACAGTGATGGGCGACATTGATGCCATCATCGGCATTTTGTTTGAGCTGAAGGCGATTGGCGTACGGCTGGCGATTGATGATTTTGGCACGGGGTATTCGTCGCTGTCCTATCTGCGCCACTTCCCGATTAACCGCCTAAAAATCGATCGGTCTTTTATTTCTGACCTCATGAATGACAGCAGTGCAGCGGCGATTGTCGATACTATTTTGACTTTGGCGGGCAATTTGGGCGTAGAGGCGATTGCCGAAGGGGTAGAAACTGAAGCCCAGCGCGATGCCTTGACTGCCGTGGGCTGCCGTAATATGCAGGGCTATTTACTCGGTCGCCCTTGCCCAGAAGCCGAATTTGAGGCGCATTATTTGGCGGGGCTGCGAGATGAAGATT
>CALMOJ010000162.1 GCA_937871815.1 uncultured Neisseriales bacterium
TTTTCTTCCGGACAGGCAGCTCAGCAGCTACATCACTCGCGCCACTCTCGTCGCATTTGCGTTCACTGCCGGACAGGCAGCTTAGAAACAGCCAAAACGCCGGTGCAAACCTGCGTCGGCGTTTTGGGGTGTGGCGAACAGCGGAGGGTGTTAACCAATCTTATGCGAGCAATGGCTGCCTTCCATCTCTGTCAGGTGGGTAATCACCTCATCCGAAGCACGTTCCATCTCGACCAAGGCGGTCCGAGCGCGAGCAAAGTCTTGCTGCTCCAGTGCCTCTAGCGCGTCTTTACCTTGTTTATGAACCCGTGCATGCGGGGCTTCTAGGCGGGCAAAGGCGGGATGACCTCGGCACTCATCACGCCCCCGCCCTTCGTAATACCATTTGCCCAATCGGCATTGGGTGTGGGTGCTAAGGGTGTCTGCGGTCAGGGTGTGGTAACCAATAAACGTCTTATATACGTCGAGCTTAAATACCACATCATCCAGCTTCACCACTTCCATAAAACTGGTGCTGGCAGCCATTGAAATGGTGTTGACCATCTGTTCGCTCATCTTCACCAACGCCCGTACTTGGTCGGCGGTCTCTATGCCCGACTGCTGGTACTGCCGCGCTTGCTCAGTGGCGTTTTGGACTTGGTGTTTGGTATCGGATGAGCCGCTTTGAATCAGCCCAACCAAGGTGCCAATTTCACGGGTGGCTTGGGCAGTGCGCTCGGCCAGTTTACGGACTTCATCCGCTACCACGGCAAAGCCGCGACCATGCTCGCCAGCACGGGCGGCTTCAATCGCGGCATTCAGTGCCAGTAGATTGGTTTGCTCGGCCACGTCACGGATCAGCTGAACGAACTCGTTAATCCGCCCCGTGTTGTCGTTAAGCATGTCCATCGCTTGGGCGGTTTGGCTCTGTGCCGACACAATATCGTTAAAGCTATCGACAATCACATCAAGGGCTTCGCGGCTTTTGTCTAGGGTGGTGACGGCTTCGCAGGCCACATGAAAATCCTCATCCAGCTTGCCCGCCAAATCGGCAAAGCTAGTACGAAAGCTGCCGATACCTTGGCAAAAATCCCCAAAAGGCACGGTATAGGCTTGTTCTCGACCGACATGGTTACGATGTTGGTTCAGCTCGGTATAAAGGGTCACTTGCTCGGTGCGCAGTGCGTCAAGCTCACGGAGCGTTTGGGCGTGCTCGGCCTCTAGGGCGGTGAGACGGTGTTTGAGTTGTGCAGCGTTTTTTTTATGGTGGCTACCAAACATGGCTTCATCCTTATGTATTGCCCTATCTCAGCGCAAGTACGGCACTTAGCACTTCAAGTGTTAGCGTCTACTTGGCGGAGCAACCATGACCTAGGTCAGTGTGTCGGGCGTTTATTGCCCAAAAATAGTGCGGGCATTTTTTGTTGTGGCGGCGATGATATGGGCAAGCGGTGCGTGGCGCAATGCAGCCAATATTTCTGCAAAGTGAGAAAGGTTGGCCGGCACATTCTGCTTGTCTTGCGCCCAAGCGGGTCGCATATCAGGTGCATCGGTTTCGAGCACAATCGCTGAGAGCGGCAAGCTCGCCGCCAAAGCACGTATCCGCCGTGACCCTTCAAAGGTCATGGTACCGCCAAACCCCAGCTTAAAGCCAAGTGCAATAAAGGCTTCGGCCTGCTGGCGGCTACCGTTAAACGCATGGGCAATGCCGCCTTTGACTTTGGCGCGGCGCAGATATTTCAGCACGCAATCTTGGGCGCGGCGGCAATGCACAATCACCGGTAAATCATGGCGACGTGCTAAAGCAAGCTGGGCGGCAAAGAGGGCTTCTTGGCGGGCGGTGTCGGGGGGGGGCAGGTAAAAGTCCAAGCCGATTTCACCGACGGCTTGGGGGCGTTCTCGGGTCAGCCAGTCATCCAGCTGGTCGAGGTGGGCGGGCTGGTGTTGGTCGATAAACAGCGGATGCAGCCCATACGCTACCCATGCCCCCACCGCTTGGGCGGCTTGGCGGGTGGCCGGAAACGTCGCCAAAGTGGTGGCGGGTATCAGCAGCTGCGTGACCCCTGCCGCTTGGGCTGCGCCCCAGATGGCGGCTTGCTGCCCTGCAAATACGGGGGCATCAAGATGGCAGTGGGTATCTATCAGGCCGGTCATGCGGAATTGCCCAGAAAAAAGCCAAGGAAGTATAAATAGCACAGGGATTGCCAAGGCAAAATTCGCAAAAAAAAAGCGGCGTTGGGACTGAATCCACACGCAGTTTTTTGTGAATTTCAATGGGGAATCGTCCGAGTCTCGCAGACTTTGAACACGTTTTTAGGCTTTTTTCACAAACTCCGACTTCAGCTGCATCGCGCCAATGCCGTCAATTTTGCAGTCAATATCATGGTCGCCGTCCACAAGGCGAATGCTTTTCACCTTGGTGCCGACCTTCACCACCAAAGAAGAGCCCTTTACTTTCAGGTCTTTAATCACGGTCACGCTGTCGCCATCGCTCAATACATTGCCGTTGGCATCGCGGATGACTTTGGCGGTTTCGGTTTCTTCGGCGGCGTGCATCGGCCATTCATAGGCGCATTCAGGGCAAATGTAGTTGCTGCCGTCTTCGTAGGTGTATTCGGACTGGCACTGTGGGCAAGGAGGGAGCGGGGTCATGGTGGGTTCTCTGGGTAAGGGAAAAGTCAAAAAGAGCGACAAGGGTAGCATTTCCAGGAGCGCGTCGCCGTCCCCCCCCATCCTACTACTCAGCGTGCTGCCAACCAAGGGCGCGTCAAGGGCTGGTCGATTAGGACAGGTAGAAATATTTTCTTAGGGATGACGCGGGGGGCAGTCAAATATCCTTGGTGGGTTTTTTGGCCATGCTGCGGTAGTCAATCACATCGGTAATCGGGTATCCAATCACATCGTCCAGCCTCTTCCAAATAGACCGCCCAATACCAGCTCGGGGGGTGTAGATAAAGCGCACATCGTAATCGCTATTGGATTGGGGGAGGCACGACGACCGGACTCAATGGCAACCAGAATGCGCACATCGTGTTCGGCTTCGGCAAGACGCAGCATAATTTCGGTTCGGATGGCAGGGGCAATCATCGTTGGATCGGGGGGCAGGGCAAGGCGCGAGGATTCAATGCAGAGACAAGGACGAAAGATGGCCGCCCCTTAAAACCGCACCATCCAATCGACCTCACCGACCACCAAAGCACACGCCAAGCGCAGCCGTGTAGGGCTGTCGTCGATGGTGTCGAGGGGGACTTCGGCGGCGGTAATCAAGCCTTGGCGATGTTGAACGTGCCGTTCTTTGCGGCACCAGTCCGCCGTGCAAGGTTGCGCCGCATGGGTGAGATACACCCGACACGCCCCACAAGTGCCGTGACCGCATCGCCAGTACAGCGGCAAGCCTAAATCCCGCACCACGTCGATAAGCGGCGTGCCACTGACAACATGGCACACCACCGGCGCAGGCAAGCGGTCGCTGCAAAAAGTCAGCTGAGGCAAAGACTTACCACGGAAAAGGAGTAAACGGCAGCATATCGCCGACCGCGACCGATTGCCCTGGAGCCAGCTCGACTAAGCCATCTGCCCACGCCATCGAGGTCAGCACCCCCGAACCTTGATGTGGGAAGAGCTTCAACACGGTTTCGCCCTGCTCGTTTTGGGCGTGCTTCACCCGCAAAAACTCGGTGCGGTGGGGGTCGGGCTTGTCCCAAGTGAATTCCGACTTGTAGAAGCTGGGGGCAGTCAGCAGGGTGTTATCCGGCAAACCTTGGCGTTTTCGCAAGAAAGGGCTGACCAGTGTTAAGAAGGTCACAAATCCCGAGACGGGATTGCCCGGCAAACCGACAAAATCGGCTTTGTTGACACGGCCAAACGCCAGCGGCTTGCCCGGCTTAATCGCTACTTTCCACAGTGCCAGCTCACCTTCTCGCTCGACGGCATGTTTGACGTGGTCTTCTTCGCCTACCGACACCCCACCGCAGGTCAGCACCACGTCACAGGTTGCAGCGGCATCGGCCAGTGCCAAGCGGGTGGCGGCAAGGCTATCCGGCACCACGCCCAAATCCCGCACGGCACAGCCTTGGGCTTCGAGTACGGCTCGCAGCCAGTAGCGGTTTGAGTTGTAGATTTTACCGACTGAGAGGGTTTCGCCCGGCTCGCATAGTTCGTCGCCGGTAAAAAACACCGCCACCCTCAGCGGTGCCAGCACGTCTACATAGCTTTCGCCGATGGCCGCCGCCAAGCCCAAATGCGCTGCGCCTAGGCGGGTGCCAGCAGGGATGACTACCGTTCCTTTTTCGACATCTTCCCCTGCGCGGCGGATGTTTTTGCCCAGCGAGACACCGGCGTTAAACGTGACGCTGTCGCTATTGGCGGTAGTGTCTTCTTGCATCACCACGGCATCTGCACCGGGAGGAATCACGCCGCCGGTAAAAATCCGCGCCGCGGTGCCAACCGCTAGCGGCTGCGGTGCACGACCGGCAGCAATGCGCTGCGAAACCGGCAGCGTGACACCTGCCTGAACGTCGGCCAGTCGCACGGCGTAGCCATCCATCGCGCTGTTATCGTGCGGCGGAACAGCGCGGTTGGCGACTAAATCCCGCGCCAGCACGCGACCTCTGGCACGCATCAGGTGGATGTTTTCAGTTTTTTGGCTGTTGGTGCGAGCGCGTTGCAGTAGAAAATCGCGTGCCTCGGCAACAGAAAGTAGGGCTTGAGTGGTCATACGAGAATGTCCCTTCGGATAAGTTGTTCGATGCCGGCAAGGTCGTCGCGGGCATAGCGCGGCAGGAGGCAGCCGGATTCTGGTGTGTCGCAGATAAGGGCAATGACACAGGGGTCATTTGGGTAAAGCCGAGGGGCGTTTAACGCGGGGTCTCGCACCTCTAATTTAGGAATGGCTTCATGTTTATAGCCTTCCACCAGCACCAAGTCACAGGGCGCAAGCCGCGCCAGATGGTCGGCCAAAGCCACGTCGTTTGCGGCTGGCAGGGTTTCGACCAGCATCCGCCGTTCTGCCGCCGCCAGCAGCACTTGCCGCGCCCCAGCCTGCCGATGCCGCCACGAGTCGCGACCCAGCGTGTCCCAGTCGAGGTCATGGTGGGTGTGCTTGATGGCAGCTACGTCTAAGCCACTGGCCACCAAGCGAGCAATGAGCTGGGTCATCAACGTGGTTTTGCCGCTACCAGAGTAGCCGGTAATGCCGAGAATTTTCACCCAAGTCCCTTGGTTGGTGGGGCATTGAAAGCCTGTTAAGTACCGCGTGTACTGGCTACTTCTTGGCCGAGAAAGCAAGGCACCATGCAAACTGATTCTTTATATTTCTAGCCTATGCTTTGCGGCACAACGGGGCAAGCCTTACGCGTCAAGCTTTTGCGTCAAAGCAAGTTTAGGGGGGATAACGGTCGCGTGGGCGCGATACCCCTCACGTTCCCCACCCAAAACTAAAGCCACAGCACGAGGGGGTCAGGGGGCACGGCGATAGCCTCTGATGGCGCAGAGCGAAAAACCTAAAGAGGCAGTTTACGCACTGCGAGGCGCGGACGAACAGTGCCTACGCCCGAGCGCCAAGTACCGTACCCCGCCGCGACCACTTCGCCAACATGGTTCGTTCGCTAGACCGTGAATAGGTTCTTAACAAACGTTGCTTTTTGGCCGCCAGCCAACACATCAGGGATGTTGATGTGGTCTAGGATAGCGGGACTAAATACGAGGGGTGCTCACCCGTACATCGCCACATTGGGCGCGGTGGCGGAGGGCGTGGTCAATCAGCACCAACGCCAACATCGCCTCAGCAATCGGGGTGGCACGAATCCCCACGCAGGGGTCGTGGCGGCCGTGGGTTTCCATGGTGACGGGGTTGCCCGCTTTGTCGATGGAATGGCGCGGCTGGGCAATGCTGGAGGTGGGCTTAATCGCTATCGAGACTTCGACCGTTTGCCCTGTCGAAATCCCACCCAAAATTCCGCCCGCGTGGTTGCTGGCAAAGCCCTGAGGGGTCAGCTCGTCGCCGTGCTCACTGCCGCGCTGCGCCACGCAGGCAAAGCCCGCGCCAATCTCGACCCCCTTCACCGCGTTGATGCTCATCATGGCATGGGCAATGTCGGCATCCAGACGGTCAAACACCGGCTCGCCCCAGCCGACCGGCACATTCTCTGCCACCACCCGCAGCCGTGCGCCTACCGAATCCAGCGACTTGCGGATGTCGTCCATATAGCTTTCGAGCGTGGGGACAATCGCGGCATCGGCGGCAAAGAAGGGGTTGTTGCCGACCTCGGCCCAGTCGGTAAACGGAATGACGTGTTCGCCAATTTGGGTCAGATGACCACGCACCACAATGCCAAAGTGTTCGGACAGCCATTTTTTGGCAATCGCCCCTGCCGCCACCCGCACCGCTGTTTCGCGGGCCGAGCTGCGACCGCCACCACGCGGGTCACGGATGCCGTATTTGTGCCAGTAGGTGTAATCGGCATGGCCAGGCCGAAAGGTGTCGGCGATATTCCCGTAGTCTTTGCTGCGCTGGTCGGTATTGCGAATCAGCAGCCCAATCGGGGTGCCAGTGGTTTTGCCTTCGTATACCCCAGAGAGAATTTCAACGGTATCGGGTTCGCGCCGTTGGGTGACGTGGCGGCTGGTGCCCGGCTTACGCCGGTCTAGCTCCAGTTGAATCTCTGCCTCGCTAATCGCTAGGCCTGGGGGGCAGCCATCGACCACGCAGCCAATCGCGGGGCCGTGGCTTTCGCCAAAGCTGGTGACGGTAAATAAGAGACCAAAAGTATTGCCAGACATAGCACTGTTCTTTGCTCAAGTTGCAGGGGAGGGGAAAGTTTATCATTCTTGTGCAAAAAACCGCCGCCCCCTGATAGGTAAATCGGCAGGGTAATAGCATGGAAATACAAGGGACTGAAGTGCCGCCTCCTCAAAATACTAGGGGCTGCTGGCGTTTTACCCAGCGCGGGGTCGTGCCGCTTCGTGTTTAACAAGGCGTTGGCGTTGCAGCAAACACGGCACGCGCAGGGCGAAAAGAA
>CALMOJ010000163.1 GCA_937871815.1 uncultured Neisseriales bacterium
ATAAACTGTTCCAGCGCGTCATTACCGTAAGTTTGGAAACCATGAAGATGGTGCGCCGCCTGCCGGTGTTTAGGGTGGGGTAGCAGAGGGTGCTACATCGAAAAAATAGCGTGGCCTCTGTTACGCCCTATGCAAAGGAGTTTTTTATAGCTACTGCTGTTTTGATTGATTGCAACGTATGGGATCATTTTTTCGAAAATGGCTTTGACCTCTGCGCAGAACTGCCCCAACCACAATTCAACTTGTACATTACGAAAGAGGTTGAAGTGGAGATTGGTCATATGCCAGAAGCCAAAATGGCCTATGTTAAGAAATATTTAGAAAATGGCAGCGTTAAGTCCCGTTCATTTTTTGGCTTTTCAGAAGAAACGCCCAACGCGCCCGCTTCGTTGCACTCTGGCTTTGGAGAAGAAGGCAATCTAGGGGTGGGGTGGCGGATGGCAGAGGAATGCGAAATTGATTTCATCAAAAACCAGAAAATTGGATCAAACAAAAGACCTACTGAGTTATTAAAAAACCACACAGATGTATTTTTGGCTGCACAGGCTTTTCGCTCTGTTGTACTAACATACGATGCTAAAAAAACCCTAAAAATCGCAGGTGAAAAAATACTTTTATGGTCGTGCAGCTAAAAGACTTTGACTACAACAATGGGGTCAGCTTGTCTAAATTCATTATGGATCGACTCGCCACGCTAAAAACCTAGGCGACATCCACTCCAGTCAGCTCACCCACCAAGGGGGCACATGCCCCTTCACTGGCGTATCCCCACCATGTCCATCAATCACTACGAAAACTTCCCCGTTGGCTCATGGGCGTTGCCGCGCCGCTTGCGGCCTGCCGTCCATGCAATCTACCGCTTTGCCCGCACCGCAGATGACCTTGCCGACGAGGGCGAGGCCACGCCCGCCGAGCGGCTGGCGGCACTGGCGGCGTATCGGCAAGCGCTGGCGCGGATTGAAGCAGGCGACACCCCCGCCGACGACCCTGTGTTTACCCCCCTCGCCGCTGCCATCGCCGCCCACACCCTGCCGATGGCTCCGTTTTACGATTTGCTGTCGGCGTTTGAACAGGATGTCACCACCACGCGCTATGCCGATTTTGGCGAGGTGGTGGCCTATTGCCGCCGTTCGGCCAATCCCGTGGGGCGGCTGATGTTGGCGTTGTTTGGTGAGCACGATGCCCAAAGCCTCGCCATGAGTGACGGCATTTGCACCGCGTTACAGCTGATCAATTTTTTGCAAGACGTGGAACAAGATTGGGCGCGGGGACGGGTGTATCTGCCGCAGGCTGATTTGGCACGGTTTAAAGTCAGCGAGCAGCAGATTGCCCAGCGCGATACCAGCGGGCTGTGGTCAGCCCTGATGCTGTTTGAAATTGAACGCGCCCGCAAAATGCTGGCCGCCGGTGCGCCACTCGGGATGCGGCTCAAAGGCAGGTTTGGGTTTGAGCTGCGGCTAATTATTATGGGTGGCGACACCATTCTCCGTAAGCTTCATGCCAGTGGCGGCGACATCTTTACCCAACGCCCCGTGCTGACCAAACGCGATTGGCTGCATATGGTGTATCGCGCCCTGCGTCCCAAGGCAGGGAAAGCCAGCCAAGGCGGTACCTGCGGCGGCTAGAACCTGTTTAAACTCTGCGAGACTCGGGTGATTCGGCGTTGAAATACCCCAAAAACATGCGCATTGACCGCGTGTCAACGCCGCTTTTTTGGTTCATTTTGCCTTGGCGAACCCGTGGTTCGCGAGATTGTGAACAGGTTCTTTGGGGTACGCCCCCATCCCGCCAACCGCCAGAAAAATCGCCTCCGTAAGATGGCGGTCTTTAAACTAGCGGAAAATGCGCGATTCAAAGGTGAGGGCACAATGCCCTCCCCCGCCCGCTTCACCTCACTTACCCCACCCCAAGGACGACGTTATGAGCTGGTCAATTGCAGATAGCCGCAATATGTATGGCATTCGCCACTGGGGCGCAGGCTATTACGACATTGGCGACAATGGTCACGTCAGCGTCCACCCCCACGGCAAGTACGACGAAACCGCCTTAGATATTTACGCCCTGACCCAAGATTTACGCGCCAAAGGGCTGGCTTTGCCGCTGCTAGTACGCTTTCCCGATATTTTGCAGCACCGCGTGCGGCGGATTATTGGCGGCTTTGACCAAGCCCGGGCCAAGCTCAGCTACGACACACCCTATACCTTGCTTTACCCCATCAAGGTGAACCAGCAAGAGGCCGTGATTAAAGGGATTATCGCCGACCCCAGTTTGCCCATTGGCCTAGAGGCCGGCTCCAAGCCTGAGCTGCTGGCCGTGCTCGCCCTCGCCCCCGCCGGTGGCACCATCGTCTGTAACGGCTACAAAGACCGCGAGTTTGTCCGGCTGGCCTTGATTGGCCAAAAGCTGGGGCACAAGATTTTCCTCGTCATCGAAAAAGAAGCCGAAGTGCAGTATGTGATTGAGGAATCCAAAAAACTCGACATCATGCCGATGGTCGGGGTGCGGGTGCGGCTTTCGACACTGGCTAACAGCAAGTGGTCAGACAGCGGCGGCGAAAAAGGCAAGTTTGGGCTGTCTGCCGCCCAAGTGCTGTCGGTGGTCGAACGCTTTGTGGCAGCGGGGATGAAAGACGCGCTGCGGCTGATGCACTTTCACATGGGGTCGCAGATTGCCAATATCAGCGACTACCGGCTGGTATTCCGCGAAGCCGTCCGCTGGTATGGCGAGTTGGTCGCGCTGGGGCTGCCGATAGACCATCTGGACGTGGGGGGTGGGCTGGCCGTGGATTACGACGGCACCCACTCGCGCAATCCGTGGTCGGTCAACTACACCATTGGCGAATACGCCGAAACGATTGTCGGCATGGTGCGGGACTTCTGCGACGAATACCACGTCCCCTATCCCCACTTGTTGTCCGAATCGGGTCGCGCCTTGTCTGCCCACCATGCGGTGCTGATTACCAACGTCACCGACGTGGAACAGCCGCTGGATGCGATTCCAAATGTCGAAGACCCCAACACGCTAGCCGACCCGCTTAAAAAGCTCTACGACTTGGCCTGCACCGGCGATATCGAACTGGCGGCGGAAACCTATTACAGCGCGGGGCAGTATGTGGCCACCGTCACCGAGCTTTACACCGATGGGCGGCTATCCTTGGCCGAAAAAGCCTTTGCCGAGCAGTGTTACGCCGCGCTGTGCCGTCGGCTGCACCGTGCCTTGATGACCACCCACCGCTCGCACCGCCAAGTGTATGACGAGCTGCACGACAAACTGGCCGACAAGTATTTCTGCAATTTCTCGGTGTTCCAGTCCTTGCCGGATACATGGGGCATTGGGCAATTGCTGCCTATCGCCCCCCTGCACCGCCTAGACGAAATGCCCACCCGCCGCGCGGTGCTGCAAGATTTGACCTGCGATTCGGATGGCAAGGTGGCGCAATATGTCGATAGCCAAAGCATCGAATCGTCGATGCCGGTGCACGACCTCAAGCCCGGTTGCGAGTACCTGATTGGCGTGTTTTTGGTGGGGGCGTATCAAGAAATTTTGGGTGATATGCACAACCTGTTTGGCGATACCGACTCGGTCAACGTCCATGTGGAAGAAGACGGCACGGTACGGATTGAGGGCGTGGAAGAGCACGACACCATCGAAGATATGATGCGCTACGTTCACCTGCAACCCGATGATTTGATTAGCCATTACCTAGACAAGATTGTTCGCGCCGACCTCAGTGGGGACGAGCGCGGCACGTTCTTGGCCGAACTAAAAGCAGGGTTAAAGCAGTCGTCCTATCTGACGGTTTAGCCCACTCCCTTTTTTTGATTGCGTCTTCGCCTATTTTTTAGAACGCGTTCAAAGTCTCGCGAACCAAGGGGCTCCCGCGTTTCGCAGACTTTGCACCAGTTTTTAGAGCCTTCTACCATGCCCCACCTGACCCTCCCCGACTCTACCACCTCGCTGTATTACGAATTTCACGGCGAGGGCGAACAGACCCTTGTGCTACTCAACGGCATCACCATGACCACGGCAGCGTGGGCGTGGCATGTGCCGCACTACACCCCGCATTTTCGGGTGCTGTGTTTGGATTTTCGCGGCCAAGGCCAAAGCAGCAAGCCCGACGAGCCTGCCTATCCCTTAACCGAGCAAGCCGATGACCTTGCCGCCGCTCTGACGCTGCTGGGGGTGGCGCGTGCCCATGTCCTCGGGCTGTCTTATGGCGGGATGGTGGCGCAGCATTTTGCCCACCGTCACCCCACACGGGTGGCGCGGCTGGTGTTGGCCAGCACTTTGGCGTATTCCGATGCGGCCAATGCGGCGATGGCCGCCAGTTGGGCGGCGGCCCAAGCGGCAGGAGGCGCGGATTTGCGCTTTACCGAAAGCCTGCCGTGGGTGTTTGGCAGTGCTTTTTTGGCGGCACAACAGCCTTTGTTGGCTGCTTTGCGCGGCATTGCCGCCCAGCATCCGTGGTCGGCAGTCGAGCGGCTCACGGCGGGTGTGTTGTCCCACGATGCCCGCCCGTGGCTGGCGCAGCTCACCCAGCCCACACTGGTACTGGTCGGCAACGAAGACCGTCTGACCCCCCGCTACCAAGCCGATTGCCTCGTTGATATGCTGCCGGATGC
Source organism: uncultured Neisseriales bacterium (assembly GCA_937871815.1). GTDB lineage: Bacteria > Pseudomonadota > Gammaproteobacteria > Burkholderiales > Aquaspirillaceae > Rivihabitans. Next base: position 4,623 of record CALMOJ010000163.1, read on the forward strand.
CCAGCTGGTGGTACTGCCCCATGTGGGACACGCCAGCCATCTGGAGGCTTTGCCTGCTTTTGTGGCCGAGACGGCGGCGTTTTTTAGGGGGTGATGCAGCGGGTAAAGCTACGTCGTACCCCACCTTGCCGCACAACAGAACCCAAGTCCCGCCGTGTCTGAAGCTGCACGGTAGGGCTTGGGTTTTGTTTTTTTGTCGGGTACCAGACGCTTTACCCTGCCCCGTTTGGGGTTTTTGCGGTCGTCCGCCCCACAAACCCCACCCCGCACTATTGAAAAGCCCTCAGCTGCCCCGATATGGCTGGCACTCGAATGCCGTTATCGGAGCTTTAGTATGACCCCTACCCCAGAAACCACCCCTGTTGCTGAAACCCTTTCCTTTGGCGAACAGTCCGCAGAAGCCTTTGCTGCGACTATCGAATCCACCACCGATACCCGCGTGGCAGAGCTAGAAGCCCAAATCGCCGAGTTAAAAGACCAGTTTTTGCGTGCCCGCGCCGAGCAAGAAAACCAACGCCGCCGCGCCACGGAAGAGGTGCAAAGTGCTCACAAATTCGCCGTGCAAAAACTAGCCACTGAGCTGCTGCCGGTGCGTGATAGCCTAGAAATGGCCTTGGCCGACACCAGCGGGCAATTCGACACCCTGAAAAACGGGGTGGAGCTGACGCTCAAACAACTGGTTGCCGCGTTTGAAAAAGTCCAACTCGCAGAAATCAACCCAATGGGCGAAAAACTCGACCCGCACAAACACCAAGCCATCAGCGTGGTGGAGGCTGAAGCCGAAGCCAATACCGTCGTGGCCGTGATGCAAAAAGGCTACGCATTGGCTGACCGCGTACTGCGTCCGGCCATGGTGATGGTGGCCAAAGGCTAATTGCTGCACTGCATTTTTTTGCCCCCTAGGGCTTGAAAAACCACAGGGCGGCGTAATTTATTGATTCAAGCAAGGCTGGTCGATTTAATTTAACCGATTGAATCACAAGCATTAAACCGTCGGCCTTTCACCGCATCCCTTAGTTTTTATATCTCACTATTTTTGAAGGAAACAATTCATGGGCAAGATTATCGGTATTGACTTGGGCACCACCAATTCCTGCGTAGCTGTGATGGAAAATGGCCAGCCTAAGGTGATTGAAAACGCCGAAGGCGCACGCACCACCCCCTCTATTATTGCGTATCAAGAAGATGGCGAAATTCTGGTTGGCGCACCGGCCAAACGCCAAGCCGTCACCAACCCAACCAACACCCTCTACGCGGTTAAGCGTCTGATTGGTCGCCGCTTCGAAGAAAAAGAAGTCCAAAAAGACATCGACCTTATGCCTTTCAAAATCATGAAAGCCTCCAACGGCGATGCGTGGATTTCGGCACGCGACAAACAATTGGCTCCACCGCAAATCTCTGCAGAAGTGCTACGCAAGATGAAGAAAACCGCCGAAGACTACCTCGGCGAAGAAGTGACCGAAGCCGTGATTACCGTACCGGCTTACTTTAACGACAGCCAACGCCAAGCCACCAAAGATGCAGGGCGTATCGCCGGTCTGGACGTTAAACGCATCATCAACGAACCCACCGCCGCCGCGCTGGCGTTCGGCATGGACAAAAAAGAAGGCGACCGCAAAATTGCCGTCTATGACTTAGGCGGGGGCACGTTCGATATTTCCATCATCGAAATCGCCGAGCTTGATGGCGAGCACCAGTTTGAAGTGCTGTCCACCAACGGCGACACCTTCTTGGGCGGTGAAGACTTTGACCAACGTCTGATTGACTTCCTGATTGAAGAATTTAAGCGCGAGTCGGGCGTTAACCTGAAAAGCGATGTGCTGGCACTGCAACGCCTGAAAGACGCTGCCGAAAAAGCCAAGATTGAGCTGTCTTCCGCCCAACAAACCGAAGTTAACCTGCCTTACATCACCGCCGATGCCTCCGGCCCTAAGCACATGGCGGTCAAAATCACCCGCGCCAAGTTTGAAAGCTTGGTAGAAGAGCTGGTGGCACGTTCCATCGAGCCATGCAAAATCGCCCTGAAAGATGCCGGCCTGACGATTGACCAAATCGACGACGTGATTTTGGTTGGCGGCCAAACCCGTATGCCTAAGGTGCAAGACAAGGTTAAAGAGTTCTTCGGCAAAGAACCCCGCCGTGACGTGAACCCTGACGAAGCCGTGGCCGT
>CALMOJ010000164.1 GCA_937871815.1 uncultured Neisseriales bacterium
TTCCGAATTTCGCCTTGGCTGACCCGTCGTTCGCGAGATCGTAAACAGCTTCTAAGAGCCACCAAAAAGCCCAGCCCCTGTCACAGGGCTGGGCTTTTTCGGGTATTGCTTGCGGCGAGGCGCGGGGACTATTTCATCGAAATGGTCGTATTGACCCGCCCTGCGTCGCTATCCGGCTCAAACCAACGCGCAGTCACGGTCTTGGTTTGTGTCCAGAAGGACACGGCTTGCTTGCCGTTAGGCCCCAAATCACCCAGCTTAGAAGCCCGCGAGCCGGTAAAGCTAAAGTAGGCCACAGGCACAGGAATCGCCACGTTAATGCCGACTTGGCCGACTTTGATTTCGTTCTCGTATTTGCGGGCAGACCAGCCAGAACTGGTAAAGATGGACGTGCCATTGCCATTGGGGTTGGCGTTAATAAAGGCGATGGCTTCGTCCAAGGTTTCGGCTTCGACCAAGCACAGCACCGGACCAAAAATCTCTTGGTGGTAAATATCCATGTCGGTGGTCACGCCGCTAAACACGGTTGCGCCAACAAAGTTACCATTGGGATAGCCTTCCACCGTAATGCCACGCCCATCCAGCAACAGATTTGCCCCTTGCGCCACCCCAGAGGCAATCAAGCCCTCTACCCGCAGCTTGGCGGCAGGCGACACCAAAGGCCCCAAATCTGCGGTGCGGTCAGTGCCGGCATTCACGCGCATGGTGCGGCTCCGTTCCACAATCTCTGGCAACCAAGACCGCGCTTCACCCACCAAAATCGCCACCGAGTTGGCCATGCAGCGTTGCCCTGCAGCCCCAAACGCCGAGCCAATCAGGTTGTTGATAGCTTGGTCTTTGTGTGCATCCGGCATCACCACGCAATGGTTTTTCGCACCCATCATGGCTTGAACACGCTTACCGGCTTCACCGGCACGGCGGTAGATATGTGTGCCCACATGGGTCGAGCCAATAAACGACACAGCTTGCACATCGGGGTGGTCGCACAGTTGGTTGACCACGTCTGCGCCGCCATGCACCACGTTTAGCACGCCAGGTGGCAAACCGGCTTCGTGTGCCAGCTCCACCAAGAACATGGTCGCGGAAGGGTCTTGCTCGGAAGGCTTGAGCACGAAGGTATTGCCGCAAGCGATGGCCATCGGGAACATAAAGCACGGCAACATCACCGGGAAGTTAAACGCGGTAATACCCACGCCCACGCCCATCGGTTGAATTAGGGTGTAAACATCCACGCCGCTGGCCGCGTTTTCGGCGATTTCGCCCAGTTGCAAGGAGGTAATGGCGCACGCGTGCTCCACCACTTCTAGGCCGCGCATCACTTCGCCTTCGGCATCGGGCAGGGTTTTGCCGTGCTCACGGGTAATCAGCTCGGCCAGCTTGCCCACGTTGTCACGGATAAGCTGTTGCAGCTTGAGCATAATCCGCATCCGCTGCCCCAACGAAGTGTTGCGCCAGCTTTCAAAAGCCGTCTTGGCGTTGGCAACCACGAGGTTCACTTCCTCTGGTGTCGCAAAAGGCACGCGTGCCACGACTTCTTGCGTGGCGGGATTACGCACATCGTGCCATTCGGTGCTGCGGGATTGAACAGGCAGGCCGCCAAGGTAGAGGGGGATGGCAGGAACGGCAGAATGGGACATGGTGGGCTTCCAAATAAGGTAGGGTGGCACAAACTCTATCTAGGCATAATTGTTTGCACAATAGCCATAAAATCACATTGGCCATGCAAAAATGCCTAGGCAGAAATAGACACCTTGCCCACCGCCCCTCGTTTGCCTTGCCACTTCTGCCCCGCTGACAAGCAACTCCCACACAAAGGAACAGCCCGTTGATTTTTAAAGAAAAACAAATGAACTGGGATGATTTAAGGCTGTTTTTAGAAGTCGCCCGCAGCACGCGGCTGGTCGAAGCCGCCCGCCGCTTGGACATAGACCATTCCACCCTCTCACGCCGCTTGCGCCGATTTGAAGCCACCCTCGGCACCCAGCTTCTAGAACGCAACAACCAAGGCTGCGTCCTCACCCCGCACGGCTACCGGCTGTTGGAGTACGCCGAAAGTATCGAAAACACCCTGCACCTCGCCACCGAGCAGCTGGCAGGGCACGACCAGCGTCTGTTTGGGCAGGTGCGGCTTGGGGCGACAGAGGGCTTTGGCACGTTTGTCCTTGCGCCGTGGCTGGCGGATTTTTGTGACCTGCATCCGCTGATTAGCGTGGATTTGCTGCCCGTGCCGCGCTTCGTTAACCTCGCCAAACACGAGGCCGACCTTGCTATCTCGGTGGAGCGTCCCCAAACCGGCAACTACCTGCTGACCAAGCTGACCGATTACCGGCTCAAGCTCTATGCCACGCCCGACTACCTTGCACAGCATCCGCCGCTAACCAGCCTGCGTGACCTAACCCAGCACCGTTTTATCGGCTACATCAACGATTTGGTGTTTAGTGCCGAGCTGCGCTACCTTGAGCAAATTGCCCCTGGGGCGACGGTAAATGTCCGCAGCACCAGCGTGGTGGCGCAATATATGGCGGCGCGGCGCGGCTTGGGTTTGGCCGTATTGCCCTGTTTTTTGGCCCACCAAAGCCCAGACCTTGTTCCCGTGCTGGAGGGCGAAATTGATTTAGTCCGCAGTCTGTGGATGATTGCCCCAACTGAACGCCGACCGATTGCACGGGTTGCCGCGCTGTGGGATGCCCTTCGCGCCAGTGCCGACGACAACCATGCCTTTATGATGGGCGACACCCGCCAGATGGCCGGTTTACGCGGCGCACACCCCGCCCCAAACACGGTTCTTTGAGTCACTGACCCCACCCACACCCATCCACCAACAAAGCCACCACCATGCACATTTCCCCCGATGGCTGGGCTGATACCGCCAACCAATCTTGGCATTCCCCCAACGCCGATGTTCGCACCGAGCCGCCCAGCTTGGTGGTTATTCACAATATCAGCCTGCCGCCCAACGAATTTGGCGGCGAAGGTGTGGCGCAGCTCTTCACCAACACGCTCAACCCCGCCGAGCATCCCTATTACGCCGAGATTGCCCATTTGCGGGTATCGGCGCATTTCTTTATCCGCCGCACCGGCGAGCTGGTGCAGTTTGTCGCCACCGAGGCACGGGCATGGCACGCGGGGGTGTCGTGCTGGCGCGGGCGGGAACGCTGCAATGAGGTGTCGTTGGGGATAGAGCTGGAAGGCTGCGATACGCTGCCCTTTACAGCAGGGCAATATGCCACGCTGGGCGAGCTGGTGGCCGCGCTGAAAACACGCTACCCCGAGCTACAAGAAATGGCAGGGCACGAACACATCGCGCCAGGACGGAAAACCGACCCTGGCGCGTGTTTTGATTGGCCTCAAGCCGAAGCCCTGTGCGGGCTGCCGGTGTGGCGCGGTGAGGGTGGCTAGATTTCGACCTGCGTGCCCATTTCCACCACGCGGTTGGCGGGGATTTGGAAGAAATCGGTGGCGTTAAGCGCGTTTTTGGACTGCAACACAAACAGCTTTTCACGCCACCGAGACATGCCAGGGCGGTCGGTGGAAATCAGGGTCTCGCGGGAGAGGAAGAACGAGGTGTCCATAGATTCAAACACCAAGTTTTTTTCGCCGCACAGGTCAAGAATCTCCGGCACGTTGGGCGTTTCTTTAAAGCCATACCGCGCCACAATCTGCCAAAAGCTATTGGACAAGCGGGTAATGGTGACGCGGTCTTGAGCCTTAACGTAGGGCTCATCCACACTTTGCACGGTCAGCAGCACAATCCGCTCGTGCAGCACTTTGTTGTGCTTGAGGTTGTGCAGCAGGGCATGGGGCACGCCCAGCGTCGCGCTATTCAAAAACACTGCCGTCCCTTGCACCCGCGTGGGTGGATAGGTTTCGAGGTTTTCGATAAATGAGTCCAGCGGCAGGGCTTGCTCTTGTAGGCGTTGGAACAGCAGGGTACGCCCTGTGCGCCAAGTGCTCATCACGATAAACATGATGCAGCCAATCACCAGTGGCAACCATCCACCAGACAAAATCTTCAGCACGTTGGCGGCAAAGAAGGGCACATCGACAATCAAGAGGAGGGTCAGCCATGCCAGCACGATGCCCAGCTTCCAGCCCCACAGCCGATGCGCCACGGTACAGGCCAAGATGGAAGTCATAATCATCGTGCCGGTCACGGCGATGCCGTAGGCAGCGGCCAACGCACTCGAACTTTGAAAGACCAAAACCACCACAATCACCGAGCCAAGCAATAGCCAATTGACGACGGGAATATAGATTTGGCCAATTTCGTGGTCAGAGGTGTGGGAGATGCTGAGGCGGGACAACAAGCCTTGCTGGATGGCTTGGCGCGTCAGGGAAAAGACACCAGAAATCACGGCTTGCGAGGCAATCACCGTTGCCATTGTCGCCAAAATCACCAAGGGAAAGGTGGCCCAGTCCGGTGCAAGCAGAAAGAAGGGGTTTTCAATCGCTTCGGGGTGGTCAAGCAAGTTCGCCCCTTGCCCAAAGTAATTGAGCAGCAAGGCAGGCAAGACAAGGCAAAACCACGCCCAGCGAATCGGCTTACGCCCAAAGTGCCCCATGTCGGCATACAGGGCTTCTGCGCCGGTCAAGGCCAGTACCACCGAGCCTAGCGCGATAAAGCTGCCCCAGCCGTGTGCCTGTAAAAAGTGCCAGCCATGCAGGGGATTCATGGCTTGTAGCACGGCCGGTTGGCGAATAATGCCGTCAAGCCCCATCGCGCCCAGCACAACAAACCACAGCCCCATAATCGGCCCAAAGAAAGCCCCGACCTTGGCGGTGCCGCTGCGCTGAATCACAAATAAGGCAATTAGCACGCCCAGCGCCAAGGGCAGCACATAGGGCGAAAGCTCTGGCGCGACGATTCCCAGCCCTTCAACCGCAGACAGTACCGAAATAGCAGGGGTAATCACCACCTCGCCAAAAAACAGACCCGCCCCCAGCAGTCCTAAAACCAAGACCGCCTTGCCCGAGCCCCCTTCTAGCTTGCGCCCCGCTAGCGCGGCCAAGGTCAAAATACCGCCTTCGCCCTTGTTGTCGGCTTTGAGCACAAAAGAGATGTATTTCAGCGTCACGACAAAAATAATCGACCAAAAAATAAGGGACAAAATACCGCTGACGTTGGCCACTGTAGGCGCAAGGTGGGTATGTGCCCCAAAGCATTCTTTCAGCGTGTAAAGCGGGCTGGTGCCAATATCGCCATAGACAATACCCAGCGCAGCAAGGGTGAGCGCGGGCAGCGCAGGTTTATGACCAGATTCAGCGGATGACATAAGAATTAAGCCCAGTATCCAAAAATCGAATGGTAGTCACTTTATGGTATGCCGCCAACTACCATGGCGAGGGAAGGGTACGGCGCGGTCTATGACTGCTGTCCAAGCTGGCGTTAACTTTGCTTAAAACAGGCTTACTAGAAGCGTTTAAGACGCTAAATAAATCAATCTAGCAAAAGCAACAAGCTGCAATAAATGCAATATAGTATGCAAATACTACTGCTGTTTTTGTATTGCGTTCTGCCCCTCTCCTAAAGGATTGCGCCATGTTTTCTTTCTTCTCCCGCTCCGACCCCCACGCCGAAACCCTACGACTGCAAACAGAAAATGCCTACCTGACTCAGCGGGTGGCTACCCTCACCGCCGAACGCGAGCAACTCCGCACCCAATTAGAGCAAACCCGTCACCACCACGCCCAAGATACAGCGTTTATTGCCCCGTTTAACTTGTTCGCTCAAAGCCTAGTCGACGTACAGCAGTCTATGGCGGGGTTCTCAGATGCTCTGCACAGTGAGTCAGCTCATACCGAAGAAGCTGTTGGCGCTTTGGCCAGCAGTGGGCAGGGGGTGGAAGTTTTGTTGCGCCACCTTGGCACCGTGGTGGCGCAACAAGGGCGCACCGCAGACAGCATGGGGCGGCTGACCGAGCATACCGACCACATCGGCCGCTTTGTGCAGCTTATCAAAGAGATTGCCGACCAAACCAACCTGCTCGCCCTGAACGCCGCCATCGAAGCTGCCCGCGCAGGCGAACACGGACGCGGCTTTGCCGTGGTCGCCGACGAGGTGCGTAAGTTGGCAGAGCGCACCACCCAAGCCACCCATGAAATCAGCCTGCTGGTGGGCGCGATTCAGCAAGAAACAACGAGCACGCGCAAAATTGTGGATGACACCGCCCTCTCTGCCGAAAGATACCTCACCGAGGGAAAGCAGGCTGCCAACGACATCCACCACTTGCTACACCTCAGCGAACGCATGGCAAGCTCCATCCGCACCATCGCCGATGGCTGTTTTTTGGAGGTTGCTAGCGTCGAGCATTTGGTGCTCAAGCTGTCGGTCTATCGGCAGTGCATGGGGCTAGACGCTCAGCAGCCAAACGCCCTGTCCGACCACCACCAATGCCGATTAGGCCACTGGTACGAGTCAGGGCGCGGCAAACACGCCTTTGGGCATAATCCACAGTACACCAAGCTTGAGCCACCTCATGCTACCGTTCACAAAGAAGCCAAATTGGCGATTGGCTTTTGCCAAGAGGGCTTGCACCAAAATATGGCCACAGCACTGGGTCGCATGGAGCACGCCAGCCGTGAACTGTTGCGACTAATCAACGCCTTGGGCGACGAAACGCGGGCGGCTTTTGCCAAATTGGCGACTTAACGGGTACGCCTCGCCACCGCAGCCCCGCGCCAGTGCAGGATAGATAAAAGCTTAGCGGACATTGCATAAATGCAGCTTGGGCGGCCTCAGAACGTGCTCAAAACCTAGCGAACGAAGGGTCAGCCAAGGCGAAATTCGCAAAAAAACGCCGATGGGCTTGAATCTACACGCCTATTTTTGCAAATTTCAACGCAAGATCACCCGAAGCTCGCAGACTTTGAACAGGTTCTCAAACAGTAGCCTGCAAGCACCCAGCGTTCCCCCCTTGCCAGCCAGCCGCTACAATGTTGCCCATTTGCTGACGATTCCCTAGGACATGCCATGCGCGCCTCGCAATTCTTTATCTCCACCCTCAAAGAAGCCCCCGCTGAAGCGGAACTCCCTAGCCACCGCTTAATGCTTCGGGCGGGCTTGATTCGCCGTGTCGCCAGCGGCCTGTATAGCTGGATGCCGCTCGGCCTGCGCATCCTGAAAAAAGTAGAAGCGATTGTGCGGGATGAAATGGACCGTGCAGGGGCGTTGGAATTGCTGATGCCCGCCGTGCAGCCGGCTGAATTGTGGGAAGAGTCTGGCCGCTGGGCGTTTTACGGCAAAGAGCTGCTACGGGTGAAAGACCGCCACGACCGCGAATTTTGCATTGGACCAACGCACGAAGAAGTGATTACCGACATCGCCCGTAAAGAAGTGCGGAGCTATAAACAGCTCCCGCTGAATTTCTACCAAGTGCAAACCAAGTTTCGGGATGAAGTCCGCCCTCGTTTTGGTGTGATGCGGGCGCGGGAGTTCATCATGAAAGATGCCTACTCCTTCCATACCGACTTCGACAGCCTCAAAGTCACCTATCAAACCATGTTTGATGCTTACTGCCGCATCTTTACCCGCTTGGGGCTGACTTTCCGCCCTGTGGCAGCCGATACCGGCTCGATTGGCGGCACAGGCAGCCACGAATTCCAAGTCTTGGCCGAGAGTGGTGAAGACGTAATTGCCTACTGCCCGACCTCCGACTATGCCGCCAACGTCGAGCTGGCCGAAGCCCTCGCCCCCACCACGCCCCGCCCTGCGGCACAAGCACCGCTGACCACGGTGGCCACGCCCCGCGTCAAAACCATTGATGAGCTTTGCCAGTGCCTGAGCGTGGCAGCGGCACACACCATCAAGGCCGTTGTGGTGGAAGGCAGCGAGGGGCAACCGGTCTTGCTGCTGGTGCGCGGCGACCATGAACTCAACGAAGTCAAAGCCGAGAAGCTCGACGGCATTGCCTCACCGCTGGTATTTGCCAGCCCAGCCGCCATCGAAGCAGCCTTTGGCGCGAAGCCTGGCAGCCTCGGACCCGTGGGCTTTGCGGGGCGCATCGTGGCTGACCGTACCGTGGCAGCGATGGCCGATATGATTTGCGGAGCCAACCAAACCGATGCCCATTTGACTGGCATGAACTGGGGGCGTGATTGCCCTGAACCTGAAGTCGCTGACCTGCGTAACGTGGTGGAAGGCGACCCGAGCCCCGACGGGCAAGGTGTGTTGGCACTGTGCCGTGGCATTGAAGTCGGCCATGTCTTCCAACTCCGCACCAAGTACGCCGAGGCCATGCGTGCCCAATACCTAGACCGTGAAGGCAAGTTGCAAACCATGGAAATGGGCTGCTACGGCATTGGCGTGTCGCGGATTGTTGGCGCGGCGATTGAACAGGGTTTTGATGACCGAGGCATTTTGTTTAGCGATGCGATGGCACCGTTTACGGTCAGCATCGTGCCGATGGGCTATGGCCGCAGCGAGGCAGTTAAAGCGGCAGCAGATACCCTGTACGCCACGCTCAAGGCCGCTGGGGTGGATGTGCTGCTGGACGACCGTGACGAGCGTCCAGGCGTGCTGCTAGCCGATGGTGAGCTATTGGGCATTCCGCACCGCGTGGTGATTGGTGACCGTGGCCTGAAAAATGAGCAGGTGGAATACCAAGCCCGCCGCGACACCGAAGCCACCGCTGTGCCCGTCGCCGAGATTGCCGACTTTGTGCGTGCCAAGTTGGGTGTGGCCTAAGGCCATGCCGACGGGACATCAACACCGAGGTCTGGCGGGGTGGGCAGGCGCAGCTGTTTTACTGCTGAGTTTGCTGGCTCCGCCGGTGTGGGCGGGGATGCAGCGCGAAGAGGACTTGGCGGCCAATGTCGCCTCGTCGATGCGCCGCTCATTGGCCGACCCCAATACCCCGCGCTTGGTATTTGACCGCCCTACCGAAGCCCAAGCTTGGCTGGCCGAGATGTCGCAGCGGCTGGCTCGGCGCATTCCCGATACCTTTGTGCGCGAACGGCTGCTGGTTGCCATCCACTACGAAGCCACCCGTGCGGGCTTAGACCCGCAACTGGTGCTGGGGCTGATACAGGTGGAAAGCGGCTTTAACAAATATGCGGTTTCGCCCGTCGGTGCACGGGGCTTGATGCAGGTGATGCCATTTTGGGTGCGGCAAATCGGCACGGGAGAACACAATCTGTTCGACCTGACGACCAACCTGCGCTACGGCTGCACCATTCTGCGGCACTACCTTGACCGTGAGCAGGGCAACCTATTCCGTGCCTTGGGTCGCTACAATGGCAGCTTAGGGCGGGCGGAGTATCCCAATATGGTATTGGCCTCTTGGCGGCAGTGGCAGTACGCGCCGCCCTTGCATACGGCGGCAGTGCGGTCTGCACCTTCGTCACCCTAAGAACCTGTTTACGATCTGCGAGACTCGGGTGATCCTGCGTTGACATTCGTAAAAAACTGCGCATGGATTCGAGTCCAACGGCGTTTTTTTCCGAACTTCGCCTTGGCTGACCCGTCGTTAGGGCTGGGGCGCGTCAAGCGAGCGGGGCTGGGCGTTGACTTGGCATACTGCTAGGGGGATGACAACTGATGTTGCCACGTCGATTATAATCCCCCCTTTCTTTACCGACCGAATGCCCCCCTTATGACGCTTCCTCTTGCCTCTGTGCCCCGCCGTGTGGGCAGTATTTGCTACGAACTCCTGCTATTGGGCGGGGTGCTGCTGGTGGCAGGGGCGGTGTTTCAGCCCATTTTTAACGGACTAGGCCATCCCGCTTGGCTCGATGTGCTTTACCGCGTTTATTTGGTACTGGTGCTTGGGGGGTATTTCGGCTTTTCGTGGTGTCGCGGCGGGCAAACCTTGGCGATGAAAACGTGGAAGCTTCAACTGGTCACCACTGAGGGGCAGGGGCTGAGCCATCAAAAAGCAGCCATACGTTATGGCATTGCTTTGGTACTGCTGCTCGGCGTGCCCGTGCTGGCTTATTTTGTGTGGCAGCAGGTGTCGGGGGGCGATATGCACACCTCGGGCTGGATGGCGGCAAGCTTGCTGCTTGTGCCGTTTGTCTGGGCAGCGTGGGACCCCGAACGCCAATTTTTGCATGACCGCCTTGCGGGGACGCGGGTGGTGTGGGTCGGCGCAAAGGTCACGCCACCTTTGGCCTGACCCCACAGAGGAGCGTGCTATACTGCGCCCCGCAAAGTCAGCCGGACAGTCGCTGCCCACTTCGGTGGGGGGAGGAAAGTCCGGGCTCCGCAGAGCAAGATGCCGGTTAACGACCGGGCGTTGCAAGGCGACGGAAAGTGGAACAGAGAGCAGAACCGCCGATGGCAGGGTTTTGACCCCGCACAGGCAAGGGTGAAAAGGTGGATTCCGCAAGGAGCCAGCAAGGTGACTTGCTGCGGTAAGAGCGCACCGCGTCGGTGGCAACACAGACGGCAGGCTAAACCCCATCTGGAGCAAGACCAAATAGGGAGACATTGGCGCGGCTCGCGTTGTCTCCGGGTAGGTTGCTTGAGCCTGCAAGTAATTGCAGGCCTAGAGGAATGACTGTCACCTGTGGCAACACAGGCACAAAACCCGGCTTACAGGCTGGCTTTGCACTGGATTAAATCAAAACGCCCCTTGTCTGAGTGCTCAGACAAGGGGCGTTTTGATTGAGAACGCTACGGGGCGGGGCTTAGCGTGTGGACAGCACAATCGCCAAATAGGTGGCATACAACGCGCCGTTCAACATCAAGTGCCAGACCCGCACGCCCTTGTTTAAGCTAGCGCACCAACGCAGCCAAAGCGCAGCAACCAGTGTCAGCACCAGTCCCACAAACACCTCGGTGCGAGGCATCCACGGGGTTAAGGCAATCCCGATGGCCGGCAATAACGTACCTTGGAACACCATTGCACCGGTGATATTGCCAAAGGCCAAAGTGTCTTTGCCTTTACGAATCCATAGAATGCTGTTCACTTTTTCGGGTAGCTCGGTGGCAATCGGGATAATCAACAAGGACAGCAGCAACGGGGTCATACCCAGCAGTGCCGATCCTTCCGACACGCCATGAATAAAGCCCTTCGCACCAAAGACCAGCAGCCCTAGTCCCAATCCCAATTGCAGCGCAATCGTCAGCGAATTGGTCGGGATGCCAACGCGGCTTAAAAACATCACATCTTCCGCTTCAGTGCCATGTCCCTCCGCTACAAGGGCTTTAGAGGCTTTGAGCGTCAGCATAATGTAGAAAAAATACAGCAGTACCAGCATGATGCTGATGACTGCCCGTAGATTAAAGCCGCCTAACGTTTGCGGCATAAACATCGCCGCTGCTGCCAGCACAAACGCCGCAATAAAGAAGTTTAAATCCCGCACAAAGCCACTGTTTTCGGGGCGGATATGCCCAGACAGTCCACGGCTTTTGAGTACGGACAAGCCCATTAAACAGGTGGAAAGTGTGCCCAGCATCAACGGCGCACCCAAAATCGCCCCTACGCCAATTTCCTCATTGACCGCCGCGCTGGCGGTGCCGCCCATAATGGCCAAAATGGGGACGAGTGTTTCAGGCAGTGCCGTGCCGACCGCAGCAAACAGCGAGCCGGTTACGCCTTCCGAAATCCCGAGCTTTTGCCCAAGGTGCTCTAACGCATTGGTGAAAATTTCTGCGGCAATCAAAATCACCAACAACATTAAAAAAAGTTCAGTTAAAACAGAAGTCATGGTGCTTTCAACAGGTGACGTGAAAAAATGAGGGTGCGTGGGCTTAGTCCGTGCGGCGGGTGGTCATGCTTTCGCCTAGCGCGGCCAATTCTGCTGCTGTTAGGTGTAGCCGTCCCAGCGGAATCAGTGTGGTTTCTTCGTGGTAGATATGGTCACGGTAACGCGCCGTAAACGCCTCGGATAGCAACGTATCCAGCGCGGCAACGTTACCGTCGGCAAGGGCTTGGAGCTGTTCACGCAGCCGATGCCACATCCCCTCTAGGGTGATGTGCTCAATCGAAATTTCAGTCAGTAGCGGTTTGCAGTCTGGGGCACGCTCGGCCAGTACGGGAAACAAGTCCCGCTCCTCGTCCGCGTGGTGCAGCGGTCCTGCCACATCGAAATACCGCAAAATGCCTTGGCAGGTGTTGACCACGGCAGGATTGACCCCGTGCTCGGCCACATAGTGCGGCAGCTTGTCGAGCTGACCACAAAAGCGCAGCACCTTTTGGTGGCAAGAAAGCAGCATGTCGAGGGGTTCGTCAAAACCAATGCCGGCGGCGGAAGTAGAAGGTTCAGAAGGAAGCATGGCGAGGGTAGCTCACAGTTAAAAAGAAGAAGTGGATGGGCAGGGTATGCCATCCACCAAAGCCTGCTATCGTAGCGCGGATGGGGCAGACTGTCGCCTATGGCGGGGTCGTCTGTGCTGACGCGCTCCCATTTTGCCCCCTTTCTTTCAACCGCTAGGACACCCTGACGATGCCGACTTACCCTCATCTTTTTGCCCCGATCGACCTCGGCTTTACCACCCTTAAAAATCGCATCATCATGGGCTCGATGCACACAGGGCTAGAAGAAGCCCCCGATGGCTTTGCCCAGATGGCGGCGTTTTATGCAGCACGGGCGCGGGGTGGGGTGGGGCTGATGGTGACCGGCGGTGTCGCCCCCAATGCTGCAGGGCGAATGCTGCCGCACAGTGCGGTGTTGGCCGATGCCGACGGCGTGGCACAGCATCGTGTGGTCACCGAGGCCGTGCATGCGGCAGGCGGCAAAATTGCCCTGCAAATCCTGCATACAGGGCGTTATGGCTACCACCCCGACATCGTCAGTGCCTCCCCGCTGCAAGCCCCGATTAACCGTTTTACCCCCGCTGCACTGACCGAAGCGGGCATTGCTCAGACGCTGGCTGACTTTGTTCGCTGTGCCCGCCTTGCCCAACAGGCAGGCTACGATGGTGTGGAAATCATGGGGTCAGAAGGCTACCTCCTAAATCAGTTTATTGCCCAGCGCACCAACCAGCGGACTGACGACTGGGGCGGCGATTACATCAACCGGATACGCTTTCCGGTGGCGGTGGTAAAGGCCGTGCGTGAGGCCGTGGGCGAGCAGTTTATTGTGATTTTTCGCTTGTCGATGCTGGATTTGGTCGAGGACGGCAGCACGTTTGACGAGGTTTTGCAGCTGGCCTTGGCGGTAGAAGCCGCCGGTGCCACGCTGATTAACACCGGCATCGGCTGGCACGAAGCCCGTATTCCCACCATTGCCACCTGCGTGCCCCGCGCCAGCTTTGCATGGGTCACCCAGCGGCTGATGGGCAAGCTCCGCATTCCGCTGATTACCACCAACCGCATCAACACCCCTGCCACCGCCGAAGCCGTCTTAGCAGCAGGCTGCGCCGACATGGTCTCTATGGCACGCCCACTGCTGGCCGACCCTGACTTTGTCAACAAAGCTGCCCAGCAGCGCGAAGCCGACATCAACACCTGCATCGCCTGCAACCAAGGCTGTTTGGATGCCATTTTTGTGGGCAAGGTGGCGGGCTGTTTGGTTAATCCCCAAGCCTGCCGCGAAGCCGACCCCCGTTTTGCTATTACACCGACCCCCCAGCCGAAAAAGCTTGCCGTGGTGGGGGCAGGGCCCGCAGGGTTGAGCTTTGCCGTGACCGCCGCGCAGCGTGGCCATGCCGTCACCTTGTTTGAGGCCGAAGCCCAGATTGGCGGGCAGTTCGCCCTTGCCCAGCGCATCCCAGGTAAAGAAGAGTTTGCCGAAACGCTACGCTACTTTGCCCGCCAGCTGGAAAGCAGCGGCGTGACGGTGCGGCTGAATACGCGGGTCACAGCGGCGGAGGTGCAGGGCTTTGATGAAGTCGTGGTGGCGACGGGGATTGCCCCGCGCCCATTGGATTTTGCGGGCAGCGACCATCCCCGTGTGGTGTCTTA
>CALMOJ010000165.1 GCA_937871815.1 uncultured Neisseriales bacterium
CCTTTCCCAGCTCGCAGCGCGTGGTCTGCATGGGGCAGAGCCCCATACCCCCCCGAGCCTCCCTAAAGCCCCGTAGAGGCTCCGCAGGCCCCGCTACACCGACCTGCTGAAGACAAGCCGCTCTGCCAGTCCCTGACCCTGCGTCCTCGCCCCATCGGGGCGGAACTCTCTTACCGCTTCACGGAGGGTTCCAGATGCAGACAACACGCGTCAAAAAACTCCTCAGTTTCCGACGAGTGGGACGGGTTGAGCACCGCCCTTCACCCTCGCCCGCAGGGCCTGCTTCGTGGGGTTGTTTTTGACCTGCTGTTAAGACTTAAGAAGGGGGTTTTTCAAAAACCCAGTGTTTACGCGGGTTTCCGAGATTCGCAAGTCTTAGGTTTGGAGACTTGAAGTCTTAGAAGTGCACACTTTAAGTCTTAGAAACGACTGAAAAACTAAGACTTCATGTGTATAGTGTCGAGACTTGAAGTATTAAATTGAGGTTCGCTAGTGAGACCAGAAGAGGGAAATAAGAGCAAACGGGGGCTGGTCAAGTACGACCACAATCCGTTTATTGCGAATGCCGTAACCAACACCAAGCAGGGTGTAAAACGCATCAGCAACAAGGACGGCAATCGGATGATGGTTGTCAGTGAAAATACGGGTGAAATCGTTGCCCCTGCTGGGTTTTGGCAAGCTCAAGAGGTCGATAAAACCCAATTCGTGAAGCTTTATGTGAACGGGGTAAAAGCGTTTAAAGACCTAACCGGAGCAGGAACAAAGGTTTTTGAGGTGCTTTACATGAGAGTCCAGGAATCCATAGGCAAGGATTTTCTGTACCTGAGCTTTGTCGAGGTCGATCAACAGGCCACGCCAATGAGTAAAGCCACCTTCATGAAAGGCATGAAGGAGTTAATCATCAAGGGCTTTATTGCCGAAAGCATGGTTCAAAACAAGTATTACCTGAACCCTGATTACATGTGGAATGGCGACCGCCTAGCCTTCGTGAAGGAGTATCGAAAAGCTCCAAACAGGCAGAAAGGCGAGGAAATAGACACCAAGACGATGGATTTATTTGAGAGTACAGAAAACTCATCTGACCTATCGTGATATGCCTTTGTCTTTCTGCTTAGATTGCTCGATACGATCCCGGAAAGCCGCTTGCAGCTTGGCTAGCGGCTCTCCGCCGCGTGCGATTGTCTGAATCAGATCCTTGGTCTTCTCGGCTGAATCCTTGACCTTCTCCCGCTCGACCTTGAGCAGATTTTCCCGTTGCTGGAATGACAATTCCGCTTGGGCTTTAGCCTGTTCTGCAACCTTGACCTGTTGCTGTGCCAGGTCGGTTTGCTGTGCCTTCGCTCGCAAGGCCACCAGTTCGGGCGCGATCTGCTCGAGCACCGCCTTGGCCACCCGCTGCCCGTAGGCTTCCTTTCCTTCCAGCAATTTGCCATCAGGAACGTCTATATCGGGCGTTCTAGGCGTTGCGGCCTGCACCCTAGCGTAGTACTGCCGAATCTCCGTATGACGCGCCCTAGAGCCTTCTAGGCCCCTTTCTAGGCCATGTTGCTTGCCTACCTTGTCCGCGAAGTCGGTTTGCATCTTGGAAAGAGCTTCTTTTTCCCCGTAGAACGCCCGGCAGTTGAGCTTTCCTCGTTCGTCGATGGGCACCACGTAGGCGTACATGTGGGGGGTGGTTTCGTCCCTGTGAATGCCGGCGTACACAACGTTTTCCTTGCCGTGCTTGGCTTCGAGCCACTTGAGCGCATCCCCGAAATAGGCGTCTTGCTCTTCGCGGGCCTTGCCGTGCATCTCATCGGGGCTGGCCGTGATGAGGTATTCGACGGCCAAAACGGCATTGCTGCGCACCTTGTCGGGCAGTCTCGCGTTGAATCGCTCCAGTGCCTCGCCAACGTCAGCCGCCCCGATGTGGGTGTTCTCCGGGGTGCGGCTGGGGTCGGCGTTGGGCGTGTCCTGCTCACGGAATGCATGCTTCATCGACCGACGCACAGCGACGGGCGATTTCAGCTTTTGCATCCGGATGATCGCTTTTCCCATCCGCCAATTGTACGTCAACGGCCCCAACGGTGAATACGTTGTGGACTTACTCCACAATTTGTTCCAAATTGTCTCGCCGATGGCGAGGTAAGCCCCTTCGGGGAAGGCAGAAAGGAAACTGCAAACCCTTGGGGCGTTGCCCCAAACCCCGCGGGGTGGTCTGCAGGGCGCGGGGGGGTTGGTCCCCTCTGAGTCTCCATCCTGCGCGGATAAGCCCTTTCCCAGCTCGCAGCGCGTGGTCTGCATGGGGCAGAGCCCCATACCCCCCCCGGCCTCCCTAAAGCCCCGTAGAGGCCCCCCAGGCCCCGCCACACCGACCTGCTGAAGACAACCCGC
>CALMOJ010000166.1 GCA_937871815.1 uncultured Neisseriales bacterium
CTTATCGGGTGCGCTAAGAACGAAGTTCTGGCGAGAGGTGGGGGAGGATGTCAACTTCGTCTTGGTTCAGATAGGCTTGTAAAAAGCGCAGACGCAAGTTGCTATTGAGTACGCTATTGATAGGGGCAACCGCTTGCCCACCCACTTCAATCACCTTGCCTGTGTAGATTTTTTGCACGGTCACTGCATCAAGTTTGGTAAGGGCAGGGAGCCAATCACCACCACACCGGCAGCACCTGCCGAGGCGGTACAAAGGCACAGCGCGAGGCTAGCAAAATAAATACACCGCGTATTGGACAGTGCGCCGCTATATCGGCAAGGGTGCGCCCCCCAAAGAACTGGTGAGTGCGGCAGAAATAATTCAGTTTGTGCAGGGCACCCCAGGGGGCGTGGCCTATATTGATGAAACCGACCTTAAGCCCAATCTGAATATCCTGCTGCGGCGGTAATGCGAGGCTCTATCGGGGGGGAGAGAGGCGGCGGCTTATCCATCCGGCTTGCCAAGCAAAACAGCTTGGCAGGATAATCAAAAGATGAAATTTCTCGCTGACCTCTTCCCCGTTATCCTGTTTTTTGGGACTTTTTCTCTCGCTCGTCAAACGCCGCTGGCAGAATCTGCAATCTATATTGCCACCGCCGTCGCCATTGCCGCGACGGTGGCACAAGTCGCCTATGCGTGGTTTCGCCATCGCAAGGTCGAAACCATGCAGTGGGTTTCGCTGGGTTTGATTGTGGTGCTGGGTGGTGCCACCCTGCTGTTGCATGACAAATCTTTTATTATGTGGAAGCCCACCGTGCTGTATTGGCTGATGGGCAGCACGCTGTTGGTGATGAACTTATTGGGTAAGCAACCACTCAACAGGCTCATGGGACAACAGCTCACCCTGCCTGCTGCCGTCTGGCAAAAACTCACCTATGCGTGGGTGGTGTTTTTTGCGGTGATGGGGGGGCTGAATCTCTATGTTGCGTTCAACTTTAGCGAAACCATCTGGGTCAATTTCAAGCTGTTTGGTGGCATGGGTTTGATGTTTGCGTTCGTGCTGCTTCAGGGTCTGTTTTTGTCTCGTTATATGGAAGATAAATCTTAATGCGTTACGTGATTTTGGGGCGCGATGTGCCCGATTCGCTCGACAAACGCCTTGCCGCCCGTGCCGAGCACCTCGCACGGCTGACTGCGCTGCAGACGGCGGGTCGTTTGGTACTGGCCGGCCCTTGCCCCGCCATTGATTCACCCGACCCTGGCGCGGCGGGCTTTACCGGCAGCGTTATTATTGCGGACTTTGATTCGCTGGCCGCCGCCTGTGCATGGGCCGACGCAGACCCTTACTTGGCCGCAGGGGTTTACCAGTCGGTGGAAGTTCTCCCCTTTAAGCAGGTATTTTGACCGTGCGCGATTTAGCCGCTGAAATTCAGCACCGCCTTGCCGTCCTTGCGCCCGAGTCCTTGCAGCTTGACGATGACAGTGCTGACCACGCTGGCCATGTGGGTGCGGCCGGTGGCGGAGGACACTTCACCCTGACCTTGGTCAGTGCCGCTTTTGTTGGGCTTTCCCCCGTGGCACGGCATCGCAAAGTTTACGCGCTACTGGCTGACCTGATTCCCCATCGTATCCACGCCCTTTCTATTCGTGCTTATTCGCCTGATGCGTTTTAGCCCGCTTTTCCCCCTAGGAGTTTCCATGCGTCTTCATACTATTGCTGCTGCTGTTTTGAGCCTTTCCCTTGCTGCAGGTGCTTATGCCGCAGATAAAACGGTTGCCGTGGTCAATGGTGTCTCCATCCCCCAAGCCGAACTCGACCAACTGGCGGATTCCGTGACCAAAGGCAGCAATGGTCGCGTTAAAGACAGCCCAGAGCTTCGCGCTGAACTCAAGCAACAGCTGATTACCCGCCAAATTATTGTGCAAGAATCCGCCCGCCGTGGCTTGGATAAAACGCCGCAGTTCAAAGAACGCATGGATGCCGTGCGTAACGACCTGCTGCAACAATCGCTGCTAGAAAACATCGCCGGTGCCAACCCCGTGGCCGACAGCCAAATCAAGGCCGAGTACGACCGCCTCAAGGGTCAGCTGTCCGGCCAAAAAGAAGTAAAAGCCCGCCAAATCATTGTCGGCACCGAAGAAGAAGCCAACCAAATCATTGCCCAAGCCAAAAAAGGCAGCAAGTTTGAAGACTTGGCGCGGAGCAAGTCCAAAGACCCTTCCGCCAAGCAAACTGGTGGCGAAATGGGCTGGGGCAACTTGGGTGCGATGGCCAAGCCTTTGGCTGATGAGCTAAAGTCGATTGGCAAGGGGCAAGTCTCCGCCAAGGGCTTCAAGACCGAAATCGGCTACCACATCTTCAAAATCGAAGATATGCGCGATGCAAAAGTACCTTCCTACGAAGAAGCCAAGCCCCAAATTGGCCGCCAAATGCAAAACGCACACATCGAAAAGACGATTGCTGAACTACGCAATAAAGCCAAAATTCAGTAGTACATCCTGCTGCCGTCTCTCCTACGGCAGCCCTCCACCCTTTTTCTCCCCCTTATTTAGCGAGATTTTTCTCTATGCGTAAGACCCTATTGTGCGGTGTGCTGGCTGCCGTTTTTGCTCTGCCTGCCCTTGCTGCCGACAAAGCAGCGTTCTCGGTGAACGGCGTTGCTGTGCCTCAGGCTCGCTTGGATGCCATGGTGCAGCAGATGCAGCAACAAGGTCAGGCAGATTCCCCCCAACTGCGCAGCGCAATGCGTGAACAATTGGTGCTGATGGAAATCTTGCGCCAAGAAGCCATCAAGCGCGGCATGGACAAATCGGCAGACTACCAAGCTGAAATGGACACCTTTGCCGCCCGCGCCTTGGCTAACCTCGTGGTGCGTGACTGGATGCGGACACACCCCATCTCCGATGCTGACTTGCGTGCCGAATTCGCTAAGCTGCAAATCCAAATCGGGCGCAAAGAATACCGTGCTCGCCATGTGTTGGTGGACAGCGAAGCCGAAGCCCAAACCGTATTGGCTGACCTGAAAAAAGGCAAAGCCTTTGCCCAAATCGCCCAAGCACAATCCAAAGACACCGGCAGCAAAGCCAAGGGCGGTGAACTGGATTGGGCCAGTGCCGACACCTATGTGCCTGAATTTAGCCAAGCCCTGACCAAGCTCCAAGCCGGTCAAGTGGCCGCTGCTCCCGTCAAAACCCAATTCGGCTGGCATGTGATTCAGCTGATTGAAGTCCGCGACGTGAAAGGGCCTTCGTTCGACGAGCTCAAGCCTAAGCTAGTTCAGCATCTGCAAGGTGCCGCGCTGGATGCCTACCTCGGTAGCCTAAAGAAGAGTGCCAAGGTGCAATAAGCACGGTCACTTGCTGCCTTTCGCCACGCCGCCTCACGAACTTTCGGAGGCGGCGTGGTTATTTTTGCGGGGTTATTTTATGGATTACACCTTTGCTGCGCTGTTGCTGGTTGGATTTTTAGGCGGAGGGCACTGCGTGGGCATGTGTGGCGGCATTGTCACCGCACTCTCCCTGCAGCCCCGCACCCGTATGCCGCCTTTTGGCCTCTTGCTCACCTATAACCTTGGCCGTATCGGCAGTTACACCCTGATTGGGGGACTGGTAGGCGCAGTTGGCGGGCTGGGTTTAGCCACACTCCAAACCGGTGCGCTGCAACAGGGTTTGTATCTACTGGCCAATGGGCTGCTGATTGCCATGGGGCTCTATTTGATGGGGCTATCCCGCCTTGTCAGCCATATCGAACGCCTAGGCAAGCCATTGTGGCAGCGGATTCAGCCGTTGATGCAAACACTGCTACCGGTCCGCAGCCTGCCCCAAGCCCTGCTGGTCGGGGCTTTGTGGGGCTGGCTGCCCTGCGGCCTCGTCTATAGCGCGACGCTCTCAGCATTGGCAGCAGGCAGCGCCCTTGGTGGCGCGGGGGTGATGTTGGCGTTTGGGCTGGGTACGTTGCCCAATCTACTGGCGATGGGGGCTTTTGCCGAAACACTCCGCCACTGGACGCAAAAACCTTGGGTGCGGCAAATCGCGGGCTTGAGCATTATTAGCCTAGCCGTGGGGCGGCTGGTGGCGTGGGGGCTACACTGAGGATCAGGTGATTTTTTGGTATCCTGTGCCCTTCGCGTCACCTTGTCGCTGCCCTGTTTTTACGCCTGCGTTCTGCTTATAGGTTTCTCCATGACCCTGCTGCCTTCCCTTTTATTTGTCGAAGATGATTTGGAATTAGCCAAGCTTATCGGGGATTTTTTAGCCCGCAATGGGTTTGATGTGCGCCATATCGACCGAGGTGACGAGGTCGAAGCCGCTGTCGCCGCTGCGCCGCCCGACATTATCCTGCTCGACATCATGCTACCTGGTAAAGATGGGCTGTCGATTTGCCGTGACCTCCGCCCCAGCTTTACCGCCCCCATCATCCTGC
The DNA here is from genome assembly GCA_937871815.1 of uncultured Neisseriales bacterium. Classification (GTDB taxonomy): domain Bacteria; phylum Pseudomonadota; class Gammaproteobacteria; order Burkholderiales; family Aquaspirillaceae; genus Rivihabitans. Next base: position 4,404 of record CALMOJ010000166.1, read on the forward strand.
TGACCTCGGTGGGTAGCGATATGAACCAAATCCTAGGGCTAGAGCTGGGGGCCAACGACTATGTGGTGAAGACCACGCCGCCCGCTGTGTTGCTGGCGCGGATTCGGGCACAGCTACGGCAACACCATCCCCAACATGCCAGTGCCGCTGCGGGCATAGGGGGCTTGGCCGCGCCCGCCCCTGCCAGTCGCGTTTTGCACTTTGGGCGGCTGACGGTGGATGCAGACAACCGCAATGTGCTGCTGAATGGCCTTTCTGTGGTGCTGTCCACCAGCGATTTTGACTTGCTGTGGCTACTGGCCAGCCAAGCCGGTGAAATTCTAAGCCGCGATGCCCTGCTTAAAACGCTGCGGGGAATAGACTACGACGGCATGGACCGCAGCATTGACGTAGCGATTTCGCGCCTCCGCCGCAAACTGGGCGACGACCCCAACGACCCCAAAAAAATCAAAACCGTGCGCAATCGGGGCTACCTGTTTGTCAAACGTGGCTGGGATCATTAAGCCCATGCGCCGTATTTTTATTCAGTTTTACCTGATTCTGGTGGCGTGCTTTGTTGGGGCGGTGCTGATTAGCGGCACGATTTATAGCTACGCCGTGCAAAACGTCAGCGACCGCTACCTCAACGATATTTTTCGCGCCACCATGCGCTTGCTGCAAGAGCAGCTAGAGGATGAACCGGTGGCCGATTGGAATGGCCTACTGGCCGACCTGTCACTGTCCTTGCCCTACCCCGTTAAAATCGAGCCACTCGATACCTACACCCTGAGCAAAGACAATAAAGCCGCGCTGCTCAAAGGCGACATCGTGATGCTGGAAGAGAGCTTTCTTTTTTTGCAGCGCGTGCCTAAGTCGCGCTTTATGGTGACGCTCGGCCCCATCGCCTACCTCAGCTTTTTGCGCCAGATTCACGCCATCGACCTGTGGCTGATGGCGGCCTTAGCCCTATTTATGGGGGTGCCGGCCTTTTTGTGGATGCGCCCCCTGTGGCGGCAATTGATGCATCTGAATCGGGTAGCGGCACGGCTTGGGGCGGGGAATCTGGATGCACGGGTGTCGCTACCGGCAGATTCTGGAGTGCGCCAACTGGGTGACACGTTTAATGTCATGGCCGACAACCTCCGTGCCTTGGTGCAGTCCCGCCGCGAACTGCTGGATGCCGTCTCTCACGAGCTGCGCACCCCCATTGCCCGGCTACGTTATCGGCTGGAAATGCTGCCCGAAGCCCTGCCCCCCGACCTGCGCGAAGGCATGGACCGCGACATCACCGCCATTGACCGGATGATTGAAGAGCTGCTGCTGTATTCGCGCCTCGACCGCCAGCAAATTCAAATCCAGCTTACCGACCTCGCGCTGCAGCCGTGGCTGGGTCATGTCTTGGCACTGCACGCCGAAGATGCCCCCGCGCTGTCTTTTACCCTTGATTGCAGCAGCCTGCCTGCCGAAGCCAGCGTAAAGGGCGACCCCTATTATTTGGAGCGTGCCCTATCCAACTTGCTCCGCAATGCCACACGCTATGCCAAGCACACCATCCACGTCACCGCCGCATGGGAAGGGAATAGCGTGTGTCTGTGGGTCGATGATGATGGGGACGGCATCCCCGAAGCCGAGCGGGCACGGATTTTTGAGCCGTTTATCCGTCTGGACACCAGTCGCGACCGCCGCACAGGGGGCTATGGTTTGGGACTGGCGATTGTGCAGCGGGTGTTGCAGTGGCATGGCGGCACGGTGACGGCGGAAGCCGCCCCCCCACCGTTGTCTGGGGCACGGTTTAAGCTGTGTTGGCCCCGAGAGTCGGCTTAGTAGGTACTGCCATCCAAAGGCTCAAAACCTGTTCAAAGTCTGCGAGACTTGGGTGAGCCTGCGTTGAAATGCCCAAAAACATGCGCTGCTTTTGGGATGTATCCCCTGTCCCATCTAGGGCTTGACATCCTCCCCTGCTTGAAAGCAGGGGATTCCTACGGCGGTCAGACTTGCGCCTGACGCACTTCGGCGGGTTCTTGCTTCACCGAGCGGCCTAGTTGCGCCGACTCTCCACAAGCTAACAAGCGGTGTCCCCGCTCTAAAACATTGATCGCGCCGACCACATCGGCGTGGTTATGGTAGCCACATGCGACGCAGGCGAACTGGGCTTGGCTGCGGCGATTCTCTTTTGACATATGCCCACACGCCGGACAGGTTCGGCTGGTGTTGTGCGGCGGTACGGCAATCAAATGCCCACCGCGC
>CALMOJ010000167.1 GCA_937871815.1 uncultured Neisseriales bacterium
TGGTTAATATCTACCGTGCTTGGTAAGCGTTATTTTTAGCATGGCGATGCGCACGAAATTCTCACCTATCGCAGTCAAGACCTCGACATCTTTTGCCAGCCGCCGAAAGTTGCCCAGCCAGGAAAAGGTTCGCTCCACAATCCACCGCTTCGGCAGTACCGCAAAGCCATCCTTGATCTTGGTTGAAATGTGACACGACCGGCGCAATACCTTTTCCACGAAGTTCACTGTCGTGCCGTGCTAGCCCGCATCCGCCGAGAATGCTCGGATTGTCAGTCATTTTTCCAGCACGCGAGCCAGTAGAGACGGCGCGGCCTTGGTATCGTGCCGGTTGGCGGCATGAACCTGAACATGAAGCAGATTGCCCAGTGAATCGACCACAATATGGCACTTGCGCCCTTGGTTTTCTTGCCACCATCTCGGTTGGCAACATCCGCCACTGGCAGCCATTTTTGGTCAGGTCAAAAACAAGATTGCTACGCAATCCGTGCTATTGATCCTCGCCCTGAAGGACGGGGCTTTCCGCACGCTGGGTTGCACAATCTGGCCATCATTGCCGCGCAGGATGTGTTGGCGGAACAGGCACTGGATGCCGCCACGCCGACACCAAATCTGACGCACGCCACACATTTTGCGTTTGTATCTGCCGCAGTTACTGGAAGACCTAGCATCGATCGACAGGATTGGGCCGGCCTTGTTTGCTGGAATTGCTGGGCAGATCAGCAAACGACGGCCTGGCAAGCCCGCGCCGCCACGTAAGTCGAACCGGAGGAAGCCACGCCGTGGCCGAGCTTATAAATGAGGGTATGGTCATGCTATATCGCTATTTTCGCGGCAGTGCCCTACGGGGCACCCCTCCACAGAGGGGAATAAAAGCCAAACCCACTGCGGCGGTGTGCGTTGCCAGTGGCGGGGGATAACCGCCAAACCTGCGGCCTACTGCCGTCAAAGCACATCCGCAAACCCCTTGCGGGTCTTGTGGAAAAATAGCCCGCCCAGCCACGCAAAGCCCATCGCCAGCACAAAATACAGCAGCAGCGCATCAATCCTTGGCCATTCGCCTTGCAGCAGCACCACGCGGGCTTGTTCAATAATCAGCGTCAGAGGGTTAAATGCCATCCAGTGCTGCAGGGCGGGGGACAGCGTGCTGACCGAGAAAAACACCGGTGACAGAAACATTGCCAAGTTGACCACCATCCCCATCATTTGGCCGACATCACGGATAAACACGCCCAAGGCCGACAGCAGCCAGCACAACCCCAGCAACATCGGAATCAGCGGCAACAGCACCAGCGGCAAAGCGATGGCGGTGACCGGCAAGCCGCCGCGCACGCCAGTCGCCACCGCCAGCAGCACCACCCCGCTAATCAGCAGGTGAAAGCAGCCAGACAGCACGCTAATCCACGGCAAAATCTCCAGCGGAAATACCACTTTTTTGACCAAATTGGGCTGGTCCACAATCAGGCGTGGCGCACGGCTGGCGACTTCGGCAAACAGGTTAAACACCATCAGCCCGACAAAAATCTGCAAGGCGAACTCCAGCCCACCGCCTGCCTCTGCCCCGGGCCACCGAGCCTTAAACACGCCGACAAACACAAAGGTATACACCCCCAGCATCAGCAGCGGGGTGATAAACGACCACGCCAGCCCAAACAGCGACCCCCGATACCGCCCTAGCACCTCGCGGCGAGAAAACTGCCAAATCAGCGTGCGGTGGCGGACAGGCAACAGAAAAGAAAGCGGCAACATAAATACGCCTTGGAAAGACTGAAACAGAAGGCGTGGATTGTAACCGGACAGGTGAAACGCGGGGCGACCGTGCAGCGCAGGACCTCTACCGTAGCTTCCCCACCCGCTATGCCCGTTTTGTTGGGCAGTGGCCAAGACGGGGGAGGGGGATTCAGAAGGGTGTATTTGTAGCGCAGTTGTCTTGGGTAACCGTGCCGCAATTTGTTGCGCTGCACACACTTTCCTACAGCGGGGCGGCTGACGCGCCTAGAATCGCTTTTTCTTCCCCTTGCGGCTCACGCCCCCCTTCTCCATGACGGCTTCCCCACCTGTTATTTCTCGGCTTCGGCTGACCTGTGCTTTTGTCGCGCTATACCTGATTTGGGGCTCCACCTATCTCGCCATCCGCATCGGCGTAGAAAGCTGGCCGCCGCTGCTACTGGCCTCGCTGCGCTTTTTGGTGGCAGGAAGTGTGCTGTATGCCGCGCTGCGACTCACCGGCACGCCCGCACCGACCGCACGGCAATGGCGGGATGCCGGTGTGGTCGGCGTATTGCTGCTGACAGTGGGCAATGGGGCCGTGTCGGTGGCCGAAAAGACCGTGGCCTCTGGCGTAGCAGCTTTGGCTGTCGCCACCGTGCCGCTGTTTACCGCAGCGTTTGCCCGCTTATTCGGCCACCGCAATACCCGCTGGGAATGGGCGGGCATTGTGCTGGGCTTGCTGGGGATGGGGCTGTTGAACTTGGGCGCGAACCTCCAAGCCAGCCCCCAAGGTGCGGCGTTGCTGCTGTTGGCTTCGGTGAGCTGGTCGTTTGGCTCGGTGTGGGGCAAGCATCTGGATTTGCCCAGCGGAGGGATGGCTTCGGCGGTGGAAATGCTGGTGGCGGGGGCGGTGTTGGCGGGGGTGAGTCCGCTACTGGGCGAAGTGCTGCCTGCCCATATTCCGGCCACCGGCTGGCTGGTTTTGCTGTATTTGGTTGCGTTTGGCTCGCTGATGGGGTTTACCGCCTATGTGTTTTTACTCAAACACACCCGCCCTGCTGCCGCCACCAGCTATGCCTACGTCAACCCCGTGGTGGCGGTGTGGCTGGGTGTGGTGTTTGCGGGGGAGCAGGTGGGGCAGGTCGAAATCGTGGCAATGGGGGTGATTCTTGGCGCGGTAGTGTTGATTGGTTTGCCGCAATGGTGGCGGCGCGGGCGTGATGTGCCCGCAAAGACCGAAACCACGGGGGGGGGGCGGTAGCATGGCGAAAAAGGAAAAGGGGCGGGGGCGGGTTAATTACGCCGCCCCCGCCCCCTTGGGGTCTCGCCCTATTCCCACTAGGCAGGAACGCTGGTTGGTAGTTTTTTGGGGAAGGTAAATTGTTTTTTTGCGGTGGTGACGCGCTCGGCAACAGCTTCGGCATCGTAGTCTGCCAGCCAGCAATCCAGCACCTCTGGGGTCATGGATTTGGCCAGCCACCAGCCTTGCAAATAGCCACAGCCGTGGGCGGTTAAAAAGGCAAACTGCGCGTCAGTCTCCACCCCTTCGGCTACCACATCCAAGCCCAATGAGTGCGCCATCACCAAGATGGTTTCGACAATGGTGCGGGCGTGGGGGTCACTGCCCAAATCTTTGACAAACGAGCGGTCAATTTTCAGCTCGTTAAATGGCAGCTGCTTGAGGTAAGACAAGCTGGAATAGCCGGTGCCAAAGTCATCAATCGACAATTGCACGCCCATTTCACCAAACTGTTTGAGCGTATCCAAGGCGGCACCGATGTTCTCCATCAGCGCACTTTCGGTCAGTTCCAGCTCCAGATAATGCGGCTCTACGCCATGCTCGGCAAGGGCTTGTTTGACATCGTTCATCAGCCCGACGTGGCGCAGCTGCAAGGTAGACACGTTGACCGCCACTGACAGCATCAGCCCTTGTTTTTGCCATACAGCCAATTGGCGGCAGGCTTCGTTCAGCACCCATTGCCCAATCGGCTGAATCAGCCCTGTTTCTTCGGCCAGCGGGATAAATTTAACGGGTGAAATCCAGCCTAGCTTGGGGTGTTTCCAGCGCAGCAGGGCTTCTACCGCGCTAATGCGTTGGGTGGTCAGGTCGAGCTGAGGTTGGTATTCCAACAATAGCTCGCCGTTTTCGATGGCTTTGCGCAGGTCTTTTTCGAGGGCATGGCGTTCTTCCACGGCCAATTGCAAGTCTTCGCTATAAAACGCCGTACACGCGCCGCCCATCCGTTTGGCTTGGGTCATGGCGAGGTCGGCGTGTTGCAGCAGTAGGGTGGGGGTGTTGCCGTGGATGGGGTAGGTGCTAATGCCCACCGAGGACGAAATGGACAGCTCGTAAGCCCCCACACGGAACGACTGCGCCAGTTGTTCCACCAGCATTTGTGCCAGCCGCTCGGCTTCTTGCGGGACAAGATGGGGGACGAACATCATAAATTCATCCGAAGCCTGCCGTGCCACCACGGCTTCGTCGCCCACTAGCCCAGAGATACGGGTGGCAACTTGGCGCAACAGGGCATCGCCGACTTTGTGCCCAAACATATCGTTAATGGGCTTAAATCGATCTAGGTCGATAAAGAACACGGCCAGCGGGGTTTGGTGGGTGCGGCACAGTAGAATTTCGGGCTCTAGCCGCTGCATAAAGGCAAAGCGGTTGGCGAGGCCGGTCAGGTCGTCATGCTCGGCAAGGTAGCGAATGCGTTTTTCGGCAGCCAGACGCTCAGTCATATCGGAGCACAGCAAAATATAATGACTGACATGGCCCTCGTCGTTAAACGCGGGCGCACAAGACAGCCAGATGGGAAATTTGCTGCCATCACGCCGTGGCATCCAGTGCTCACCCTGCCAGCGACCTTCACGCGCCAATGCCGCCAAAATCAGGGCGTTGCGGGCATCGGCTTGGGGCACAAAGGGCTCGGGGATTTGTCCTGCGAGGGTTAGTATGTCCCAGCCGGTTTGTTGGGTAAACGCGGGATTAACCAAGCACACCCGAAACTCGGGGTCGGTCACCACAATGCCTTCGGAGCTGCTGGCGTACACCGCAGCGGCCAGCCGCTGTTCAATAGCAGCCTGTTTGCGCTCGGACAGGTCGCGCAACATGCACCAGCCGCCACGGCGAATACCGGCACTATCCGCCAAGCGCATCACCTTCAGGGCGATAGGGCGGGTGCTGCTGTCCTCATGGGCGAGGAGCAGCTCAAACTCTTCGGTATGGCCGCGCTGCTCAAGCTGCTGCTGCAATGCTCCCGTCCACGTCGCCAAAGAGGGCGCGGCCAATAACCACTGGAAGGGCTTGCCCACCAAGAGGTCGAGCTCGTGCCCAGAGAGGCGGCGGAAGCTGGGGTTGGCATCCAAAATATTGCCCGCATCGTCAATCAGCACAATGCCATCGAGGCTAGATTCAAACAGGGCGCGGTAACGGGCGGAGGATTCGGTGATTTCTTGCTGACGCTCGGCCAGTTCGGTTTGGTGCGCGACCAACCGGCCAGCCATGTCATCGACCGCATCGCTCACCTGCGCCAGCTCATCCCGCCCTTTGAGGGCGACGCGCACCGCCAAGTTACCGTCACGCATCATGCCAAGGGTGTTTAGCAGCTGTTTAATGCGCTGGTAAAAAGACAGGTGGAATAGGGCGTAGATGCACACGCACACCACAAAAATCGCCAGCCAGTTAATCATGGCGGCGTTGAGGGATTCACGTTCGGCGCGGGCTTTGGCTCGGGAAAGATCGTGACGCAGCACAATCGCGCCCAGCTTGGTGGCGCGGAGTTCGCCTCTTTTTGGGGCGAAGAGCACACGAGTAAAGGCTTCGACCTGTTTGCGGTCGCTGGCCAACTTAATCGCGCTAATGTCGGATTTATGCGCATGACCCATCACATCTGCCCCCAAGCCCAAGGGTAAGGCTTGGTAGCGTAGTCCAACCCATTCAAAGCGGTTGGCTGCCCGCACAATGCCGCCTTCGTCAATGACCAGTAGGGCGGTGATATTGGGGCTGGCACTAATCATCGACACCATACGTTGTACGGCAGGGAGGTCGTCGGTGAGGAGGCTATCAGCCACCAGCCCGTGGAGCTGCTCAAGGTCAGCAGAGACCGACTCTAGGGCTTGTTGCTCGATACGGGCATTGCCAATATTAACGCTTTGCCACACACCCAAACCCAGCATGGTGGTCAGCAAAAATAGCAAGGCCAAAGGCACGATCAGGCGCAGCGAGAAGTGGTAAAGCAAGCTCGCCATCATGGTGTGGCCTCCCGTAGGGTCACACACGCCCCATGCCATATCGTCTTACTCCGCAAAAAGGGGCGGCGGAAAGAGGAGGGGAAACGCAAACCTGTACGGAAGGCAAAAGCAGTCATCATGTCGGCACAAAACTCTTGATGAGGGGAAGGGGGGCGAGAGCAACCGTAACACCCCTACTTAAGGTGTGGGTGATTCTACATGCCACGCCCTTAAAATGCCTCTAACTTTCCACGGACAAGGTCAACGTACCGTTAATAATCACCAAACCGTGCTTGAAGTGCCGCCACCGCCGCCAACGCCGCTGTTTCGGTACGCAAAATGCGGGGGCCTAGCTTGAGGGGGACAAAGCCCCGTTGCAGCGCGGCGGTTTCTTCATCGTCGGTCAAGCCGCCTTCGGGGCCGGCCAGCAGCCACGCAGCAGCAGGGGGCGGCAGGGCAGCCAGTCGGCCTTCGCCAGTGGGGGACAGCATCAGCCGCGCCGCCGTGTCGTCTGCGAGGCTGTCTAGCCATGCCGACAACGACAAAATAGGCCGCACCACGGGCAACACATTGCGGCCACACTGTTCACACGCCGACTGCACAATCTCTTGCCAACGGGTCACGCGCTTGTCAGCACGGTCGCCAGAGAGCTTGACCACCGCCCGATGGGTGGCCAGTGGCTGAAACACACTGACCCCCATTTCCACGCCTTTTTGCAGGGTGAACTCCATGCGGTCTCCGCTAGACATGCCCTGCGCCAAAAATAGCGGCAGCGGGGATTCGCGGCTGATGACAGATTGGGCGGTGATGTCCACCTCGGCCGTCCGCCGGCCAACGTGCCGCAAAATAGCGGGGTATTCCGCTCCGTCGCCATTGAAGAGGGTGAGGCTGTCGCTCTCGGTCAGCCGCCGGACGTGCAAGTGGCGCACCACGGCATCGGGCAAGGTCAGGGCGGTGTGGGGGTGCAGCGGGGTATCAACAAAAAAACGGGGCATGATGGGGTGTCGTATTGAAAGCGGCTATTGAAGCGGGTATTTTGCCAGCACTCGCCCAAACAAGGCAGAGAACCGCACGCTGCCCACGCCAAGCAGCCCATACCGCCGATGTCACGCACCGCGTGACCCAAAAGGAAACCCCGCCCACCATGCAGGTTGTTGACCACGTTATCCAAGCCGTCCGTGACATCGCCGAAACCGCGCTGATGCCCCGTTTTTTGCGGGTCGGCTCTTCACGCAAGGAGGATGGCTCGTTGTTTACCGAAGCCGACCTTGCCACCCAAGAAGCCCTTGCCGCCCGCCTGCCCACCATTTTGCCCTACCCCGTGTTGGGCGAAGAAATGACCCCCGCCGAACAAGAAGCCCTGTGGGCAGCCAATCCCGATGGGCTTTGGGTCGTGGACCCGATTGATGGCACCACCAACTTTATTCACGGCTTGCCTTACTTTGCGATTTCTGTCGCCTTGGTGCAAAACGGCCGCAGCGAACTGGGGGTGATTTTTAACCCCGTCTCCAACGAAATGTTTTATGCCCGCCGAGGGTGTGGTGCTTACGTTAACGGCACACGGCTGCCGCTCAAACACGCCCCCAGCAGCATGGGCGACACCATCGCCTCGATTGAGGTGAAATATCTGCGCAGCGGGCGGCTGTCTAACCGCGTCAACAGCCTTGCGCCGTTTGGCAGCCAGCGCAATCTGGGGGCTTCCACCCTTGATTGGTGCTATTTAGCGGCGGGGCGATTTGACCTGTATTTGCACGGCGGACAGCGGCTGTGGGACTACGCCGCAGGGGCGTTGATTGCCGCCGAAGCAGGGGCGCAAATGTGTACGCTCGACCACGACGACTACTGGGACGGAAGTGCCTTGTGGCAGCGTTCTGCTGTCGCGGCCATTACCCCAGAGTTGTTTGCCCAATGGCACCGTTGGATACGCGCCAACCAATAAGAAGCTATTTACGATCTGCGACACTCGGGTGATCCTGCGTTGAAATTGGCAAAAAATGCTCATTGACCGCATGTCAACTCCGCTTTTTTTGCCAATTTCGCCTTGGCTGACCCGTCGTTCGCGAGTTCGTAAACAGCTTCTAAGCCGCGCGGTGCTTTCCGCTCTCTTTAGTTCAAGTCAGTAAGGTGTTTCGATGAATGGTATGCGTCTGTTGTGTCGTGGGCTGCCCTTGTGGCTTGGGCTGCTGGGAGGGATGCCGCTGGCGGCGCACGCCCAGCCGGTGTTAACCGAGGTGGTGTGCCACCTGAGCTACGGCGGCGAAACCAAGCCGCTGCGCTTGCGTCCTGTGGCCTCACCCTATGCGGTGGAAGCGATAGAAGTGGGCTCGTATTTTTTGCTGCGCGGCGTGTGGCAAGCCCAACCGGCTGACCTGAGCAGCATCAAGCTTTACACCTACGCCGCCAAAGACGAGGGCGCGGTGCTGCTGCACCAAGCCAGCTATCCCGTCCCCACCCGCCCCCAGCGCGGCGGCTTTACCGGCCAGCACAGCGTGTACGAACCAGTGCGTGATGGCGAGTTGCAGTATTGGTGCGAAGGGGTGTTTTCTGCGGGGCAGGGGCGGTAAGCGGTGGTTCAACTGGACAGCCACCTCCCCCGCCAGCCGCCTCAGGGTGAGCGGAGCGGCGTAACCCGCTACCAAGACCGCCAAATCCAAATCGCTGTCTGCGCCCGCCGTCCCTTGAATTTGGCTGCCAAAAGCATACACCGCCAATAAATCAGGCACCCGCACTTGCAAAGTACGGAGAATCGCCGTGCTATCCACCCGCCACCTGCGCCGCGTAAAACCCCGCCAAGGTCTGCCCCTGACAACGGGGGGCGAGGTGGGCGAACAGGGCTTCTAGGTCGGCGTAGAGCTGTTCAATCGAAGCCTCATCCCGAAAGGTCGGGCTGCCGCCGGGCATAAATTCTGACGAGTGCAGCATAAATTCGAGGTGATTTTGCCCGCTGGCCAAGACCGCATCGGCCAGCCCTATCATCTCTTGGGCATTGCCGCCACGGGGGCGCAACCAGCGGCGGGTCGGGGGCTTGGTTTTGCCGCGCAGGGTGTTCAGCCCCTGTTTCAGGCCATCCACCCACGCCGGATATTTGGGGCGGATGGTCATCGGCACTTGCAGCAAAGTCGGCGTACCGGCGGCCACGGCGGCTGCCGACAGCGGTTGGTCGAGCTGGTCCAAGTCCATCCAATACGCCTGCTGTGGAAAAGCCGAATAGTCCGTCCCCCCCGTACCAGCAGGGTTGCCCAGCGTGGGTCGCCAATCGACCCCAGGCGTGACCGAGCAATCCACTTGGTAGCCAAACTCATGAAGCAAACGGGCATAGGTGGCGTTAAATGCCCAGCGACCGGCGCGGTGGCTGCGCATTTTTACCCCGAAGGTGTCTTGCAGCAGGTCGGTCATCAGCGCGATTTTGTCGCGCATCACCGGCTCGGCGTATTCAATCAAATAGGGCTTGGCGCGGTCATCGTTGGCGGTCAACGGCAGCAGCGGCGGGCTGTTCCATGCGTGCAAGTGCATCCCGATTTCGCCGACATCACGGGCAATCACATCCCGCGCAAAGTCTTGGTAGGCGGGGTCTATCGCCATTTCGTAGTTGGTCAGATAGCACGGGGCAAACTGGTAGCGTTCGCACAGGGCTTGGAAGCGCGGCAAAAACAGCGCGTTGCGGGTGGTGACCTGATTCACTTCGCCCCAAAGATTGTCGCCTTCGGTGTCGATGGTCAGGATAAAACGGGGGCGGGTCGTCATACGGTAAAACCTCCTTCTGCATCGGCAAGGGCAAGGTAACGGCTGACCACGTTATCAAGTGCAAAGCGGTCGAGCTGGGCAGCGGTGGGCTGTGGCGGAGCCGCCAGTACAGCATTCAGGGCACACGCCAAATCGGATGCGGTCAGGTCACTGAGTCCCCGCGCCAAATCGCCGGTCAAAATCTCGGCGGGGCCGTAGGGGCAACGGGTGCTGACCACCGGCGTACCGCAGGCAAGGGCTTCCACCAGCACATTGCCAAAGCCTTCAAAGTCGGAACTGAGCACCACGGCTTGGGCGGCGCGAAGATACGGGTAAGGGTTGGCAACAAAACCCGCCCACACCACTTGGTCGGCCACACCGGCATGGGCAGCGGCGGCCTGCAGCCGTGCGGTGTCGGCGGGTGCGCCCTGCCCCAGCAGCACCAGTTTGCCCTGATAGCCGCTGCACTTGACCGCCTCAAACAGCCGGTCGTGCCGCTTGACCGGATGAAACCGCCCCACATGCAGCAAAAACGGCTGCCCATCCAGCGGACAAGGGGCTTGGGCGGCGGCGCGGATGGCGGCAAAGTCAAACGGATTGGGCAGGGTCACGGCTTGGGCGGGCTGGGCGCCACAGGCGGCGTGGAGGTCGGGCAGCAGTCCCGCCGACACGGTCAGCAGCTTGCAGCGGTGATAGGTCTGGTAAAGCTGCCGCCGTTTCAGCCAGCGCGACACGCCGCGTTTGCGGGTCAGCTCGGCAGAAATCGCCCCGTGCAAACAGTGCCATGCCCGCCCGCGCAGGCTGGGGCAATGCGCCACAATCCGGTCGGTTTTGGGCAGGCTGGCGATGACCAAATCCAGCCGTTGCTGGGCAAAGTGTTGGCGTACCCAGCGGTCAAGCTGGCGGGCGCGGCGGGCAATTTCGGTTTGGCGGCGCAGCGGGCCGGTGTAGTCGTCTACCAGCGTTTCGACCTGCACCCCAACCGGCAGGGCATAGGCACAGGCTGCCCGCAGCAGCAGCAAGGTGACGGCATGACCCCGCGCCGCCATCGCTTCGGCTAGGGTGAGGACGACTTTTTCTGCGCCGCCGCCCGCCAAGCCATCAATAATCAGCAGGATGGTTTTAGGCGGCATCGTCGTTCTCGGCGGCAGGGGGCAAGGCCAGTAACGCCTGCACGGCAGCCAGCACCGGTGCCACGGGGATGTTGACCAAATAGCGTTCGGTGGTGCCGGTGTCCACCGCATCGGGGTCGATCAGGTCGCCGTAGTCCGCCGCGTGTATCAGCCGGTAGCGGGTTAGCCAAGGCCGCCATTCGTTGACCTTGCTCGGACCAAACAAGGCCACGGTGTCTTTGCCCAGCGCAGCAGCCATATGCATCGGCACCGAATCCACCCCCAAAAACAGCCGTGCGCCGTCAATCGCGGCGGCGAGGGTATTCAGCGACAGTTTGCCGGCCAACGAGTGCACACGCGGCGACTTCACCCGCTGCAAAATGGCTTCGACCAGCGCGACTTCTTGGGGGTCGGGGGCACAGGTCAGCACGAGGCAATGCCCCGCATCCGCCAACGTCTGAATCACTTCGGCAAAGCGGTCGTCTTCCCAGCACTTAAAAAACCAGCGCGAAGCCGGATGCACCAGCAGGTATTCGCCCTGCACCCCGAGCGAGGCCAGCAGCAAGCGCACGCTGGCTTGGTCGGCCGGTCGAATCGCCATAATGCAGCGGCGTTCTTCGCCTTGCGCAGTAATGCCCAGCGGGGTCAGCGACAGCAGGTTTTGTTCTACGGTGTGGCAGGTATTGCTGGCCGCCAGCGGAGCCAGTTGGGTAAACAGCCGTGCCCACGGGGCGGTGCGCCGTTTGGGGTAGTCAAAGCCGATGCCCTGTTGCTGGCCGCACAGCCGCGCCAACACCGCGCCATTCCACTGGTCGGACAGATGTATCACCCAGTCGTAGCCTTGGCGGTAAAGCTGCCAGCCAAGGGACAGCTCGGCGCGGCGTTTGGTCAGGCCGCGCAGCTGGCGATTGAGGGTGTAAACCGTGTTGAGGTCGGGGTTGCCTGCCAGCATGGGTGCGGTTTCGTGGTACACCAGCATGTCGATTTTGGCATCGGGAAACCGGCGGCGCAGGGTGTGTGCCACCGGTGTGGCCAACAGCACATCGCCGTGGTGGCGCAGCTTAATCAGCAGTATCCGGCGGGGGGCGGGCAGGGGAAGCCTAGGGGGGGAGAAGGTCAAAACGTTACCGTCCGCAGCAAGGGGGTTTCAATCGCCCATTGGGCTTTGTATTGGCTGGAATTGCGCCCCAGCGAGTAGCGCAGCGGCAGCCCTTTTTCGGCGGCGGCGGTGCTGGCCTGCTGGATATTGAGCCACATCAGCAGCGTACCGAGGCCAAATTCGGCATGGCGCGGGTCGATGCCGCCGTTGATGGCTTCGATGGTATAGGCGCGGGTGGTTTCGCTTTTAAGCAGCAACTGAAAGGCCACCGGCACGTCGTGCAGGGTCAGCACATGTCCCATCAGCAGCGGTGCCAGTCCGGCAAATAATAGCGGCAGGTCGGCGGCTTGGGGATGGGGGGCTTGCCAGCGTAAGGCGTAGAGCTGGGCATACAGCGCGGCAAGGTCGGCGGCGGTGTAATCGGTCAGCGGGCGCACCGCACCGCCGGCCTCGATAAACTGCCTCACCTCTTTGGCGCGGCGGCGGCGGGACTGCGATGACATTTCTGCCACACTTTTGGCAAGGCACACTGTCCGCCCACGGTTACGCCCCGAGACATTGGCCAATTGGTCGGCGTGCAGCGCGGAAATAAACTTGCTGCGAAAGCCCAGCCACAGTTTGGGCTGTGTCACACCGGTGTCTTGATGGAGCGGAAAAATCAGCTCGGGCGAGCCAAAATCAAACCGCTGCTCAATGCCCAAGCGGCGTAGGGCTTCTTTGTCCCCCGCAAGGTAAGCCCCCCAAGTGGCAATGCCCGCCCGCCAGCCGCCTTGGCCATCAGGTTTGCCCCAAAACTGGGCGGGGCAGTCGGCGTGCTGGGCAATAAACGCCAAAAAATCAGGGTGCGTACCCACACTGCCGCCCAACTGGCTGTGCAGTTGGCGGTAAAGTGTGGCAGAAATGGGCTGCCAGAAGGCAGAACGAAGAAAAAGCGTCATAATACCCAGCTAGTTAAACCCAGCGCGTCTAGTTTGTCTGCTGCAATACACAGTCTGGCATCCCGCAGGCGCACCAACCCAGACCCCCTTTTCTTTCGTATTGAATGCCTTTTTTTGGCGGCTATGGACGAAAGAAAACCCCCTATTTTGAGAGGTGGCGATTGTCTCATACCCGAACTATTTCCGTGATTGGCCTTGGCTACGTCGGCTTACCGGTAGCGGTGGCGTTTGGTAAACATGCCCGTGCGATTGGCTTTGATATTCACACCGCGCGTATTGCCGAGCTGCAAGCGGGCTACGACCGCACCGGCGAAGTCACCGCCGAAGACTTGGCGGCCACGAACATCACCTACACCCACGAAACTGCCGTGCTGCGTGAGGCTGATTTTCACATTGTGGCCGTGCCCACCCCAGTGGACGATGCCCACCAGCCCGACCTGACCCCTGTTGAACGCGCCAGCGAAACCGTCGGTGCCGCGCTGAAAAAGGGCGATATTGTGGTGTACGAATCCACGGTCTACCCTGGCGTGACCGAAGAGATTTGCGTGCCGATTTTGGAGCGCGTCTCGGGTCTGCGCTGCGGCGTGGACTTTACCGTGGGTTACAGCCCCGAGCGCATCAACCCTGGCGACAAAGAACACACCTTTACCAAAATCAAAAAAGTGGTCTCGGGGCAAGATGCTGCCACGCTGGAGATTGTCGCTGCCGTGTATGCCTCGGTGGTGACGGCTGGGGTACACAAAGCCGCGTCCATCAAGGTGGCCGAAGCCGCCAAGGTGATTGAAAACACCCAGCGCGACTTGAATATTTCGTTGATGAACGAGCTGGCGGTGTTGTTTGACGTGATGGGCATCGACACCCTCGACGTGCTCGAAGCCGCAGGCACCAAGTGGAACTTCCTCAAATTTAAGCCGGGCTTGGTGGGCGGGCATTGCATTGGGGTGGACCCATATTACCTAACCCACAAAGCTGAAAAGCTGGGCTATATCCCGCAAGTTATTTTGGCCGGTCGGCGGATTAACGACAGCATGGGCAAGTTTATTGCCGACCGCACCATTAAGCAGATGATTCATGCTGGCGCGTGCATTTCGTCTTGCACCGTCACCGTGCTGGGGCTGACGTTTAAAGAAAACTGCCCTGACCTGCGTAACTCCCGCGTCATCGACGTGATTAAAGAGCTGCGCGAATTTGGCATTGCCGTGCAGGTGTGTGAACCCCAAGCCGACCCGACCGAGGCCGAAGAAGAATACGGCGTGCACCTCACCCCGATGGCCGACTTGGCCCCTGCCGATGCGGTGGTGGTGTGCGTGGCACACCGCGAATTTGCCGCATTGGACATCGCGGGTTATCGCGCCTTGCTCAAGCCTGATGCCACGGTGTTGGTCGATGTAAAAGGGATTGTCGATAAAGCTGCAGCTGAGGCGGCGGGCTTGCGTTTTTGGCGGCTTTAAACGCAAAACACGGCGCAGCCACGCTAAAATGGGCGACACTTGAGTGTTGCCCATTTTTTGCGCCTTTTATTATTGTTAGAGACCCCCACCCATGACTGCTTACGCCGACTTACGTACCACACTGGCCGCCACCCCCCGTACTTGGCTGGTAACCGGCTGTGCCGGATTTATTGGCAGCAACCTGCTGGAAGCCCTGTTGCGCTTAGGGCAAAACGTGGTGGGATTGGATAATTTTTCCACCGGCTACCAAAGTAATCTGGACGAAGTGCGGGGCTTGGTCGGTGAAGCCGCATGGGGAAATTTTCGCTTTATCGAAGGCGACATCCGCCACCCCGCAACCTGTGACGACGCGCTGGCAGGGGTCGATTACGTGCTGCACCAAGCCGCGTTGGGCAGCGTGCCCCGCTCGATTGATGACCCGTGGAACACCCACGACACCAACCTGAACGGCTTTATGCGGATGCTGATTGCGGCGCGGGATGCCGGCGTGCGGCGGTTTGTGTATGCCGCTTCCAGCTCCACCTATGGCGACCACCCTGGTCTGCCCAAGGTCGAGCACACCATCGGCAAGCCGCTGTCCCCCTATGCCGTCACCAAATACGTTAACGAGCTTTACGCCGAAGTGTTTGTCCGCACCTACGGCATTCAGGCGGTGGGGCTGCGCTATTTCAACGTATTCGGCCCTCGCCAAAACCCCAACGGCGCGTATGCAGCGGTGATGCCCAAGTGGTTTGCCTCCTTGCTAGAAGGCGAGCCGGTGTATATCAACGGCGATGGCGAAACCAGCCGCGATTTTTGCTTTATCCAAAACGTGATTCAGGCGAACTTGCTGGCCGCCACCGTCGATACCCTGCCCGCCTTTGGCAATGCCGTCGAAGCCAACGCACTGGCCATCGAGGGCGAGTTCCGGCCCCCCGTCCACGAGGTGTTTAACGTGGCGGTGGGCGACCGCACCTCGCTTAACCAGCTTTTTGCCGCGATTCGAGACGAAGTCGCCCGTATCCGCCCCGCACTGGCCGAGGTGGAACCGCTTTACCGTGATTTCCGTGTGGGCGATGTGCAGCATTCCTTGGCCGACATCAGCAAGGCGCAAACCCTGCTGGGCTACGCGCCCACTTGGCGGGTGGCGGAAGGGCTGAAAGAAGCGGGGCCGTGGTATGCCCGCTATTTTGGGGCGGTGGCATAAGAAGCGGTTTACGCCCTAGCCAGCACAGGGGTTACCAAGGCGAAACACACCAAAAAAGCGACATTGGAACTGAATCCATACGCAATTTTTTGTGCATTTTCTAGCATTCCCCTCCCGTGGAGAGGGACCCCGCAAGGGTGGGGTGCTTGCCTTTGGGGCTTGGTTTTAAGCTTTCGCTGCGTCGCCAGCCACCACTCCGTCCGGCTTTGCCGTCGCCTCCCCACCAGTAGAGGGGAATAAAATCCAAGACCGCAGCGACTGCGCTTTTATCGCAGGATCACCCGAGTCTCGCAGATCGTAAACAGGTTCTTAGAACCCGCCCAGCTTGGCATGACGGCGGGGCGTGAGCCCTCTGCGAAGAGGAGGGGGTCGCGTGGCTGCGCGGTGGGGGCGGGTCGCAGGGTTAATGTGGCTTGTGTGCCGCGCCATTCCACCGCCAAGGACGAGACTTTCCGCACGCTTGGTAAAACTTATACAATCGCCATTGCGTGTGGGGGGGCTATCCGCCCCCTCTTCATCCCCTAGAACCTGTGTACGACCTGCGAGACTCAGGTAATCCTGCGTTGAAATGCCCCAAAAATCCGTGTGGATTGAAGCCCAACACTACTTTTTTGGTGTGTTTCGCCTTG